>CAJFVW010000020.1 GCA_904420575.1 uncultured Gordonibacter sp.
CTCGACGCCTTCCGCATCGCCGACGACACGCTGCGCCAGGGCATCCAGGGCGTCACCGACCTCATCACCATCCCCGGCCTCATCAACCTCGACTTCGCCGACATCCGCACCGTCATGAAGGACGCGGGCACGGCCATGATGGGCATCGGCATCGCTTCGGGCGAGAACCGCGCCCTCGACGCCGCTCAGCAGGCCACGAACTCCAACCTGCTGGAAGCCTCCATCGCCGGCGCCTCCCGCGTGCTGTTCTCCATCGCCGGCGGCCCCGACCTCACGCTCACCGAAGTGGACGAGGCGGCCCGCACCGTGGAGGCCTGCGCCGACGACAACGCCAACATCATCTACGGCCAGATCATCGACGAGGCCATGCAGGACCAGGTGCGCATAACGGTGATCGCCACCGGGTTCAAGATGAACGCGGCGCAGCAGTCCTCCATGGACTTCTCGCGCAAGGACCTGTTCGCCTCCACCGAGCCCAGCGTCCCGGCGCCGTCGCAGCCGGTCTCGTTCTCCACCACGACGAGCAACGGCCGCTTCGCCGACGAGGACTACATTCCCGACTTCCTGAAGCGCCAGCGCTAGCGCGAAGGTCGCGCTCGTGGCCGCACCCTTGCCTCTGCCGAACCTGGTCCCATGGGACCAGGGCGGCCTGTTCCTGCTCGCCGACCGTGGGCTCGAGCGCGCCACCGGCGTCTGCGTGGCGTTCGCGGGACGCCTCGGCGGCGCGAGCGCGGGGCCTTATGCGACGCTCAACCTGGGCGGACACGTGCAGGACGCCGTGGACGCCGTGCAGGAGAACCGCCGCCGCCTTCTTGCCGCCCTCGGCGCGGAAGGCATGCCGCTCGTGGTGCCGAACCAGGTGCACGGCACGCGGATCGTCGCCATCGACGACGCGTCCGACATCGAAGACGCTTGCGCGGCTGCGGCCGAAGGCGCCGACGGCCTGCTTGTGGGCGTGCCCGACGTGGCCGCGCTCCTTTGCTTCGCCGACTGCGTGCCGGTGGTGGCCGTGTCCCCGACGGGGAGGTTCGCGGTCGTGCATGCCGGGTGGCGCGGCGCCGTGGCCCATATCGCGTACCAGGCCGTGCGCGCGCTCGCCCTGCGCGACGTGCAGGGCGCGGGCAGGGAATGCGCGCCGTCCGAGGACCGGCTGCGCGACGTGGCGGCTGCCTACAACGTGTACGTCGGCCCATGCATCCATGCCGAATGCTTCGCCTGCGGTCCCGACGTGTACGACCGGTTCGCCGAGGCCTTCGGCGACGTCGCCGTGCCGAAGCCGGGGCACGTGGACCTGCCCGCGGCCGTCGTCTGCGACGTCGAGCGCGCGGGCGTGGATGGCGCACGCGTCTGCGATGCGGGGGCCTGCACGGCCTGCGACACGACCGGGCGCTGGTACTCCTATCGGGCAAGCGGCGGCGTGTGCGGGCGTCACGGCGCCATCGCATTCGCAAGGAACGAGGTGGGTCCCTATGGGAATTGAGGAACGCTATCGGCGCGTCGCCCAGCAGGTGGCGCAGACGGCCCGGGAAGCCGGGCGCGATCCGGGCGAGGTGCGCCTCGTCGCGGTCTCCAAGACGGTCGGCCTGTCGGGCGTGGAGGCGGCGCTGGCCGCCGGCGCCCGTGACTTCGGGGAGAACCGCCCCGACGCCATCAAGAAAAAGGCAGGCGAGTACCCCCAGGCCAGATGGCACTTCATCGGCAACGTCCAGTCGCGGCGCATCCCCGACATCGTGCAGTGCGCCTCGCTTGTCCATTCGCTGTACCAGGAGCGCCACGTGGCCAGGATCGACGAGGCGGCCCGGCGCCTGGGCAAGGTGCAGGACGTGCTGCTCGAGGTGAACGTGTCGGGGGAGGAAAGCAAGAGCGGCGTGGCGCCCGGTCAGGCAGGGGCGCTGCTGCGTGCGTGCGAGCCCTTCGCGAACGTGCGCGTGCGCGGCCTCATGACCATGGCGCCCCAGGGCGACAAGGCCGTGGCGCACGCCTGCTTCGAAGACCTGGCCCGCTTGCACGCCCGTTTGCGTGACGGCCTGGACGCGCAACGGGCGGACGCCTTCGATGAACTTTCTATGGGCATGAGCGAAGACTGGCAGGAAGCCGTGTTCGCGGGCGCTACCATAGTGCGCATCGGCCGCGCCGTTTTCGACGACGCCTTCGACGAGGCCGACCGTTAGCAGGATCCAACGCAGCCAGGATGGGAAAACGCAGCGGCGGCACGATCGCCGGAGACAAACGAAGCAGGTGACAACATGGAGCTGCCAGGAAGAAAGAAATCGGAGCGAGGCATGCTTGACGGCATCAAATCGAAGCTCGGTTTCGCCGACGCGAACGACCAGGAACCCTACGACCAGGAACCCTACGACGAAGGCTATGGCGACTACGGCGAATACGGGGACTACGGCGAAGGCTACGACGAGTACGCCGACTACGGCCCGGGCTACGACGAGAACGCCCACAGCGGGCGCTACGACTCGTATGCGCCGGTGACCACGCGCTCTGCCGGCGTGGGCTCGGCGCGTGGCGCCCGCAGCTCGCGCACGGAGCCTGCGCTTCCCAAGCTCGTCTCCATCGACGACGTGCGGGCCCACACCCAGCTTCCCGACAGCCTGACCCGCGACCCTCTGCCGCCGCGCCGCGTGAGCTCCGCCTCCGCTTTGGGATATCGGGGCGAACGCACCATGGTGGACTCGTCGTTGCCACCGTCCTTGACGCCGGAAGGAACCGCCGCGGCGGCCGCCGCGGCGTCGGCCCCCCGCCGCGACCGTTCGGAAGGGCTGAACTCGCTGTTCGAGCCGTCGGGCTCCGACGCGGGCGCCTCCCGCTTCGACGCTTCGGACGCGCGCAGTCCGCGCGGTGCCTCGGCCGCTTCGCCTGCGCCTTTGCCCTCGCAGGGCGCCACGGCGCCCACCGCTTCCGCTTCCAGCTCCCGCAGCGGGTTCGACCCGTACGAGGCGTACGCGGGCACGGGCGCCACGTCGTTCTCGTCGTCGCGGTCCTGCACGGTGTTCAAGCCTGCCAGCTACGGCGAGGTGGAGCGCATCGCCAAGATACTCAAGGCGGGCGACGTGGTGGTGCTCGCCCTGCGCAACACGCCCGACTCGCTGGCCAAGCGCATCCTGGACTTCTCGTTCGGCGTCTCGAGCGCCCTCGAGGCGAACGTGGAATGCGTGGCCGACAAGGTGTTCGCCATCACGCGGGGCGGCGCGCTGACCGACGCCGAGCGCACCGGCCTGCACAACCAAGGAGTGCTGTAGATGACCGCAACCGCTTCCTTCGACGTTGCCGACGGGATGCGCATAGCCCTCGTCGGTGGCGGGAAAATGGGCGAGGCCATCATGGGCGGCTGGATAGGCGCGCATGAAGCGCCCGCCGACGTGCTGGGTCCCGAGAACTTCGTGGTGGCCAATCCGGGCGGGGAGCGCCGGTCCTTCCTGCAGGAGCGCTACGGCGTGGCGTGCGTGGACGACGCGCGCCGCATCGGCCCGGCGGATTTGGTGCTGCTTGCCGTGAAGCCCCAAGTCATGATGGGCGTGCTGAAGGGCATCGCGGAAGAGGACGCCTATGCGGGCGGGCCGGACGGCCCCCTGTTCGTGTCCATCGCCGCCGGGCTTTCCACCGCGCGTCTTGAAGCGGCGCTCCCGCCGGGGGCGCGCTTGGTGCGCACCATGCCGAACACCCCGCTTCTCGTGGGGGCGGGCGTCACCGCCGTGACGGGCGGCGCGCATGCGGCGCCGGACGACGTGGCGCTCGTGCGCGATCTGTTCGCCTGCCTGGGCACGGCCTGCGTCGTGGACGAAGCGGACATCGACGCCGTCGGCGCGCTCAGCGGATCGGGGCCGGCCTACGTTGCCGCCTTCGTGGAGGCGCTGCGCGATGCGGGTGCGGCCTTGGGTCTCGATGCGGCGCTCGCCGAACGCCTGGCGTTCGAGACCGTGCGCGGCACCATCGAGCTCATGGCGCGCACGGGCCAGGACGCCGAGACCACGCGCGTGGCCGTGTGCAGCCCGGGCGGCTCCACGCTTGCGGCGCTTGCCGCCATGGAAGAGGCCGGGTTCGCGCCCGCCATCGCCGCCGGGCTGTCCGCCGCCGTACGCCGATCGAAGGAGTTGGGCCAGTGCTGAGATACCTCATCGTGTCGCTTGTCGACGTGTACAGCATGCTGATCTTCGTGTACGTTATCATGTCCTGGCTGCCCACCGACCGTGGCATCCTGCGCGACGTCAACGCCGTGCTCGCCAAGGTGTGCGACCCGTACCTCAACCTGTTCAAGAAGCTCATACCCCCTCTTGGAGGTATGGTGGACATAACCCCCATAATTGCGCTGCTTGTACTACAATTGGGTGCACAATTGCTGGTAAGATTCTTATGATCGCTAAACACTGCTGTTCGGAGCATGGACCCAAAGGCGAAGGGATGAAGTATGGCTATCACGGCGGCTGAGATTCACAACATGAGCTTTTCGATCGACCGCAAGGGCTACGACGTCGACGAGGTGGACGTGTTCCTCGAGCACGTGGCCGACGAGATCGACGCCATGAACAACCAGATCGCCCAGCTCGAAGGCCAGCTTGACGACCGCTTCGACGGGTTCGACACGCCGGCCCACATCGAACCGGTTCAGGCTGGCGTTTCGGATCAGGTCCTGGCCGAAAAGGACGCGCGCATCGCCGAGCTGGAGCGCCAGCTGGAGGCGAAGAAGGCCGACGACAACGCCATCGCCCAGGCGCTCATCATCGCGCAGCGTTCCGCCGACGAGATCATGGCGAACGCCAACGCCCAGGCGGCCGGCACCATCCAGGACGCCAAGGACGAGGCGCAGCGCATCCTCGACCGCGTCGAGAACGAGAAGCAGGAAGTGCTCGACGCCATCAAGAAGCTCGAGGACGACCGCGAAGACGCGCGTGACGAGTACCAGGACCTGCTCAAAGACTTCATCAGCGACGCGACGCGCAAGCTTGCCGAGATCGGCGGCGACCTCTCGTCCTCTGCGTACGCGAGCGCCCATGCCCGCCCGACGGCCACGTCGCCCGTGGCCGCGTCTCCCGCGTCCGGCTCGACCGGCCGCGTGATGTCGCCTGCCCAGGCGCCCATCAACGCGGACGCCGCCCCGACCTATGCCACGCCGCAGACCACGGGCGCCGTCGCCGCCCCCGCTACCCCGAAGCCCTCGGTGGTCGAGAAGGACCTGTCCGGCTTCGGCGACGCGGACGACTCCTTCGAGTTCGAGGAAATCGACTAGGTTGGTTCCGGCGGCCTACGGCCGCCGGAACCGGCCGACGCCGCGGGCGTCTCTTGCCTGTTCCCGATTGCGAAGATCTCGCATGCCCAAAGAATCCTTCATAGCCGTTCACGTCACGCCCCGGTCGGGGCGCGACGAGGTCTTGGGCGTGGTGCCACCCGTGGCGGACGGCCTGGCGGGCGGGACGTCCGCGCAGCTGGAAGTGCGGATGCGCGTGTGCGCGCCGCCCGACGATGGAAAGGCGAACAAAGCGGTGTGCAAGCTGGTCGCCGATGCTCTGGGCGTGCCCAAAGGCGCCGTCCGGGTCGCGGCGGGCGCCACGTCGCGTCACAAGCGGCTTGCGGTCGCGGCCGATTCGGAGCTCGTGAAGGCCTGGACGGCCTCCCTTCCCTTGTTCCCCTGAGCGGTCCTGCGGCCTTCCGTGCCACAAAATCGCCGATTATCGACGTGCCGCAGCCTCCGTTGTTGCGCCCACTCGCGCCCGGCAAGGCGCCATGCGGGTTTTTCCCGAAGAATTGTCGCCAAAATTTGGAGGAGAGAAACTAGTTGTTGACGGTGACGCTACGTCATCGCCTATGCTCGTCTCCGTTGCGCGGCGGGGGCCGCGTGGTCGGACGAGGAAGAAGGGCCTGCCGTGCGGCGGGCGACGAGGGAGAGGCCATGGGCGCTTCTGAATACCTGACGGTGGGAGAGCTTGCGCGCCGCGTCGGCGTGACGGTGCGGACCATCCAGTACTACGACCAGCAGGGACTGCTTTCGCCTTCGGCGAAAGGGCCGCAGAACCAGCGCCTCTACACCGACGACAACGTGCAGGTGCTCTACCGTATCCTGACCCTGAAGTACCTGGGGCTTTCTCTGGCGCAGATCAAGTCGGACGCCGACCTGCTCCAGAACCCCGAAGCGGTGCAGGAGCTGGCCGGCGAGCAGATGGACGACATCGAAGAGAGCTTCCTGCGCCTGTTCAAGCGGCTGTCGACGCTCCGCGAACTGCATGACGCCGCAGCGGCTGCCACAGAGGTGGACTGGAAGGCCATGGCCGGCGTGGTCGAGCGCTGCCAGGACGAGGGACGGTTCTTCTGGCGTCTCACCTGCATCCGCGAAGACGACCGTCCCGAAGCCTCGCCCGAAGACCGCATCAAGCGCGAGAAGGCCGTGTCGAAGTGGCACGAGCTCATTGCGGACACCATCCGTCTCATGCCGGCGGGAGAACCTGCGGAAAGCCCGCGCAACCGCGACCTGGCCAAGCGCTACCTGGCACTCGAGGCCCAGAATGCGGGTGCGTCCGAGCAGAACTTCATCCTCATGGAGAACATCGCCCCGCACCCGGGCGACGACGGGTCGTTCGACGAGCTGCGCCAAGCCGTGTTCGACTATCTGGAGGCCGTGGTGTCCTCGTATCGGGAACGCCCCGACGAAGCCGCTTCTTGCGGAGTCGACGGGCCCGGCGATCCCTCGGACTGACCCTCCTTTCGGCCTGCAGGCCGGCTCCGCAAGGGCGCCTCACCACGTCTCTCCGCTTTCCTGGTGCTGCGCCCTTGCGAGACATGCGGCCGGGGAGGCGGGCCCGCTGCAACGCCCGCTTCCTCCTGCAGGCTCCCGGTTCGTTTTTTCTTGTCGCTCTGATGCACTACTGTGATAAAGCAACGGAGAAAGGATGCGTGCGCCTATGATCGTGTCGTGGATGACCACGAACCAGTGCAACCTCAAATGCGCCCACTGCTATCAGGACGCCGAGGAAGCCACGGACAAGGAGCTCTCGACCGACGAGGGCAAGAAGATGATCGACGAGATCGCCCGGGCCGGTTTCAAGGTGATGATCTTCTCGGGAGGCGAGCCGCTCATGCGTCCCGACATCTACGAGCTGGTGGCGCATGCGGCCGAAAACGGCCTGCGCCCGGTGTTCGGCTCGAACGGCACGCTCATCACGCCCGAGGTGGCGGTGCGCCTGAAGGAGGCCGGGGCCTGCGCCATGGGCATCTCGGTGGACAGCCTGGTGCCCGAGAAGCACGACAAGTTCCGCGGCCTGCCGAACGCCTACGACCTGACCATGGCCGGCATCGAGGCGTGCAGGCAGGCGGGCCTGCCGTTCCAGCTGCACACCACCGTGGTGGACTGGAACCGCGACGAGGTCTGCGCCATCACCGACTTCGCGGTGGAGATCGGCGCCATCGCGCACTACGTGTTCTTCCTCATTCCCGTCGGGCGCGGCAAGTTCATCCAGGAGACGTCGCTTCAGGTGCTGGAGAACGAGAAGCTGCTCGCCGACCTCATGCGCAAGGCCGCGCAGGTGCCCATCGACGTGAAGCCCACGTGCGCGCCGCAGTTCACGCGCGTGGCGAAGCAGCTGGGGGTGGAGACGCGCTTCACGCGCGGGTGTCTGGCGGGCTTCACGTACTGCGTCGTCGGCAGCGAGGGCATCGTGCGTCCCTGCGCCTACATGACCGAGGAAGCGGGCGACGTGCGCGAGCAGCCCTTTGACGAGATTTGGAAGACGGGTCCCGTGTTCGAGAAACTGCGCACGCAGGCCTACTCCGGCTCGTGCGGCACCTGCGACTATCGCAATGGCTGTGGCGGCTGCCGGGCCCGCGCCGCCTACTACCACGACGGCGACATCCTCGCGCAAGACGACTACTGCGCGCATGGGCTGCGCTGTTCTGACGAACAGCGCAGCTAGCCGACGCTGCGGCTTCCCGTGGCACCCGATCTCGCGGCGAGTGCGAGGGCTCGCGTACCGAAGTACGCCTCACCCTCGCACTCCCCACGATCTCGGGCACCACGGAAACCCTCGCTGACCTTGCTGGACCTGGATCATCTTATCGAAAGGAGCCCCATGACCATCATCTCCCGGCGCATCGTGCCCGCCGCCCTCGCTGCGTCTCTCGCCGCCTCGATGCTGCTCGCCGGCTGCTCGACCTCCCAACCCGAGGCTGGCACCGACGCGAGCGCCCCGCAGGCGGAGGCCGGACAGGCCTCGCAGGCCGGCCCCGTCACCTTCACCGACGACACCGGCGCAGAAGTCACCGTGGACGATCCGCAGCGCGTCGTGGCCTGCATGGGCAGCTTCGCGAGCATCTGGGAGCTGGCGGGCGGCTCGCTTGTCGGCGCGTCCGACGACGCCTTCACGCTGTCCGACTACGACCTCAAGTCCGCCGACGTGCAGAAGGTCGGCGACTTCGCGAACCCCAACCTGGAGGCCATCATCGCGCTCGAGCCCGACTTCGTGATCATGACCAGCGGTTCGGGCGGTCGCGGCGGCGAGTCCAGCCAGACCGACCTCAAGGCCGCCCTCGAGGCGTCCGGCATCCCCGTGGCGGCGTTCCAGGTGACCACGTTCGAAGACTACCTGCGCATGCTCAAGACCTGCACCGACATCACCGGCCGCGCCGACCTGTACGAGCAGAACGGCGAGGCCACGAAGGCCCGTATCGGCGACATCGTGGCCAAGGTGCCGGCAGGCGAGGCGCCGACGGCGCTGGTGCTGACCACCTACTCCGGCGGCACCCGCGTGCAGGCGTCCTCCACCATGACCGGCGCGATGCTGGCCGACCTGGGCGTCAGGAACCTCGTGGACGAGAACAAGAGCCTGCTCAAGGACTTCAGCCTGGAATCCATCATCGAGCTGAACCCCGACTTCATCTTCGTGGTGCCCATGGGCAACGACGACGCGGCGGCCATGAAGGCGCTCGAGGACCAGACGGCGGCGAACCCGGCGTGGTCCACGCTCTCGGCGGTGCAGAACGGCAACTACGTCACGCTCGACCCGCACCTGTTCCAGTACAAGCCCAACGAGCGCTGGGACCAGAGCTACCAGGTCCTCTACGACGCGCTGTACGCGTAAAGCGAAGGCCTGACCTTCCGTGGCCGGATTCAGCCGGGACAAGGCGGCCCCCGTCGCCACCGTCGTCTCCGTCGCCGTCCTCGTGGCGGCGACGGTCGCGGCGTTCCTGGTGGGCTCGTCGTCCGTGAGCCTGGGCGACCTGGTGGCCTGGGCGACGGGCGGCGACGTGGCCGCGTCCGCGAAAAGCATCCTCGTGAACGTGCGCCTGCCGCGCGTGCTGGCGGCGCTTCTGGCCGGCGGCGCGCTCGCGGTGGCCGGCGCCATCATCCAGGCGGTGCTCGACAACCCCATGGCCAGCCCCAACATCATCGGCATCAACTCGGGGGCGGGGCTCGCCGTGCTCGTCGCGGCCAGCGTGTTCCCCAGCGCGCTGTGGCTCCCGCCGCTCGCGGCGTTCGCCGGGGCGCTGGCGACGGCGCTCGTCATCTTCGGCATCTCGCTGGGGGCCTCCACGTCGCGGCTCACGGTGGTGCTGGCCGGCATCGCCATCACGTCGGTGTTCGGCGCGGGCATGAACACCATCCTCATCGTGAACCCCGACGCCTACATCGGCTCGTCGTCGTTCCTCGTAGGCGGCCTGTCCGGCGTGCTCATGGGCGACCTGTGGTGGCCGGCCCTCTACATCGTGGCCGGCCTGGCCGCGGCGCTTGTGGCCGCGGGCAAGCTCAACATCATGGCGCTCGGCGACGACACGGCCCACGCGCTCGGCATGAACGTGGGCGCGACGCGCCTGGCCATGCTGGGGTTGGCCGCCGTGCTGGCGGGCGTGGCCGTGAGCTTCGCCGGGCTGCTCGGGTTCGTGGGGCTCATCGTCCCGCACCTCGTGCGCTTCTTCGTGGGCCACGACAACCGCTGGGTGCTGCCGCTTTCGGCCGCGTGCGGCGCGGCGTTCGTGGTGCTGTGCGACCTTCTGTCCCGCATCATGTTCGCGCCCTACGAGGTGCCGGTGGGCATCCTCATGGCGTTTCTGGGCGGCCCCTTCTTCATCTACCTCATCCTGAAGAACAGGAGGCGGGATCTTGAGTAAAGAGACCGTTCTTCGGCACGCGCCTGGGCGGTGGGGGTCTGCTGCTCAGACAGCCCTGCTCGCACGAACGTCCCACAGGGACGTTCGGCTCGTGCGGAACTCGCATCAGGTTCCCGCCGCCCAGCCGTTGGGCTCGGACGAGGAAGGGGCGAAGCCCTCCGCTGTCATCCTGAGCGAGCGAAGCGAGTCGAAGGGTCTCGCCGCAGCGTCGGCCATCGAGCTTCGCGGCGTCTCGTTCTCGTATGGGAGGGAGCCGTTCATCGAGGGGCTTTCGGCGGCGTTCCTGCACGGCGTGGTGACCAGCATCGTGGGGCCGAACGGCTGCGGGAAGTCCACGATGATCAAGCTGGTCGACGGCCTTCTGCGGCCGAGTGCGGGAGAGGTGCTGGTGGACGGCGTGCCCACGCTGTCGATGAGGGCGAAGGAGCGGGCGCAGCGCGTGGCCGTGCTGGCGCAGGCCTCGCGCCCGCCGGCCATGACCGTGGAGGCGCTGGTGGCGTGCGGGCGCTACCCGTACCTGTCCCACCAGGGCCGGCTCTCGCGCGAGGACCGCGACCATGTGGAACGCGCGCTCGAGCTGGCCGGCATCGGACGGTTCCGCGACCACGAGCTGCGTCGCCTCTCCGGCGGCGAGCGCCAGCGCGCGTTCATCGCGATGACGCTCGCGCAGGACACCGACCTCATCGTGCTTGACGAGCCCACCACCTATCTGGACATCCGCGCCTGCCACGAGACGATGCAGCTCGTCCGAAAGCTCAACGAAGAGGCGAACAAGACCATCGTCATGGTCATCCACGATCTGGACCTGGCCTTGCGCTACTCCGACCGCCTGCTGGTGATGGAGCGCGGAAAGGCTGCCTGCGCCGGCACGGTGGGGGAGGTGCTGAAGGCCGGCGCCATCGAGCGCGCCTTCGGCGTGACCATCCACTCGCACGCGACGGAAGAAGGCGAAGCCTACACGCTGTACCCCGCGTAAGCCTCTCGTGGAGTGTCATCTCGAATAGGCAAGCTTGTAGGTGTCGGGGCTCATGCGTATGAGAGATCTCCTCACAACAAAAGCCCTCTTTCCCGCAGGCGAAACCGAGGGTTTTGAAAGAATGCGAGCGGGCCGATAAGCCGGGTTCTGTCGTTGGACGACCATTTATCTCGAACGTGCGTCGCCGCACGCCTCAAGCACGCAACCC
>CAJFVW010000021.1 GCA_904420575.1 uncultured Gordonibacter sp.
AACGGCATCCGCTACAATCACGAAGGCGGCCAGGTGGTGATGGCGGTGTCGGTGGAGGAAGGCGCACCGGATGGATCGTCGGCGCCGAGCGGTGCGCCCGCGGCAGGGGGTTCTGCCGCCTGTATGCTGGAATCCGACGATGCCGTCGAAAGCGGGAGAAAAATGGCCAGCCGTACGATGGCTTCCGGCGCGGCTGCGCGGCCGGACAGCACGTCTGCAAGTGCTGCGCGCCATGTGGTGGTGCGGGTGAGCGACACGGGCCCCGGCATTCCCGCCGACATGCAGGACAAGGTGTTCGAGCGTTTCTTCCGTGTGGACAAAAGCCGTTCGAAGGAAACAGGCGGCACCGGCCTGGGCCTTGCGATTGTGAAGCATGCCGTGCTCTACCACAACGGCACCATAGAAGTGGAAAGCGAAGAAGGCCAAGGAACCACGTTCGTTCTACGGCTGCCCGCCGCGAAGTAAGGGCGAGCCAGGCAGGCTGTTCACCGCATGCTTGAACAGATAATGACTACAAAGAACCCCGCAGGTTGATTCGTAGTTTCCCCGGTTGGCGTAGTAAGTCAGCGAGCGGGCCTGTGGCCGCCCAGATGCCGCGAAAGCTTGAGAAAGCGTACCGTGGGTACGCGACGAAAGCTTGGAGCGAGCAGATGGGTGGCCACAGGCTCGCCCAGCGTCAAGAGGTTTCGCCGTTTGTAAAACGGCGAAACAAAAAGAGTCCCACCCCCGGTCAGAAGGATGAACCCACCTCGAAAGGTGGGTGCTCGCAGCTGGCTTCCTGGCTTTCGCATCAACGGATGCGAATCTCCATTCCACCCGCTATCTTGAGCTCCCTAATGTCAAAACGTCGGTCCATCGCAAAGTATGACGTCGAGGGCGGAACCTACCTAGAGTATAGGTGTTGCAGCGCCGATTTAAAGACTTGACATCTTTCGTAATGTCGTATTCAAAAGGCATACACAAACCCATTGCCGAGATGGCGTGCCGGCGCCGAGGGAGGGAGCAGGCGGGACGTCTTGAAGGCTTCTCCTAAGGTTCCCGCAAGCCGGTGCAGGAACCTTAGGCGCATCGGCCGCCCCATTATTCCTGGGATGGGTCGTCGCCTCCGCTCGGGGTAGGGGCGACGGCGACGAACTCGACGTATATGCTCACGTTGCTCCTGACGTTGGAGACGGTGAACGTGCCGCCTGACAGAGGCACCTGCTGATCCAGGCCGCTGACCGACCTGACCTCGTAACCGCTGTTCGGCGTGATGGTCACCTGGAAGCTGCCGCCTTCTTCCACGGACGAGGCGGTAGCGCTCACGGTGCCGCCGCTGCTGTAGTTGACGCCGACGGAATACATGGTCTTCTTCTCGGGCCCGGTGCTCACCACGATGTTGACGGTGTCGCCCTCCTTGAGCAGACCGCTCGAAGGCGTCTGGCTGATGACGGTGCCGGCGGGTTCGTCGCTGGTCCTTTGCTCGACCGACACATGGAATCCCTTGTTCTCCAGCGTTGCGGTCGCGTCCCCTTCGCTCTGGCCCACCACGTAGGGGACCTCGGTGCCTTCGGGCCCCAGCGACAGGTAGTATTCGACGGTGGTGCCCTCCGCCACGGATTCGCCGACGGCGGGGCTTTGACGTGCCACATGGTCCTTCTCGACGGTGTCGCTGTACTCGGCCGTTCCGGCAGAAGGAATCAGCCCGTACTTCTGCAGTTCCTCGCGCGCCTGGTCGGACGTCATGTTCGTCAGGTCGGGCACCGACACCATCTTGGTGCCTTGGGAGAACACCAGGTTCACCTTCGTGCCTTCGGGCCGTTTCGAGTCGGCAGGCGGGTCTTGGCTGATCACCAGGCCGGTAGCCACGCTCTCGTCGTATGCGGAGCTTATGGTGCCCACTTCGAACCCGGCGTCCTGCAGGATCTGCGTGGCCTCGTCCTGCGTCTTGCCCACCACGGAAGGCACGGGGCTGCCCGATTGGCTGGCGTTCAGCAGCGAGAACACCACCACGCCCACCACGGCGAGAGCGACCACCACGGCAGCTACGATGAGCGCCGTCCGTTTGGTGTTCCGCTTCTTGTCGTCGTTGAAGCCTGATCCGCCCGTCCGGTAGCTGGTGGGGTTGGTGGTGACGGGCTTTACGGCACCGCTCGGCATGACCTGCGTGCCGTCGGCCAGGGCCGCGCCCATGCCGGCGCCGGCGATGCCGCCCATGACCACGGTTTCCGCGCTGGTGAAGCCATTGCCCAAGGCGACGGGCCGTCCTGCCAGGTAGTCGTTCAGGACCAGCCGCATGTCGTTTGCGGTGGCGAAGCGCTCGGCCGGGTTCTTTGCCATGGCCTTCATAATGATGGCCTCGAGCCCCGGATCGATGTCGGGATTGATCTCGCGGGGCGGCACGGGCAGGTCGTTCACCTGCTTCAAAGCAACGCTCACGGCGTCGGGGCCGTCGAACGGTAGCTGTCCCGTGGTGGCTTCGTACAGCACGATGCCCAGCGAATAGATGTCGCTCGCGGCGGTGAGGTCTTTGCCCTGCGCCTGCTCGGGCGAGATGTAGTGCGCGGTGCCCAGCACGGAGGACGTCTGCGTCATGACGGAGTTCTTCGCGCGGGCAATGCCGAAGTCCATGACCTTCACGTTGCCGTCGGGCTGCACCATGATGTTTTGCGGCTTGATGTCGCGGTGGATGATGTCCTGGTTGTGCGCGACCGAAAGCGCCTGACACACTTGCGAGCCGATTTCGGCCACCTTGCGCTGGTTGATGGCGCCACGCTGCACGATGGCCGTCTTCAGGTCGCTACCCCGCACGAATTCCATGACGATGTAGTAGGTCCCGTCGTCCTGGCCCCAGTCGTAGACGTTCACGATGTAGGGGCTCTGCAGGTTGGCGGCCGCGGCGGCTTCCTGGCGGAAACGCTGCGTGAAGTTCGGGTCGGCCGCATACTGCGGAAGCATGACCTTGACGGCCACCAAGCGGCCGAGCACGTTGTCCTGGGCGCGATACACCTCGGCCATGCCGCCGATGCCGATGCGCTCGGTTATCTGGTAGCGGTTGTTGAACACCCTGCCTGTCATGGATCCGGTCACGTTTCTGCTCCTTTTAGGTCACATGCCTGCGGCGGCGATCCGCGCTTCGATACACGTCCTGCAAGCATACCTCATTTATACCAGCCCCTGCACTTCAAGGGCGGTTTTCAACACATTTTGAGCCTTCCGGGCCCCCTCGCCCGAATCGCCCTTCTCGATGGCGATGGCAACCACCACGCGTGGGTTCTCGGCGGGGGCGATGCCCACGAACCAGCTGTCGGCCGTCCCGTCGCCGCGCTCCGCCGTGCCCGTCTTGCCTGCCACGGTCACGCCCTCGACAGCGGCTGCGGCGCCGCTGCCGTTGGACACGACGCCCTCCAGCACCTTCAGCACGCGCTCCGCCGTGCCGGCGTCTATGGCCTGCATGAGCTTGGTGGGCTGTCCGGTGAAGCTGCGCTCGCCGTTGGCGTTGTAGATGCCGTCCACCAAATAAGGCTGCATGATGGTGCCTTCGTTGGCGATGGCGCATCCCACCAGGGCCATTTCCAGCACGGTCGCTTGAGGGCCGGCGGGGCTCTCGTGTTCGCCCACCGGCTCTCCGGCGGCGGCCCAGGCCGTTTCCCACTCGGTCATCTCGTTGGGATCGGGCATGAGGGACGTGGCCAGCGGCAAATCGAAGTCGATTTTTTTGTTGAAGCCGAACTTTTCGGCGCCCTCCACCAGGCGTTCGGGACCCAGCTGGACGCCCACCTGGCCGAACACGGTGTTCGAAGAGACTTCGGTGGCACGGGCCAGGCTGATGGTGCCGTACTCGTTGTTGTCCACGTTGGAGACCTTGGCGTTGCCGATCTCCATTACGCCTGGGGACTGGTACTCGGTCTCCTCCGTGGTCACGCCGTCCTGCAGGGCCGTGGAGAGGGTGACCATCTTGAACGTGGAGCCGGGCGCGTAGAGCGCCTGCGTGGCGCGGTTGTACAGCTCGCTGCCCGAGGCGCTGTCTGTCTGCTTGATGAGCGACTCCACGTCCGCCGCGTTGTAGGTGGGCGACGAGGCCAGCGCCAGCACGGCGCCGGTTTCGGGGTCCATAACCACGCAGGCGCCCACTTCGCCGGCCAGCGCGTCCTGGGCCGCCTGCTGGATCTTGGAGTTGAGCGTGAGCACCACGTCGTTGCCGGGCGTGTTGATGCCTGCCAGCGAGTTGACGACGTCGGTCCAGCTGGCGAAGTTCTGCTGGCCCTTGAGCGTGTCGTTGTAGGCGGCCTCGATGCCGCTCGTGCCGTACTGCGTGGACGCGTAGCCCACCACGTGGCTGGCCAGGTCGCCTGCCGGGTAGACCCGCTCGTACGTGCCGTCTGCGTTCTTCTCGCTCTTGGCCAGCACGGTGCCGTCGTAGGTGGATATGGTGCCGCGTTCGGTCCGTGCCTCGCGGGCCAGCGTGTGGTTGTTGCCCGGCATGTTCTGGTAGTCGTTCGCCTGCACCACCATGATGAGGGTCAGGTTGGCCACCAGCACGGCGAACAGGATGGAGAACAGCAGCATGACGTTCGTCAGGCGTTTGCCCAAAGACACGCGTCCCAGCACGCTGTTGGTGTGCAGCGAGGTGCTGCTGCTGGCCAGTTCCGCGCCTACGCCCGTGCCTTCGTCCCCGCAGCGCAGCAGAAATCCCACGATGATGAAGCTTGCCAGAAGCGACGAGCCGCCCTGGCTGATGAAGGGCAGCGTGATGCCGGTCAGCGGGATGAGCCGCGTCACGCCACCCACGATGATGAACGCCTGCAGCACCACGACCGCGGTCATGCCCACGGCGATGAACGAGCTCACGTCGCTTTTGGCCCGCGCCGCCGTCACGAATCCGCGGATGGCGAAGCACAGGTACAGAAGCAGCACGCCCGCCGCGCCCAGAAGCCCCGCCTCTTCGGCGATGGCGGCGAAGACGAAGTCGTTTTCCACGTAGGGAATGACGTCGGCCATGCCGCGCCCGATGCCGACGCCGAACAGGTCGCCGTCGGCGATGGAGTAGAGCGCCTGCACGATCTGGTAGCCCTTGTCGAGCGCGTCGGCAAAGGGGTCGAGCCAGATGCTGACGCGGGCCTGCACGTGCCCGAACATGAAGAACAGTCCCACGGCCGCCACGGCGGCCAGTCCCAGCCCGATGACCAGATAGAACTTCTTCCCCGTGGCGGCATAGAGCATGACCAGGAACACGAAGAACAGCACGAGCGCGCTGCCCAGGTCCTTCTCGAACACGACGATGACCATGGCCAGGGCCCACATAAGCAAGAGTGGCAGCAAGGTGCGGATGTCAGGCAGGCGGAACGGCCCGACACGCCACGTGAAGACCGAGAGCATCTCGCGGTTCTGCGCCAGGTAGCCGGCCAGGAACAGCACGATGGCGATCTTGGCGATCTCGCCGGGCTGGAAGGAAATGACGCCCGGAATGCCCAGCCAGATGCGGCTGCCGTTGATCTCCTGGCCGACGAGGGGCAGCATGGGCGACAGCAAAAGGACGAAGCCTGCGATCATGAGCGTGTACTTGTAGTTGGCCAGCCTGTCGACGTTGCGCAGCAACGCCAGCACCACCACCATGCACACCACGCCCAAGAACAGCCACATGACCTGGCGCATGGCCAAGTCGGGAGCCAGGCGCGTGATGAACGCGATGCCGATCCCCGAAAGCGCGAACGCCAGCGGCAGGATGGCCGGGTCGGCGCCGGGCGCGAACTTGCGCACCGAAAGATGGGCCAGCACGAACGCCACGAAAATGCCCAGGGGAACCCCGAGGGTGTTCATGGTCAGGGCCTGGCCGTCGTTCAGCGCCAGCATGGCGAACGGCAGCACCACCAGGGGAGCGGCCACGCACAGGAGGATGAGCTCGATGTTGCGGCGCGTCATGAGGGCGCACCCCCTTGCGCGCCGCCGGACGTGCCGCCACCGGCAGACCCGCCGGACGAGGCCGCATCCTGACCGTCCGCATCGCCGGACGTGCTGCCGGTCGAAGCGCCGCCGCCCGGGTCGGCGGCGTCCGCGCCCTGCGACTGGGCGATGTCCTGCCGGTACGATTCAACCAGCGCTTCGGCCGCTTCCACGCTGTCGGCGGTGATGGCTCCTTCGCGCAGGCGGTTGGCCAGGCCGGGTTGCAAATCGTCCAGGCTCACGTCGGTCGTTGCCTCCAAGTGCGAGAACGTCATTCCCAGCACGCTGCCGGGAACGCCGCGGTAGATGGCCACCTTGCCGTCCTGTTCTGCCAGGTAGGCGGCATGGTCCGTCCAGTACGAGAACGCGTAGGCCGCGCCGCCGACAAGGGCGGCCAGCAGCACCAGCACGAGCGCGACGGTCAGCTTGGTCTTGCGTGCCATCTTCTTGCGGCGCACTTCGGCGTAGCCGGTCACGTCGGCCACGATGACGGTCACGTTGTCGTGGCCTCCGGCGGCTATGGCGGCGTTCACCAGTTGCGAAGCGCACCGTTGCGGATCGCGCGTGCGCGCCATGAGGGACTCGATGTCCTCGTCCTGCACCATGGTGGACAGGCCGTCCGAGCACAGCAGCAGGCGGTCGCCGGTTTCCACGTTGATCTCGTACAGGTCGGGTTGCAGATGCGGGTCGCTGCCGAGCGCGCGCGTGATGACCGAACGCTGGGGGTGCGTGCGCGCTTCTTCGGGGGTCAGCTGGCCGGCTTCGATCATGTCGGCCATCAGGCTGTGGTCGCGTGTGAGCTGTTGCAGCTTGCCCTGGTGGAGCAGGTATGCGCGCGAGTCGCCTACCTGGGCGATGACCAGGCGCTCGCCTTCCAGCATCGCGGCGGTGCACGTGGTTCCCATGCCTTCGCGTCCCACGCCTTCGTGCACGCCCCGCAGCACGGCGCGGTTCGCTGCGACGACGGCGTTGCCAAGCGCGTTCGCATCGGGATGGGCAGGGGCCTGCTCGGCCAGCACGTTCACGGCGATTTCAGACGCCACCTCGCCGGCGGCGTGCCCTCCCATGCCGTCGGCCACGGCGAACAGCGGCGGCGAGACCACCAGGCTGTCCTCGTTGTGGTCGCGCAGGCATCCCACGTCCGTGCGGCTGCCGAAGGTGCTGGCGGGCGTGCGGGTGCTGGTTGCGCGTCTGTGCGGACGAGAGCTCGCCATCAGGCAAACCTCACGCGAATGGCCACGTCGCCCACGTTCACGACGTCGTTGTTCTTGAGTGCCGTCGGCTCGGCGATGGGCTGTCCGTTCACGGACGTGCCGTTCGTGGAGCCCAGGTCCTCGATGAACAGGTTCTGTCCCATGAGCGAGAAGCGCGCATGGCGGCCCGACACGTATCCCGCCCCGATGACGATGTCCGCTCCGGGGCTGCGGCCTACGATGACGGGTCCGCGCACGACGATGGAGACGCCCCGCAGCTCTTTCGGCCCGCGTTCGACCGACACGCTCCAGGTGCGTTCCTTCTTGCGCTGGCCGCGCACCAGTCCCACGCCCGTCTTCATGATGGCGAACAGGAACAGGTACAGCAGCGCGACGAACAGCAGCCGGGCGATCAGCAATACGACGTCGATCACGGGGTCATCCTTCCGTGCGTCAGGCTCGGTCGAACACGAGGTTCGTCATGCCGATGGTGATGTGGTCGCCTTCGCGCAGCAGCTGCGTGCCGATCTCCCGTCCGTTCACGAACGTGCCGTTCGTGGAGCCCAGGTCGGTGAGGGACCAGACTCCTTGCGGCTCGAAGCGCAGCTCGGCATGCGCGCGCGACACGTTGATGTCGGGCAGCGTGATGTCGCAGGAGGATTCGCGGCCGATGACGAGCCGGGCGGTGGCCAGCGCGTACGTGCGGTTGTTGGTGGTGTCTACCAGGCGCGCACGCACGACGCCGGCCGAAGGCTGCGGCGTGGCGGCGCCTACGCCGGCAGCGAACACGACGGTGTTGGGCGCAGCGGCGGCTCCTGCTGCACCCATGCCTGCGGCGGCAACCCCTGCGGCTCCCGCAGCTACTGCGGCGGCTCCGCCTGCGGCGCCCATTCCTGCGCCCTGGACGTCCTGCGCCTCTTGCGCTGCACGCATCGGGCGCCTGTCGGGAGCTCCGGCAAAACCGGGCTGCTGCGATCCGTATGCGCCGCTGTTCGGCAGCGGGGCGCCCGCCAGGCCATTGTCGCGGTAGTCTTCGAAGTTCTGGCTGTCGAAGGTGTATTCGCCGTAGTCGATGGAGTAGTCTATCTCGTCTTCCGGCACGTAGGGCAAGGGCGGCTTGCCATTGGCGGAAGGCGCGTCGCCGAAGGCGTCCTGTGCAACAGGCGCCGCGTAGGGATCGGCCATGCCGGCGCCGAACGGTGCCGCGGCGGGGGAGCCATAGGGAGCCGCCTCTGCGGCAGGCGCATAAGGGTCGTACCGGTCGTTCGCGGCATAGGGGTCGCTGGCCGCATACGGGTCGTAAGGCGCGGCGCCGTTGCCGTAGAGGTCGGCACCCGCGTCGTAGGGGGCGGCTGGCGCATAGCCTGCGGCAGCGGGGGCTCCGTATCCTGCAGCGGCAGGTGCCCCGTAACCTGCAGGGGCTCCGTAAGGCGCGCCGCCGCCGCGCGCCGCAGAGGGAGCCCCGGCCAAGCCGTAGCGCTCCATCTCCTCTTGGCGCAGCTGGGCGATCAGCGGCGCTGCCACCGCCTCGGCGATCACGTCGAACTTGCCGTGGCGCAGGCCTTCGTCGACGATGAAGCGCACGAGGGGTTGGCCATCCATGACCAGGCCTTCCTCGGCCGCCTTCGCTGCCAGATAGGTTTCGGTCTCGCCGGCAAGCGTGGGGTAGTAGCCGAACAGGCGCTCGTCGTCGTCGGCGTTCACCAGCACGGTGTACAGCGTGGGCGCGTACTGCTTGCCTGCTCCCACCATCTTTTCGCGCCGCATCTTCTTCTCGGCCTTTTTGGCGATCTGAACCGGCGAGATGGGCGACTTGACCATGTGATCGGCTGCTCCCTCGAGCGTGTCTTCCATCTTTCCTTCGAACTTCGAAAGGAAGCCCATGCATCTCTCCTTATATCGTGCGTGCCTTCTAGGGGCTGTCCCGTTGTCCGGCACCTCTTCCGCGCTCTCATGAATGCGTCGTTCGCGGCACCTGGCAGTTCTCCGTCGCCGCTTTCTGCGTCCCCTGACGGGGGCGTCTGCCGTGGCGACTTGGGCCGCCTTCCGGGGCGACCCGGGGATGCTGCGTTCCCGCATCCCGTAACGCCTTGGGGCCGCAGGGCTTCCGCCTACCCTGTGCGTTGCGGCCGTCTCTTGCCTCGCCGCGTTCCCCGCTTCCGCGTTCGCATTCATTGCGACCAGCACGATTTCTTCTGAATCCTCTATCTCTGCAATGTTCCATCTTGCCACATTCGCGAATGCATTCCCCATTCCTTTACGCAATCGTCACGAATATGAAGCAGGCAGCTGGGATTGCGGCAGGCGCGGGAGGCATGGGAGCACAGGGGGTGCGCGGCAGGCACGGGAGGCGCGGGAGGCACAGGAGGGTGCGCGGTGCAGGAGGCACGGAGGGGGCTGCGTCGTGGGGTTGCACATGGCTAGACGGCAGCAGTTGCTTGAACCTTGCGCCGGACGCGAAAGGGCGAAAGCTACGTTGGATCTCCCAGCCGGTTCTCCACAAGGTCTAGAAGCTCTTGCTTGGAATGTATGCCAAGCTTGCGGTAGATGCGGTCGCGGTGCGAGCAGACGGTGCCCGACGATATGAACAGCTTCTCCTGGATGTAGGCCGTGTCCCTTCCCTTGGCAAGGAGGCAGAACACCTCGGTTTCGCGCTTCGAAAGGCCGAACTCTTTGGCTATGTCCGAAAACACCTGTTCGTGAGCGTGGTAGGTATCGGCCCGAGGCGCTTCGCCGCCAATGATGCCCAGCGCCTTCACCGACCGTTCGGGCAGCACGAACAGGTACACGACCATGGACAGCAGCGCCATGAGGAGCGTGAGCGTGATCATGGCGTTCTCGTTGGCGACGATGCCTCCCGCAATGTGGGCCTGATACGACCAGAACATCAGGCCGACGAAGGTGCTCAGCCAAAAGGCGATCCTGCCCGACCCCCACACGATGATGGCGGGAAAGCCGATGCTGCGATGGGAATGGCTGAAGAAGATCCAGAACACGGTCTCCAGCCAGGCGCCTGCAGCGAATGCGATGGCGTACGTGACGAACGGGATGCCCCAGTTCTCGAAAAGCAGGAAAAGGCACGAGCACACCAAGAGCGCCGGAACCACCAGGTACAGGGTGCGCAAAGGCTCCTTCGAACACTTCGCCACGACGATGAACAGCGTCGATGCCAGAAACGTGCCGCACAGGCGGGCAAGCTCGAAGGAAGAAGAGGGATACGAAAGGACGCTCGTGAAGAATTCTCCGGAAAGCATGAGCGAACTGCGTGCCACCAGCTCCATCAGGAACATGGCCACGAACAGGCGCACCAGGGTGCCGGTTTTCTGCACAGGCCGTTTCCGAAGGAAGCCGCTCGGACGTTTGTCGCCACTCTGCTGCGTCTGCGCATGCGTGGCCTGCGCGCCATCTTCCAAAGGCGAAGCCCCTTTGCCCCTGGCCTCTTGCGGGGCGCCCACGCACAGTGCCGAGGCCGACAAGGGGACGAACGCGACGAAGAACGCGTTCGCCGCAAAGGGAGGCAGCAGACACAGAAGGTAGCAGAACAGCCCGGCGCAAACGAACCCCAGGCTCAAAGAGAGCGTGAGTTTCTCGACGGCAATGCGGCTGCTGACGATGCCCCATTGCAGCAGGAACGCGCCGAACCCGACCGCGCAGATGGCTTCGGCGGCAACCGACGTGGCGGCGCCGTTGCCCACAAGCAGGCAGGTGCCCGCCGTGAGAACGGCGGCCGTGAGGGCAACGGCCTTGGGCGAAAGGACGCGCACGTCGTCCCGTTTCGAAACCACGGCCATGACAACGACCATGGTCAGAATGATGAGCGGGGCGAAAACAAGGAACATGTCGCTCGAAATCTGCAGGGACAGAGGCGGCGTGACGCCGCTGTCGCTCAGAAACGTGAGCGCCCACGCACGCATGAAGCCGAAGCCCACGACAAAAGCCGGTACGGTATGTCGTTCGCCAATCCCCATGCACTCCCCTGCCAGAATCCGAACAACCGTCTTCATTGTATTCGGTTTTCCTGGAGGCGCAGGAGAGAAACGGCGTGTTGGGCCAAATTACGGTGTTGTAGTTACACGGCTTTCCCGCAATCGGCTGCTTTATTGATGGCGCCCTTTTCCGGTGGCCTCTAACGTCTGTCGTGTTGCGGCAGGGCTCGCCTCAGCCGCGGAAGATACCGCGTGAGGGACAAGGAGAGGAGAAGGACGTGGCAGGAATTCTTGAGAGTCTGGAAGCGTCGTCGTTCGACAGGCGGCGGTTTTTGCAGGCTGCCGCTGCGCTTGGTGCCGTTTCGGCAGTAGGGCTGGCAGGCTGCGACAATTCTTTGAAGGAAACGGACGAATCGTCGCCTTCGATCGATGCGTTGGAAGGAGGGGAGTGGGTCACGTTCAACTGCACGACCGGCACGTGCGCATACCGGTGTCACAACCAGGCCTATGTCGTCGATGGCGTGATCGTGCGTCAGGGCACGGGGAACACGCATCCAGACAGCGTCGATTATCCGCAGCTTCGGCCCTGCGTCAAGGGCATGAGCACGCGCCGCGTCGTCACGGGCGTGGAGCGTCTGAAGTACCCCATGAAGCGCAAGCATTGGCAGCCGGGCGGTTCCGACTACCATCCCGAGCTGCGCGGCGCCGACGAATGGGAACGCATCAGCTGGGACGAAGCCATCGACACCATAGCTTCCGAGCTGACGCGCATCCGCGACGCCTATGGCAACAGGGCTTTCCTTGCCTTGGGCGAACTGGAGCCCAAGCTCAACGGCGGATTGGTGGGAAGCCCTATCCTGAATGCGCTCGGAGGCTGTCTTACCACCTGGGGCCAGGCGTCGCAAGGAGGCTTCCCCGTCGTGGCGCGCAACATGCGTGGGGCCTGGTCGTCGGGTGTTGCCGACTCGCAGGACCGCATTGCGCTGCGGCATGCCAAGCTCATCGTGTTCTGGGGGACGAACCCCGCATGGACGGCAAGCGGCGGCAACATGTGGCATTTCCTCAATGCCAAGAAGGCGGGCGGCGCAAAGGTCATATTCGTCGATCCGTACTTCCATCAGTCGGCGCAGGCCATTGGCGACGAGTGGATTCCCTGCCGCCCGGGCACCGACGGCGCCTTGTTGGAGGCGTTGGCCTACGAGATGATCGTCAACGACTGGCAGGACCAGGAATTCCTTGACACGTACTGCCTGGGTTTCGATGCCGACCACATGCCTGCCGACGCGAAGACCGACGAGAACTTCAAGGACTACATCCTGGGAGCGTACGACGGCGTGCCGAAGACGCCCGAGCATGCCAGCGCCATCTGCGGGACGCCGGTGGAGACCATCAAGAACTTCGCCAAAGAGATAGCCTCCACCAAGCCTATGGCGTGGAAGTCTTCGGGGGCGCCCGCGCGCACCTATTACGGCAACCGCTACGCGCAGCTGTTCTTCACCGTCGGTTGGATGACCGGCAACGTGGGCGTGCTGGGCGCCGAGATCTCGGCGGGCGCATCCAACCCGAACAGCCAGCTGGGCACGCCGGGCGGCGTGAACATGGTCTCCTTCGGCAGCGCCGGATACAAGTACGCGCCGAACCCCCTATGCACCGAGCCCCGTGCCGGCAGCAAGGTGCAGAACGGCAAGTTCGACCCTGCCGAAGAGTATGGCATCCCCTTCACGGAAACCTTCAAAGCGGTCGTTGACGGCGAGTATTCCGTGCCCGGGCCTCGGGGCGAAAAGAAGGCCTGCGACATCCGTTGCATCGTGCGCGACACCATCCATCAGCCGGCGAACCAGCAGAGCGGCGGCATATACGTCGAGCCTGCGTTCCGCAAGGAGACGGTCGAGTTCGTGCTGGTCCAGGACCGCTATCTCGTGCCTGACGCGAAGTACGCCGACATAGTGCTGCCCGTCACCACGACGCTGGAAGAAGAGTTCAGCTGCTGCGCTTTCCTGGCTCCTGCCGAAACGTGCTTGGTCGGCCGCCGCGTCATCGAGCCGTACTTCGAGTCGAAGTCCGATCCCGAGGTGTACTTCCTGCTGTGCGACAAGCTGGGCATCGGCGAAGACGTTGCCCCGCGCATGACCACCAAGCAGGCCGAGTTCAAGAAGATCCTGGGCGCGACCATTCTCCAAAAGGACGGCACGCGTGCGCCGCTGGTCACCGTGACGCAGGCCGATCTTGACGAATACGGCGTCGAAGGCGAGCCGGTCGAGGGCGTGGTGCCCTTGCAGGAATTCTTGGACAACGGAGGGTACCAGCTGGAGCGCAAAGACGGCGACCACTTCATGAACATCTTCCACAAGGCGTTCATCGACGACCCCGTGGCGAATCCCGTCGAAACAACGTCCGGCAAGTACGAGATCTATTCCCAGTCGCTCAAGGACTACTACGACCTGGCTTGCTTCAACGACATCGACGCCTTGCCGAAGTACAAGGCGTGCCCCGAGGGCTACGAGCGGGCCAAGGAAGAAGGCGAATACCGCTACCAGCTGATCACGGCCCATGTCATCCGCCACTCGCACAGTTCGTTCGCCAACGTCAAGCAGCTTGACGAAGTGTTCGCGAACGACCTTCTCATGAGTGCCTACGATGCCTCCAAGGCAGGGTTCAAGAAGGGCGACTGGGTGCTGGCCAGCACGAAGGAGGGCGGAAAGGTCGCCCGCAGGGTCAACCCCGTTCCGCACCTGATGCCGGGCGTGGTCATTCTAGGCCAAGGCAACTGGCGCGACATCGACCAGAAAACCGGCGTGGACGTGGGCGCGAACGCCAACACGCTCTGCAAAAGCGAGCTTCTGGGCGACGGATACCAAAGCTACAACACCAACCTGCTGAAAATCGAGCCGTACTCCGGGGAAGGCCTTCTTCCCGAATGCCTGCGCGCTCCGCTCACGGCTGATCTTTGATGGGAGAGCTTATCATGGGACAACTAGGTTTCTATCACAATACCGACATCTGCATTGGCTGCAAAGCCTGTGTGATTGCCTGCAAGGACAAGAACGACCTTCCTTTGGGCGAGAAGTTCCGCCGCGTGTACGACTACGCGAACTGCGATTGGGAGGTGGACGAAAACGGCGCCTGCACGCCTTCCCACGCCTTCGCCTACTCCGTGTCCATCGCCTGCAACCATTGCGACGCGCCGGCATGCCAGGCGGTCTGCCCGGCGGACGCCATCAAGAAGCGCGAGGAAGACGGCATCGTATGGCGCGACGAGGAGCTGTGCATTGGCTGTGGCAGCTGCGAGGCCGCCTGCCCGTACGGCGCTTCCTACGTGAGCAGCGCGACGGGGACCGCGCGCAAATGCGACTTCTGCATGGACCTGATCGACCAAGGCGAAACGCCCTATTGCGTCGCCGCCTGCGCCATGCGGTGCCTGGAGTTCGGCGACATCGAAGAGCTTCGCGCGAAGTATGGCGACGTCGCCGCCATTGCGCCCATCACCGACGATACGGGCACGGGCCCCAACGTGGTGTTCACGCCGTCGCGCCTGAATCCTGACGGGGCGCTCGAAGGGGTTGTGCTGAACGAAGACCACGAGGTGGTGTCCGAAACCATCGGGTAGGGGTTTTCCGTTGCGCGGCGCGTCGGCGACCCGGTCGCCGGCCTGCCGCGCAACGGCATGCGAGAAGGGTGGGGAAATGCGAGAGGACAGAGAGCTGGTTCTGCGTGCGCGCGTCGTTCCGTACGGCTGTTTTCAGGCTTTGTTCGGCAGCGAGCCGACCGACGCAGTGATGGCGCCGCTTGCGACAGAGGACTTCTATGACGTGATGAACGTTTTCGCGCGGCAGGACGAGAAACTGGCGGCCGTCCTTGATGCGCTGCGGTCGGCCGCGCTTGCGCTGACGGCAGACGGGCGGGACGTGGCCGACGTTCTGGGAGGCCTGTACGGCCGGCTTTTCGTCGGCCCGGGAACGATCGAGGCCGCCCCCTGGGAGTCGGCTCACCTTGCTGCCGAGCGGATGCTGTTTCAGGCTTCGACGCTGGAAGTGCGCAAGGCCTACGTGCAGCAAGGGCTCATCCCCCAGAACTACCCTCATGTGGCCGACGACCACCTGGCGATCGAGCTGGACTTCATGCGGCTGCTCGCCCGGCGTGCGGCGGACGCCTTTTGCAAGGGAGACGAGCCGGCGGCTGCCGAGAGCTTGCAGGCGTCGCAGCGGTTCCTCGGCGACCACCTGCTGGCGTGGGCTCCTTCCTTATGCCGCGCCTTGGAAGTTTCGGCTCCCGAATCGGTGTATGCGAAGGCCGCTTGCGTGCTGGAACGCTTCATGAAGGTCGACAGGGACGTTCTGTGCGAGATCCAGGACGCAGTGGCCCTGCCGCAGCCGTGACCTGAGCATGCAGAAAAGGCCGAATACTACGGGGAGGAAAAGGGGTTGCGGTGAGGCTGATCGTGGGGTTGTTGGTGGCGGTGCTTTTCGTGGCGACGTGCCGCAAGGCGATCAAGCGCGTGCCCGGCGTGTTCTACGCAGCGGCCATCGTGCTGGTTGCGTTGCATCTGTATGGGACGGCGTATGGCTTGCCTGTCTGGTTGTGGAAAACGGTCATGTTCTTGCTGCAGAAAAACATCCTGGCCTTCTCGCTGTTCGTCATCGTGATGTTTCTGGGCGTGTTGTCTGACGGATCCTGGCTGAAAAGGGCGCTTCTGCCGATACGGGGCGAGCTGTCCATCATCGCTTGTATTTTGAGCCTTGGCCATGTGATCGTGTTCGGCACCGCCTATCTCGAGAGGATGGCATTCGCAAGGGATTTGCTTTCTCCATTCGGCTTCCTGGCCGTGGCGGCGGCGGTGTGCGTCGTGGCATTGATGGTGCCGTTGTTCGTCACGTCCTTCAAGGTCGTGCGGAGCCGCATGGCGGCGCGTTCTTGGAAAATCGTGCAGGTGTTCGCGTACCCGTTCTTCCTGCTGTTGTTCGTGCATCTGGCCTTGTTCGTGGGGCCGTCTGCGCTGCAAGGCGGGTGGGATCCCCGGTTCGCGATGGCGACGTACGGCTTCCTTCTTCTTGCCTATGTGACGCTTCGCGTACGGAAAGGGATGCGCGACCGCAAGGGGCACCGGGAGATGGAAGGGGCTTGATGTCGCCTGCGCCGGGGAGGCGCAGGGGGGGGGCGGGAAGCACGGGAGGCGCAGGGGAGGTGCGCGGCACGCGCGGGAGGCGGCGGGAGCGCCTGCGCCGGGGTTTTCGCATGGCGAAACGGCAGCAGTTGCTTGAACCTTGCGCGGGACGCGGGCGTCCGGCGGCGGCCGTGGTACACTTTTCGGGTTGCCGACGAAAGGGGCTGCCATGCCGACGTTCAGGGAGTTCATGCGGGTCGCCGATCTGACGATCAAGGACAAGACGTCGGGCAAGCGCATGGGGGAGATCCGCGCCATCTTGAAGAAGCACGACGCCTTCCACCACCTCACGCCGGAAAAGGCGGTGGCCATCCTGGAAGACTTGGGCCCCACCTACGTGAAGATGGGCCAGATCGCTTCGAATCGCAGCGACGTGCTGCCCAAGGAATACTGCGATGCGTTCGAGAAATTGCGCGCCAATGTGCCGCCGGTACCGTTCGACCAGGTGATCGCTACGATCGAGCGTTCGTACGGCGCGTCGTGGAGCCAGGTGTTCGCAAGCATCGAGGAACGCCCGCTGGGCTCGGCCTCCATCGCACAGGTGCACAAGGCCACGTTGCTCGACGGCACGTCGGTGGCGGTGAAGGTGCGGCGGCCCGGCATCGTGCAGCAGATGGCCGAGGACATCCTGCTCATGAAACACCTGCTGGCGTTGGCCGAATTCTCCACGTCGCAGCACGAGGGCATCATGCTCACGTTGGACGGCCTGGTGGCCGAGCTGGAGCGCACCACGGCCGACGAGCTGGACTTCACGGTGGAGCTGGAGAACCTTGTGCGGTTCTACGGCGAGGTGCAGGGCCAGCCGGGAGTGACGAGCCCCGTTCCCTATCCCCGCCACACCACCGAGGACGTGCTGGTCATGGAATTCGTCACCGGCGTGCTCGTGAACGACAAGGAGCGCCTGACGGCATCGGGCGTGGACCTGTCCGCGCTGGGGGAGCGCCTGGCGCAAAGCTACGTGACGCAGGTGGTGGACGACGGGTTCTTCCACGCGGACCCGCATCCTGGCAACATCGTGGTGCGCGAAGGCGAGATCGTGTGGATCGACCTGGGCATGACCGGGACGCTGACGGCGAGCGAACGCGCGCTGGTGAGCTCCGTGTTCCAGGCGGTGGCTACCAAGAACGCCTACGAGCTCAAAGGGGCCCTGCTCAGCCTGGCGAAGGCGAAAGGCCCCGTCGACCATGGGCTGCTTCTGGACCAGATGAGCGCGCTGCTTGCCTCCTACGGGTCGGCCGACCTGGCCGACATCAACATCGGCACCGCGTTCTTGGATCTCATCGAGGTGCTGCGGTCGCAGAACCTGGTGCTTTCGCCCGCCTTCACCATGCTTGCCCGCGGGTTCTTGACGCTCGAAGGGGTGCTGGCCGACCTGGCGCCGTCCATCAACGTGGTGGACATCGTGTCCAAACACGTGGAAGGCCAGGTGAAGAACTTCGCGCACGTCGAGCGCAAGGCGAAGGAGCTGCTGGGCTCCACGGCCGAGTCTGCCGAAGCGCTCACGCGCCTGCCCAGCCAGCTTTCCAACACGTTGGACATGCTCGACCGCGGGCAACTGAAAGTGAGCGCGGGGCTTGGCGTGCCGGACAGCATGCTGGCCACGCTCTATGCCATCAGTGGGCGCATTGCGCTTGCCATGATATCGGCGGGGCTGTTCATTGGCTCCAGCGTGCTGTGCACCACCAACATGGAGCCGCGCATCCTGGAAGTGCCGCTTCTGGGCGCGTTGGGCTACGTGGGCGCGTTCGTGCTGGGCGTGTACGTTATCTGGCGCACGCTGGTCACGCGCCACCAGCAACGAAACGACGAGCGCGTGGGGTGAAGCCGCGCCAGGCCGCGCTACGCTCGGCGACTGCGGGGAAGTCGGGCAAGGCGGGTGGGGCGGCCGGGACAGGCGGGCGCGTGGGGTGAAGGCATGAAGAAAGGGCCCGGTCGTGGGCCCTTTCCGTGGAGATGCCTTCTGGCGTTCGCGTGTGCCGTGCTAGCCGAAGACGACGATGGCCGCCGGATCCTTCACGCGCAGAGCCAGCGTTTCCATGATGCGGAACCCGTGGTTGAAGTCCGCCAGTTCCAGGTAGCCGACGGAAAGGTCCAGGCCCACGGCCAGGTCCACGTATTCCGGCTCGGCGCATACCAGGACGGCCTTGCCGGCGCCCATGACGCTGGTCATGTACACGTTGTCGCCGATGAGCTTCTGCACGCGGTCGATCTCCAGCATGCCGGTGTTCGGCTGCAACCGCTGCAGGTCAAGGTACAAGTCCGGCGAAACGACGAGCGCGTAGCGGCCAAGGTAGCCGGTCTTCGCCAGCTGCGCCACGGCGGCGGCCACGTCGGCGAAGCCGTGCTCGCCCTGAGCCCAGTCGCCCTTCTTGATCTTCGACGAGCCCTTGACGGTCAGGAGGCCGTCGATGCCAAGCGCCTTGTTGCCGTTCAGGATCAGGTCGTCTTCGCGGCGCGCGCTCTTCTTCGCGGCGGCCACGGCGGGAGCCAAATCGAGGGCGATGCCTGTCTGGTCGGCGCGCTCGAGGTCGCGACCCAACAGCGTGAAGTCCTCGTAGAACATCGGCAGTTCCAACCGGGTGCGGCCGACGATGCGCCCGATGCCGTCTTCCAGCACCTCTTCCTTCGCCACGCCGTCGACGGCGACCGAAGTGGCGCCGGGGCCCAGCGGGCCGAACAGCTTGAGGAAGCGACGGCAGGTCAGATGCTTGCGCGCCGTGCCGATGACGGCGTCGTCTATGCGGTTCCACAGCTCGACCGGCAGATCGGCCGATTCACGTGCGAGGTAATCCATGAATGGACTCCTTTCGTCTTGCGGTCTCGGCGGTTAGGACAGGTCGCCGACGGTGGGGGCAGGGGCGGGCTCGGAAGGGGCCGGCGCAATGCCGCCGCTGGTCTTGATGCCCAGCTCTTCCAGTTCCTCCATGACCTCGCCCTCGCCTTCCAGGAACAGCTCGGTCTCCTTCGGGTCAAGATAGCGCATGAGCGTGACGAGTTCGCCCATGTGGGCCTTTTCCTCGTCGCGGATGTCCGACAGGACGGCCTTCGCGACCGGGTCGTCGGTGGCCAGGTAGTGAGATTCGTACAGGTAGATGGCTTCAAGCTCGCCGGCGATGTCCAGGCGCAACGCCTGCATGAGTTCCTCGTTCGTCATCTTTCGGTCGACGTTGCCGGCAAACGGATTGGCAAAACTGGGCATGGCGTCCCTCTCTTTCAACGTGCTGCCCCGACTGGCCGTCGGATCCGCCGTGCTGGCGGCAGCGGTGTGGGGGGCGGCGTTTTCCCTGCGTCTCTGCGCCTAATAATACGCTCTTGGTCATAGTTTTGTCAGCGAATAATCGATTTATCGAGAATCGTTCTCAATAACTACATGTTTGCAAAGATCCGCATATAACGGGTATGGAAGTGGGGTGGGTGTAGGTGAGGGTGAGCGGGTCTGCGGCTTGGCAGTGGACTTTGTGCGGGAGGCCAGGCGCGGTTGACTTCGAGCAGGGTATGGACGGTTGCTGGCGTTCCGGAATGGAGAGGTTGGCGTGGCCGGGGTCTTTGGTCGATGGCCTCGGGCGGGGAATAGGCGGTTGGCCGCTTCGTGCAGGATAGGAGGTGTGGCGGGTCATAAGTTGAAGAGACGAGTCCAAGTGGCGAACTCTGTGGAGCAAGACCGTTTGTTATGGCGCCCAAGGAGTGGCAAAGCCGACCATTTTGATTGTCAATTGGCAAGGCCGACCGTTATGGCCTCTGAATGGCAAGGCTGACCGCTGTGGCACAATTCGAGCTCGCCTCGACCTTGTGCAATTTTTGCGACCTGGGGTTATTATGCAAGAGGCATGGTAATGCGGGCTGAAAAGCCCGAAATTCCTGCCATAACCGTCGGCCTTGCCAAAAAGCGACCATAACGGTCATCCTTGCCACGAGGGAACGGATTAGACGCGCGAAGTGCCTTTGCAGCGGCGGATTGGCTTTTCTTGCTCATCATGACTCAAGCTTCGAAGGGCGGGTTCGCGGTGTTCGTCATTGTCACGCGTCACCCATCCCGGCCTGAACAACCATGCGGGCATCGCTAACGCTATGCCTACAATCCCATCCGCGGCGATGGTGCAGGGCATTGTGGCCGTCCCTTGGATCGTGGACGCGTGCGGGATGTCGGGTACTTGCCCAAGCTGCGTGTCGGTTTTTTCCGGATGCAGATACAGAAACAGGCCACCAGGGTTTCCCCCGATGACCTGCACATTCTCTGGAGCCAACGAGCGGATTCGAACCGCTGACCTACGCATTACGAGTGCGTTGCTCTACCAGCTGAGCCACG
>CAJFVW010000022.1 GCA_904420575.1 uncultured Gordonibacter sp.
CGCGATCGGTGCGCCTTCTTCGTCGTGAACCACGTTTTGATTGCTTGCAGATTCCATGGCTCCCTACCCTACCACAGCTAGGAACGCACAAAAACCTCGCTTTGCAAGGAATAGACAGCCTACGTTTTTATGGCGTGCACGACGCCCTGGGAAGCCACGTTTGGGTTATGTTTCAAAAAGTGTGTCTGCCCGCATTATTCATCGCCTGTATTCCGTGGGCATGTGGAACTCGCTCCAAACTATCCCGGATCCGCATTCTTCAGGCGCCCCGCCATCCCGCCCGTCTCTGCCGGATGCCGATGCGAACAGACCGTCCACCTCGTCGTCGGTCGGCATGACGCGCAGAATCTCCGCGGCCGACAAGGGGTTTTCCGTGTGCATGTAGCACCACCAAAGAACCGCTTTGACGCGATGCATGAGGGGAAGGCCTCTGTGCAGTCTCAGCATCTCGCGGATGCGCGCGTTGTCGCTCTCTATCGCGTTGTTCGTGGGATCCCAGACCCCGCCGTACTTTTCCTGCATCTCGACAAACGTAAAGAGCGTGCCTTCCTTGACGAGCCTGGTGAGGCCGCGCCTGGCTTTCCTCGGGCGCTCGTGGGCATAGACCCTCTTGCCGTCTTTGAGCGTGAATTCCCGCAGGAACTTCCCCCACCTCGTGCACCAGTCGTTGTGCTCGGCCAGCCACAGGGCGGCGCTTCGCGCGTCCTTGGCATCCTTCAGCCCGTTGGCGATGCCCAGGAGCTCTTTGCCGCACTCGAGCTTGGGATTGAGCGTCGTGCAGCGCTTTACCTGGTTTGCGGCATGGAACGTGCAGCGCTGGATGCGGGTGCCCGGCCAGACCGTGCGGGCGGCCTCGGCGAGCCCGGGCGACCCGTCGGACACGGCCATGGCGGGGGCCGGGAGGCGCATCATGAGGGCCGCCCACGCCTCCGCGCACTCGCTTCGCGCCAGATGCCGCGCGAGAGTGTGGCTTTCGCCGCGCGCGATGAGCACCACCGCGTCGCGCTTGAGCCAGATCCCGTCCAGAAAGACGGTGTCGTACGCCTCGCCCGTGTAGGGGGCGACGGGCCATATCCTCCATGCCCATCCGAATTTGCGCCAGAAGGTCGTCCTGCTCATCCCCGGTTCCGCTACCGACCTTTTCGAGAGGAGCCACGCCAAAAACGTCCTCAGCGCCTTCGCGGCGTTGTCTATCTTGCGCGTCGAAGTGGCGTTGCAGGCGGTGCATCGCCACCTCTGCGTGCCCGCCTTGGTCTTGCCGTTTTTCTTCATCTTGGCGCCGCATAGGCTGCATCTCGGATTATTCATGCCAACATCCCGCCCTCGACCAACTTTTTGCTTCGAAAAGCTTGCCTGATCAGGCGCGTCAAGGGCAAATCGGACACACTTCTTGAAACACCTCCAAGTTGAGACGGGACAACTTGAAGGCGGGAATTTCCTAGACTGAACTGGAAAGATGCGAGTTATTTAGACACACTTTTTGAAACATAACCCTGCACGACGCCCTGGGAAGCCACGTTTTCTATGGGAGCGACGACAAGATATCACGGCTCCGGATTGCCCTTGATGGCTGCACGGTTAACGGACGTCGGTTGGATCGGCTCGCCGATTCCACCGCCCAATCCCTCCGGACGGCCGCCGTTACAAAGCCCTCGGAAACGCCATGGCCGTCCCGATCGTCAAATGGATCGGCGGAAGGATAGAGAGGGCCTTGGCATAGAACGCTTGGCACAGCTTGGCACAGCTTGGCACAGCTTGGCACAGCTTGGCACAGCTCCTCATAGCTTCGGGGAGATGACGTAGTACTGAAGAGGGTCTCGCTTGCTTCGCCCATGCCATTCGAGGATTCCTTTTTCCACGAGCCCGCCCAGCGCCCTCACGGCAGTTCTTCGCGCAACGCCGGATTTCCCGACAAACGTCGAAGTGGTCACTTTGCCATCTTCGACGGCGATCTTCACGGCGGCTTTCTCGTTGTCGCTCAGCCGGCGGAAAACCTCCAACGGAACAGAAGCCCCTTTTCCGTGGCTCAGGGAATCGCTGTCGCCGTCACGCCGCGTTTCGGGCGCCTCCGGCTTCGCCCTGAAGATGTTGACGCGAAACATGCTGTCGAACTCGCGGAACTCGGGTTCCGGCAGCCCAGCCTCGGCGCACGCCTCGCGGATGCGCCGCAGGCCGGTGCCCCAGTTCTCGAAGAGGTCCATCTGCATGAGGGCGTTGGCGATCTTCGGGTTGCGCAGGCGCGTCGTGCCCTGAAGTGCATCGTCAAGCGTGAGCCCTCCATAGAGGGTGCCCGGCGAAGTCACTTCCAGCCGGTCATCGTAGAGGGCCACCTGCACGCGCGAACTCGCCTGGAGGTCGCGATGCACCACGGCGTTCACGATGGCCTCGCGGATGGCCGTGCGTGGTATCTCGTAATAGTCCTCGCGGTACAGGCCTTCGATGCGGGCGCCGAGGCGTATGTTTCGCAGCACGAAGTCCTCCGCGGCGTCGATCTGCTCGTAAAGAGGGCCGCCGTATTCGCGTCGGTCGAGAAACACCACGCGGTCGGTCCCCTTGAACTGCGCGCACTGGATGCTGGCGAACTGGAAGGGATTGCTCGTGGGCAGGAGAAGTGCCCTCGTAGGCACGGGCCGACCGTCGTCCGCGCGGCGAACAAGCCCCCAATTCTCCAAGTTGCGAAGGGTCACCTCGTTGCTGCGGCCGACGTCCCTGCGACGCCGGTTCATCTCGTCGCAGAGCGCCTGCGCCGCATCTTCGTCGAAAGGCTCGCCGGGACAGATCTGCTCGTCATAGTATTGGCCTGCGCCTCGCAGCTCCAACTCGCGAAGGGCCGCTTCGTCGGCCAGCCTGGTTGTCGCCCCAACGCGAACGTATACGCCTTCGACAGCCTTGCCGCCCTTGAGCCGATAAGGGGTGGCAGAACCAGGCTGAACTTCGACAACGACGACATCCCGGGATCCAATGCTTTCGACGCGGATGCGGGGCGTCAGCATCGGCTCGCAAGAGTCCGACAAGGCGTTGGCGATGGAATCCGCCGTCAAGGCGGCATCCTCCACGCCGACAATCTCGTGATCGCCATCCCGCACGCCGATGACGAGTTTGCCTCCCGACGAGTTCGCAAACGCCACGAGGGTTTTGACGTATTTCTTGCTCTTGGCGGGGAGCGACTCCTTCAACTCCAGCGTCTTTGATTCCCCGCCTTGGATTTCCCTCAGAAGGCCCTGATTGTCCATGGATCCTCTTCCCGAACTCGAATACCGCACTTCGTATTCTACCAATCTCCGGCCTCGCGTCAGGTATGCGGCCGCAAAACGACGGCGTAAAGTTGATGGGGACAAAGATTCCCCTATCCGCCGATTTGCCGCAATCGCGCCGAAACGTATCCGCGCGGTTACGCGTCCGGCGCGAAGCAGGCGTACCCTTGCACCATGGACGCCTCGCCTTCCCATACGCCCGAAAAGCACGAGCCCCCGGGGTCGTGGCGGTCGTGCGTGCTGGGGGCGAACGTCGCGCGGCTGCGCAGGCGCGCGAAGATCAGCAAGAAGACGTTCTGCCTGATGGTGGGCATCGGCCGCCCCTTCCTCGACCGCATCGAGAACGGGCGGGCCGACCCGCGCCTGTCGGTCCTGGAAAGCCTCGCCGAGGCCCTGGAGACGACGCCGCAGGACCTGCTCACGCCCCCGTTCGAGCCTTTCGCCCGTCCGGGCGGCGCCGCGCGCCCGGACGGGGGCGCCCCGCGCTAGCCCGGCGCCGCGTCCCATGTCGGCGCCGCAGCGCAAGGCGGGGCGCAGCGCCCCGGGCCGGCGCCGCGCCCCCGCGCCGGCGTTGCCGCCCGGGCTAGCTCCGCGTCCCGCGCGCCTTCCACCTCGCGCCAGCGCGCGCCAGAAAAGCTCCCAGCGCCAAGCATGCTGCCCGCCCCAGACATGGATTATTCTCGGAAATCCCTTCCAAGAAGGGGGGATATACGGTTATAATTCCTAGACATGCGGGTGTCGCCAAGTGGTAAGGCCCAAGCTTCCCAAGCTTGTATTCGCGGGTTCGAGTCCCGTCACCCGCTCCATGAGAACACGCGAGGCCGGACACCGTCCGGCCTCGTTGCATTACGAGGGCGCTCGGGCCTTCCGGCTTCGGGCATGCCCCGCCCCGATGGGTTCTGCGAAAGGCGGCACGCATGAACAAATTCGACACGTTCGTCTTCGATTTGGACGGCACCTTGCTGGACACGTTGCCGGATCTGGTGGTCATCACGAACCGGGCGCTCGGCGAGCTGGGATTCCCGCCGCGCTCGCACGACGAGATCCTCAGCTACGTGGGAAACGGCGTGCGCGCGCTTATGTGCCAGGCGGTGCCCGAAGGCACGTCGCCCGAGCAGACCGATGCCGCCATGGAACACTGGAAGGCGCTTTTCCCCGACTACCGCAACGACCTGACGAAGCCGTATCCTCACATGAGGGAAACGCTGGCCGAACTTTCGGCGCGCGGCGCCAAGCTGGGCGTGCTCTCGAACAAGTTCGATGCCGGCGTGCAGCAGGTCATGAACCAGTTCATGCCGGGGACGTTCGCCGTCATGCACGGCGAATGCGACGGCATCCCGCGCAAGCCCGATCCTGCCGGCCTGCTGCGCACCATCGAGGAGCTGGGCTCCACCCCCGCCCGCACGGCCTACGTGGGCGACTCCCCCGGCGACGTCAAGGTCGCGCAGAATGCCGGCGCGTTCGCCATCGGCGTCTCGTGGGGCTATCACCACGCCGACGAACTGCGTGCGGCGCAGGCCAACGTGGTGATCGATTCGCCGGAAGAACTGCTGCGGTTCGCGTCAGAGCGCTCCTAGGGGCGTCTGCTCCCCCTCCTGCTCGCCATCCTGCACATCTTCGCCGCCGGACGCGACGCCCTCCCGGCCTTGCTGAAGGGCGTCTTCCTTCACGCGGGCAAGTTCCCGTTCCAGCTCCTGCACGTATTCGCGGTCGATGGCGCCCTCCGCATGCGGCGGGTCAACCTCGAAGGGCACGGCCTTCGTGAAGAGGCTCACCACGGGAACGATGATCAAAGAGATCACCATTGCCAGCGCACCGCAGTTGATAGGCGAGGCGATGAGCGGCGTGCCGAAGAATCCCATGACCATGTTACCCGTGGTCAGCCCCACGCCCACGATGAAGCTGACCCACACGGCCGCGCGGGAGACGCGCGCCGAGTAGAGTCCCCACAGGAACGGACCCAGGAACGCGCCGGCCAGCGCGCCCCACGATATGCCCATGAGCTGGGCTATGAACGTGATGGACGAGCTGTACTGTACCAGCGCCAACGCCGCCGAAATGATGACGAACACCACCAGCAGCACGCGCATGTAGCCCAGCTGCTGCTTCTCGCCCATGTTCTTCACCACGTTGCCCTTGATGAGGTCGAGCGTGAGCGTGCTGGACGACGTGAGCACCAGCGACGACAGCGTGGACATGGAAGCAGAAAGCACCAGCACGATGACCACGCCGATGAGCAGGTCGGGCAGCGTCGAAAGCATGGTGGGGATGATGGAGTCGTACACGGGCTGGCCGTTCGCACCCATTTCCACCTGGCCGGCGTACAGTCGTCCGAACCCTCCCAAAAAGTAGCTGCCGCCGGCAACCACGAATGCGAACAGCGTGGAGATGATGGCGCCCTGCTTCACGGCCGGACCGCTCTTGATGGCGTAGAACTTCTGCACCATCTGCGGCAATCCCCAGGTGCCCAGGCTGGTCAGGATCACGACGCCCAGCAGGTTCAGCGGGTCGGGCCCGAACATGCTCACGAACGCGCCGTCCATGGTGGACAAATCGGACGGAATGCGCGACAGCTCGTTGATGGCCTCGGTGAACCCGCCGTTGTTCACCAGCACCGCCACGATGACGGCCACGATGCCCAGCAGCATGACGATGCCTTGCAGAAAGTCGTTCATGACCGTGGCCATGTAGCCGCCGATGACCACATAGATGCAGGTGACCGCCGCCATGCCGATCACGCATGCCTCGTAGGGCAGGCCGAACGCCATGCCGAACAAACGCGACAGGCCGTTGTAGACGCTCGCCGTGTACGGGATGAGGAACACGAAGATGATGGCTGCCGCCGCAATGCGCAGGCCCTTCGACCGATACCGCTTCCCGAAGAATTCCGGCATGGTGGTGGCGCCCAGGCGGTGCGTCATCTCGCGCGTGCGCGGCCCCAGCACCCACCAAGCAAGAAGGCTGCCCAGGATGGCGTTGCCGATGCCTGCCCACAGCGCGGCGATGCCGTATTTCCATCCGAACTGGCCGGCGTAGCCCACGAACACCACGGCCGAGAAATAGCTGGTGCCGAACGCGAACGCCGACATCCAGGGCCCCACGTTGCGGCCGCCCAGCACGAACCCGTCCACGCTCTTGGTCGTCCTTCGACAGTAAATGCCCACGCCCACGGCCACGCCGACGAATATGAGCACCATGCATATCTTTGCAATCATTGCCTGCTTGCCTTCCTATCGTGCGCCCCAGGCCTTCTTCGCTCTCGCCGAAGCGGTCGTTCGTCCGAAGCCCTCCGCGCAACCGGCGGACCTGCCGTGCATCCTCTGCGGAAACACCGCGTCCGCGTCTCTCTCGTTCCTGGTCAAGTACGTAAAGCGCCGCGCGCCGTCCCACGAGACGCGCTACATGGTCAAAGGTGCACACGACCATCTGTCCCTGGCGCAAAAAAATAGCACCCGGCAGAAACCCGTGTGCTAACAGTATCGATAGGA
>CAJFVW010000023.1 GCA_904420575.1 uncultured Gordonibacter sp.
GCAGAGTGGTTGAATGCGGCGGTCTCGAAAACCGTTTTACCCGTAACCCGGGTAACGAGGGTTCGAATCCCTCCTCCTCCGCCAGTTCATAGTCTTGCGAAAAGCGCCCTCGGGCGCTTTTCTTTTTTGGCCGAGAGCAGAATGCGGGCCCGTCAACAGGGAGATGGAAGATGCCGTGAGCCTCGCCAACGACTGGCTGGACGTCATCGCCTCCACCTGAGGCGCACCGCCACACATCCTGCAGACATCTTCGAAGAGCCTTCCACGGCTTCCCTCCGATGGCCATGCTCTCGGGATTCACGAACAGCAAGGCATTCGTGCCTTTGAGCCGTTCCTGGTAAATACCGACATAGGGAACGAAGGTGGGTATGGCCCGGTCTCCCGATCTCCTTGCCATGGCTTATATCCCGATCCCGTCTAGCCCTACATGAATCCCCGCGCCGACCAAGCCGAGCCTGAGGCAAAAACAGCCGGCAAGAACAGCCTTAGCCGTGGTGGCTCCCGTCCGGGAGCGCTGCCTGCCCGACACGGCACGGGGAGCAGCCAAGATCTCACAAAGGCACGGCGCCCATGCCACCTCGCCGATACCGGGTAAACGCGCCACAGCGGCAACCAGGCCGCTGCGCGGGTGCGCATTGCACCAGTTTGCTGGGGTATGGTATATTCGCAACCACTTTCGGGAGCCGGGCGACAGTGGGCGGAGGACAAGGAGGCGGGCGACGCCGTCCGCTCTGCCGGCAGCCTGAGTGGCGCCGGGCGCGCTCTTGCAGTGGGCGTCCCGTCCGACAAGCCAAGGCTCCGCCGACACAGACAAGGATGGTGAAGGGCGCATGGACCGGCCGACGAACCCCGACAGAGACAATGCCCTTGCCCGCTACGATTCCATATGGGACGACTACTTCGGCTCCTTGGAGGGCCGAGGCATCGAGTTCGAAGAGTTCGGCGCATCCCTGCAAGAAGCGCACGAGCTCAAGGAACGCCTACGAAAAGCTGGCGCCGTGTTCCGCAACGGCGAGGCAAGCATCGTGAAAGGCGGCCTCTCCCCCGCCTGCGTCGCCTGCACGGGACCGGGCGGGAGCAGGACGTTCTATCTGTCGCTCGCCTGCCACCGGAACTGTTACTTCTGCTTCAACCCCAACCAGCAGGACTACGACCACTACCTCACCCACGACTATCCCTGGGAAGAAGAGCTGGAGGACTTCGCCCGGCAGGCCGGCACCTCGGCCTGCGTCGGCTTGACGGGCGGGGAGCCCCTTCTCAGGCCCGACGAGACCGTGCGGTTCTTCGAGAGGTGCCAAGTGTTTCTTCCCTCGGCGCACACCCGCCTGTACACGGCCGGCGACCTGCTTGACGAGGACCTGCTTCGAAGGCTGGCAGCCGCAAGGCTGTCTGAAATCCGCCTGAGCGTCAAGCTGGACGACCCGCCGGCGGCACGGGAGAGGGTCCGCGCCAACATCCTGCTGGCAAAACAATACGTGCCGGCGGTCATGGTGGAGACCCCGTGCATCCCCGGCACCTACGACGAGATGTGCGAAGTGCTGCTCTTCCTGGAAGAGACCGGGGCTTCGGGCATCAACCTGCTCGAGTTCTGCTACCCGTTCCATAACTGGGATGAGTTCGCAAAACGTGGCTTCAAGATAAAGAACCCGCCTTTCCCCGTGCTGTTCGAGTACGGGTATGCGGGCAGCCTTCCGGTCGCCGGCAGCGAAGTGCTGGCCTTGAGGCTCATGGCGTTCGCCTTCGAAAAGAACCTGAACCTCGACATCCACTACTGCTCGCTGGAAAACAAGCACCGCAGCGAGATACGGCAGATGAACGAGCGCCGCTTTGCCAACGACAGCCTCTTCTGGCTGGACCCGGAGGACTTCTTCCTGAAGGCGGCAAAGGTGTATGGCGACGACCGCGAACCCACGGCGACGATGCTCCAACGTGCCGGCTGCCCCGAAAGGATCGAGGACGAAGAGGAACGCTCGCTTCTGTTCCCCGTGCGGTATATGCCCGAACTGTCGGGAAGCCCCGTCCAGCCGGTCATCTCCTACAACGTGCTGGTCGCCAAAGAGCAGGGACAGGGCATCCGGGAAGTCGAACTGGAGCCGTTCGGCGACGACGCCTGACGGCCCCTTCTATTAGGCGGCTTCCGCCGGCTGTTGAGAACCGGCGTCGCCGGAGCCGTCGCCCGCTTCGCCGTTGTCGGCAGGCTCGCCGTCGTTGGCGCCACCGTCAGACGTGCCGTCGCCCGCGTCCGCACCGTCAGACGTGCCGTCGCCCGACGTGGCCGGCGTCTCGGAGATCACGTTCCCTTCCGCGTCCATGGTCTTCGTGGACCCGTCCAGGTACGTGGTCGTGGTGGTGCCGTCATCGTTGGTCACCGTGGTCGAACCGTCCTCGTTCGTGACGGAGCCATCACTGGTCTGGTACTTCGTCATGTCGACGTCGTACGGCAGGCCTTCAGGCATGTCGTTGACGACGATCTCGGCAGCTTCTTTGAGTCCGTCAAGCCAAGCCTGATAAGCCTGGCTCTGGTTGTTTTGGGAAACCATGCTCTTGAGCTGCTCGACGAACTCCGCAGGAATCTGGTCGGTGCTGGTCAGCTCTTCGGGTGCCTTGTACACGTCGGTGCACTTGATGATGTGGATGCCGAAGCTGCTGGTCACCAAGCCGCTCACCTGGTCCTTCTCAAGGCCGTCGAGCGCTTCCTGATAGGCTGCGTCGAACGACGAGAGCTTGTCCCAACCCACGTCGCCGTCCTTCTCCTTGGCAGCCGAGTCGGTGGAGTATTCCTGCACCGCCTCCACGAAGTCGAGCGTCCCGGCATTGATCTGATCGAGCACCGACTGGGCCGTGGCCTCGTCCTCGGCGCTGAACAGGATATGGGAGGAACGCTTGGCGTTGTCGAACGACGACACGTACATCTTCGCGTAGGTGAGCACGTCCTCTTCGGACGGCTCTTCGTTGGTGGCGAACGTGGCATACAGGTTGCGTACCAGGATCTGCTGTTCCAGGTTATGACGATAGTCTTCCTCGGTGGTGCCGGACTGTTTGAGCGCCTGTTCCCAGGCCTCTTCGCTGTCGTACTGCGCCTTCGTGGAGTTAAGGACGGCATCGACGTCGGCGTCTTCCACAGTGACGCCTTTCTGGTCGGCACCTTGACGCACCAGTTCCTGGTCAACATAGCCATTGATGATCTGCTCGCGCACCGTTTCAGGTGTGTAGCCGTTCTCGGCCAGCCATGCGCCCCACGCATCTTCCGTATCGACGGACATCTGCGCGCGAATCATCTGGATCTGCGCCGTGATGGTGTCTTCCGGGATCTCCGTGCCGTTTACCGTGGCGGCCACGCCGCCCGTATAGCCTTCGGCTGCCGACTTGTCCTCGCCGGTCGTGCAGGAGGCAAGCCCCAGAACGCATGTCGCGGCAAGCCCCGCCACGCACACGGCTTTCGCAAGGTTCGCAGTTTTCATATGCCCCTTCCCTCGACATGCCGCGCTACCGTTGCCGGCTCGTATCGACATGATTATTGGCTATTGTGGGCTGTATTTTCGCACACGGAGCAAACAGGCGCTTCCGTTGCACAAGAAGCCCACTTTCCTTTCATAGTCCACGGACGGAAGGGGTCGAATCGTTCCGCCAGCAGACAGGCCGGCGGAACCTTCTACTTCTTGCTGGCCTTCTTGCGCTCGACCGAGGAAAGGATGCGCTTGCGCAGGCGGATGCTTTTGGGCGTGACCTCCACCAATTCGTCGTCTTCGATGTATTCCAGCGCCTCTTCCAACGTGAACGTGATGGGAGGCGTGAGCTGGATGGCCTTGTCGGCACCCGACGAGCGCTGGTTGCCCAGCTGCTTGGACTTCGCCACGTTCACCACCATGTCGCCTTCTTTGGCCGACTCGCCAACGATCATGCCTTCGTAGCAGTCCTCGCCAGGACCCACATACAGGCGGCCGCGCTGCTGCAGCGTGTCCAGCGCATAGGCGACCGACTTCTCGGTGGACATGGCGATCATGGAACCGTTCTTGCGCCCAGCGAACTCGCCGCGGTACGGGCCGTATTCGCTGAAGTGGTGGAACATGGTCGCTTCGCCACGCGTGGCGTTGAGCAGCTTGGTGCGCAGGCCCATGGTGCCGCGCGAAGGAATCTTGAACACGATGTGCGTGGCCTCGCCGCGTTGGAACATGTCGGTCATTTCGCCGCCAGCGCTGCCGAACACCTCGATGGCCTTCCCGGCGTATTCGCTCGGCACGTCCACGGTGGCTTCCTCGATAGGCTCCAGCTTGCGGCCTTCCGCGTCCTTCTTGATGATCACGCGGGGGCGTCCCACCTGGAATTCGAAGCCTTCGCGGCGCATGGTCTCCATGAGCACGGAAAGGTGCAGCACGCCGCGACCGGCCACTTCTATGCCGCTCTTGTCTTCCAGCTCGGAGATGCGCATGGAGATGTTGCTTTCCGCCTCGCGCATGAGGCGCTCCTTCAGCTGGCGCGCGCCCACGATCTCGCCTTCGCGGCCCACGAGCGGGCTGTTGGACGCCTCGAAGACCACGGCCATGGTGGGCTCTTCGATCTCGATGGGGTCGAGGCGAACCGGATGTTCGCGGCTGGTCACCATGTCGCCGATGTCGGCGTCGTCCACGCCCACCACGGCCACGATGTCGCCTGCGTGAACCTCGGGCCGCTCCTTTTTGCCCAGTTCTTCGAACGTGAACACCTGCTTGATGGCGGTGTTGTACCGCGTGCCGTCGTTCTTGATGACCAACACCGGCTCGTTCTTGTGGATGGTGCCCGAGAACAGGCGGCCGACGCCGATGCGTCCAACGAAGCTGGAATGGTCCACCGTGCAGATCTGGAGCGCGACCGGGCCGTTCGGCTCGCAGTCGGGCGCGGGCACTTCCTTCAGAATGGTTTCCAGCAAGGGAACCATGTTCATGTTTTCGTCCTCCGGTGCGTACCGGGCGTAGCCGTTCACCGCGCTGGCGTAGATGATGGGGAAGTCCAGCTGCTCGTCGGAGGCCTCCAGTTCCACCATGAGGTCGAACACCTCGTCCACCACTTCTTCGGGGCGGCTGCCGGGCCGGTCGATCTTGTTGATGACTACCACGATGCGCAGCCCCAGCGACAGCGCATGTTTGAGCACGAAGCGCGTCTGGGGCATGGGGCCTTCGAACGCGTCGACAATGAGCAGCGCGCCGTCGGCCATGTTGAGCACGCGCTCCACCTCGCCGCCGAAGTCGGCATGGCCGGGCGTGTCGATGACGTTGATCTTCACGCCGTTGTACGTGACGGAGATGTTCTTGGAAAGGATGGTGATGCCGCGCTCGCGCTCCTGGTCGTTGGAGTCGAGCACGCGCTCTTCCACTTGCTGGTTCTCGCGGAACACGCCGGCCGTGTACAGCAGGCGATCGACCATCGTGGTCTTGCCATGGTCAACGTGCGCGATGATGGCGACGTTGCGGATGTTCTCTTGTTTCACGGGTAATTCTTCCTTCTCGAGTAATGTCAGGCCAGCATGGTATCACTGCATGCCGGCGTCCGCCTGCGGCAGGCGGCGTTTCTGCAGAATAACTATCTTCGGACGTTTGCCCGGCCTTGGCGGTCTTGGACGACTGGAATGGTTCGGAACGAGGGGCGACGCGCGGCTTGTCGGACGGTTGGCAAAGCGCCGTCAGTCCAGATCCTCCAGCTGTTGTGCCAGGCGCTTCTGCTCGGCCACCAGCTCCTTGATGTGGTCGTCCAACAGCGCGATGGTGCGTTGCGCGTTCACCACCTGCACGATGCCCCAAATGGCTGCCGTGACGCCCGCTGCGGCCAGAATGCCCAGGATGCCCAGCTTGCGGCTGCAGAGCAGGGCCACCACCGCGCCGATGCCGGCCATGACGGCGCCGTTGCGGCGTTCGTCGTACACCACGTCGCGTTGGGCAACCAGCTGGGTCTTGGCGGCGGCGATGCCGGCGAGCCGCGCCTCAAGCTCGGCTTCCTCGGTATAGACCGCACGCGCAGAGGATCCGCCTCCGTCGGAGGACGCACCTGTGCGGCTGCTCCGCGCCGACGTGCCACGTGCGCCTTTACCGCTGGTGAGGTATTCGTAGGCTTCTTGCAGGTTCTTGAACTGCTCGGTCGCGCGGTCCTGCAGCTTCTTGTTGCTGGCGAAGCGGTCGGGGTGCAGGATCTGAGCCGTTTCCTTGTACGCCGCCTTGATGTCGTCGGCCGTGGCGTCGTCGTCCAGGCCGAGAATGCGCAGCGCCTCTTTCCGGTTCATGGTCCTCCCCTCTTCGATCGCCCATCACTTCCCAGGGCCATGCGCGCCGCGTTTCATCAGTAGCGCGGCGCCGGCCGTTTCCGAGGCAGTATGGTACCACGCC
>CAJFVW010000024.1 GCA_904420575.1 uncultured Gordonibacter sp.
ATAAACCTCAACGTAAGACTCTTCGGAATCCGTCTGGCGCATAGAATAGGACTCGTCCATAACAAGCACGATATCCAATGGCTTGCCAGAAACGGAAGTCAGGTTGGAAAAGTGAGGAGAGCGCCGAGAGGCCCACGAGGAAGTCGGCGCCGTCGGCTTTGTCCACCTTGATTCTGTCGGATGTGCTGCCGGACAGCGTGACGTCATCTGCGCCTCGTTGAGAAAGCCCCTCTCCAGCGCATCGACCGCGGCATCGTGCAGAAGGTGCGGCGAGCGCTATTCCGCGCGGGCCCCGACGCCCCGCTTTCCGGCCTGGGCAAGCAGGAAGTCGGCAATCTCCTCGCAGAACGCCTCCCCCTCGTTTACGGCGCCCTCCGCGTCGTCCTCGCCCGAGGCGCTGCAAGGCCAGAAGATAGTGCTTTGCTTGCGCCGCTTGCTCCAAAGCTGCAGCACTTCATTTGTAATCTTTTTTGTGACGTCAGAAGGAAGCGACAATACGTATTGTCTATATATCTCTATAGCGAGCTCTTCCATTTGATAGAAACTGCATCCATAGACCCTTTTCGCTATCGTTTCGGGCTCGATGCCGAAGTCAAAGTCGTTTCTGCGCTCAAATAAAGATAGCCACGTTGACAGATTTGCTCGCGTTGGCGAAGGAAGCTCCACGCGAATTTGAAATCTGCGCCATGCGGCTTTGTCAAGCAGATCATCGTGATTTGTGGCAGCAATCACAACCACATAGCTTGGAAGCGAGTCTATTTGTAGCAAAAGCGAGCTAACGACACGCTTGATTTCCCCTGTCTCATGGGTGTCTCCGCGTTCCTTGCCGAGCGTTTCGAACTCGTCAAAGAAAAGCACGCAAGGACGAGTTCTTGCGTAATCGAAGAGTTGCCCCAGCCTGCTTGCCGTTTCACCTAAATACGATCCAATAAGTTGTTCGTAACGGATAGTGAGAAAAGGAATCATGAGGGACTCGGCGATTGCCTCCGCAAGAGAAGTCTTTCCATTGCCCGGGGCTCCAACAAGAAGTATTTTGTGACGCAGCTCAAGACCATAAGATCGAAGCAAATCAGCCCGAAGCTGTTCCTCTACCAGGTCGTCGCAAAGCTTGCGGACGAACTCTGGGAGAACGAGATCGCTCATCCTACGCTCAGGAGTTTTTTAGGTAAAAATTGCCCGAATAGTATTTTGTCACAAAATGGACTGCAGACAAGTTTTGTTATATGTATGCATAAGACAAGAGTTATAAAGTAATAAATCCACACCAAAATCTTTAGAATGTCTGCCCCTGCGGTCAAGGAAGCCCTTATGAACGCCTACGCGCACTGCGACTGGACGCGCGGCGGGTACGTGCAGATAGACGTATTCACAATGATGCCGTGGAAATACTGAGCCTCGGCTGGTTCGTCGAGGGACAGGATCCCGAGAAGCACCTGTCGGACGAGAGAGTGTCGTCGCAGGGGCGCAACAAGCTCATCGCACAGACCATGTACTTCTCGGGCGACATCGAAGCGTACGGGACCGGCATCCCGCGCATGCGCGGCCTGTGCGACGAGGCAGGCGTGCGCATCGAGTACGTGCGGGTGACCGAGGGCACCAAGCTCGTGTTCCATCGCAGCGACGCCTTCGCGGACAGCATGACCGATAACTGGCCGACAATGGCCGATGGAGTTCCGAAGAGTTCCGAAGAGTTCCGAAACAACCTTGGACAGCCTATCGGAAACCGAAGTGGAGACGTACGCGTTCTTGGATGAGCATGGCGCATCCAGGACTGCGGAAGTGGCCGAGGCCATGGGCTTGACTCCACGCGGCACTCTGAAGGCGCTGAAAAAGCTGGTGGAGAGAGGCGTCGTAGTTGCCCAGGACTCTACGAGCGATCGAACCTATCGCCCTCGCGATGATGCAAGGCAGCATTGCTCGTATCGTATGCCTTGCCGAGATTTCTGTGTCAAAATTTTACCGGTCTTGGGAAGGTTTTGACATTTGAACATTGGAAAAGCGGGAAGTTAAGAGCAGTTAAGAGTTGCTCTTAACTGCTCAATGGTTCGACCATCTCGAAAGCTAGGAACCATTCTGCTGCGTTCTTGGTGTTGGCGCTTTTGCATGGGCGGACAACATCGGCTTTCACGGCGTGCCAAAAGTAATACGTGTACCGTTTTGGCTTGCATCGCAGCATGCCGAGAACATTTCCTCATCTGGTTCCGCTGTCACGAATATTGTCTTGTTATCGTGACATGAGCGTGAGTTTGGTATAGCATCCTTCCGGCCTACGAACCTCATCGTAGCGCACGTTGGATTCGCCCATCGCCTCGTAGATACCCCTAATTCCAACGCCGAGGTCGTGCATCCAGCCAAGCTCGACAAGGGCACGTACCAAGGGCGGCGCACGGAAGAAAATGCACGAAGGACAGAGAGTCTCTGTCGGGGAAGGCGCGGAAGAGACACCCTCCCTGTCGTTCGCTCGTGCTCGCAGCCTGCTTTGCGCTAGCGATCTGCATGGCACAGTCGCCAAATCTCGCTTTCGCCGAAGCGGAAGGAGAGGTGAAAAGCCGGATGCCAATAGGAAGCAGAAACAGGATATTCAGGAGAACCGCCTTCTCGGGCATCTTCGCAGACATGGGCCATACGATAGCCGGACCGAGCGTGAGCGCCAACAGCGTCTACGGATGCTACTCTCTTTTCGGCATCGTGAAGGGCAGTACCGTCAAGAACCTGCACCTCGAAGACGGATCGACGACAAACGCGACCGGCGATGCAGCGGGCATCGTCTCTCTACTGCGCGGAAACAGTCGTCTTGGCCTCGGTCTTGCAGAACGGCGGCACTCATCAACATCGCAGTGGAGAAGCCCTTGTTCTGCCGGTAGACAAGCGACTGGATGGGTTTACATGGTTTCCCTTATGCGGTCGACGGCCTCGACGAGGCGGTCGTCGGGAGTGGTCAGCGAGATGCGCACGTAGCCTTCGCCATCGGGGCCGTAGCCGCTTCCCGGCGTCACTATCACGTGCGCCCGCTCCAAGAGCTTGGTTGCGAACGATTCGGAGGTCTCTCCTGCGGGCACCTTCGCCCACACGTAGATCGTCGCCTTCGGCGCCGTGCACTCCAAGCCGATGGAGCGAAGGGCCTCCACCACGAGGTCCCGTCGCCGCCGGTAGAGCGCGCACATGTCGGCCACGCATTGCTGGTCTTGCGTGAGCGCGACGATGGCGGCTTCCTGGACGGCGGTGAATTGCCCCGAATCCATGTTGTTCTTGACGGTGCCGAGCGCTTGGACCGCCTCCCGGTTGCCGCAGGCGAACGCGATGCGCCAACCGGTCATGTTGTAGGGCTTCGACAGGCTGAAGAACTCGATGCAGCATTCCTTGGCATGCGGGCGCTCGAGGATGGACGGGGCGACGTACCCATCGAAGCAGAGATCGCAGTAGGCGTTGTCGTGCGCGAGCAGCAGGCCGTGCTCCAGGCTGAAGGCGATCGCCCTATCGAAGTACTCCTCGGTCGCGCAGGCGCCGGTCGGGTTGTTCGGATAGCCCAGGAACATGATCTTCGCCCGGGACAGCACGTCTTCGGGAACGTTCGAGAAATCCGCGAGGAAGCCGTTCTCCTCTTTCATGGGCATGAAGTACGTGTTCGCGTTCGCGAGCGTCGCGCCGCCGGAGTACACGGGATAGCCGATGGACGGCGCCAGCACGTAGTCGCCCGGATCGACGAACGCGGTGTGCAGATGCGCGATGCCCTCTTTGCTCCCGATGAGCGCAAGCACTTCGCTTGCCGGGTCGACCTCAACGCCGAAACGGTGCCGCAGGTACGAGGCGCACGCCTCGCGATAGGCCGGCGACCCGGCGTAATCCGGGTACTGGTGGTTCGCGGGCTTGCGAACGGCCTCGGCCATCGCGTTCACGATGTGCGGCGGCGTGGGCATGTCGGGATCCCCGATGCCTAGCGAGATCACGTCGATCCCCTGCGCCTCGAGCGCGCTTCTCCTCTCGTCGATCCGTGCGAACAGGTAAGGGGTTATGCGGCCGAGACATGCGGCGGTTTTCACAGGTATGCGCTTCCTTTCTTGTCGGCTAGAGGTCGATCGCGCCCTCGAAAACTTCGACGGCGGGACCAGTCATCGTGACGCGGCCGTCCTTTTCCCAAACGATATGCAGCGTGCCTCCCGGAAGGAGCACGTCGTTCTCACGTCCGCGTCGGTTCGTCAGCAGGGCCGCGACGCCCACCGCACACGCGCCCGTTCCGCAAGCGGGCGTCTCGCCGCAGCCGCGCTCGTATACGCGCATGGCGATGCCGTCCGGACCGACGCACGCGAACTCGACGTTCGTTTTCTCGGGGAACAGCGGGTGCGACTCGTAGAACGCGCCGATGCGGTTGATGTCGAACGTGGCGAGACGCTTGTCGGATGGGTCGTCGAACAGGCTGTTCGCAACCGTCGCCCAATCGTCCACAAAGCACACGGCATGTGGGTTTCCCATGGACACGCAGGTGAACGAGAAGGTTCCCCACGGCGATTCGATCGGCTGCTCGCGCAGGTAAGCCCTGCCGTCCGGGCCGACTGCGTTCGCCGGCGCATCCACCGGTACGGCATGCGGGTCGAGCGTCGGCCGCCCCATGTTCACCGTTGCGGAAGTCATGAGCCCGTCTTCCCCGACTTCAAAGCGGATGGGCTTGGGGCCTGCGAGCGTGTCGGCGACGAGACAGCCGTCGCCCGCCTGCACGAAACCGCGGTCGACCAGGTACTTCGCAAAGCAGCGCACGCCGTTCCCGCACATCTGGGCCAAGGTTCCGTCCGCATTGACGTAGTGCATGTAGCCGGCGCACTCGGGTCGTTCGGACGGCCGCACCACGATGACGCCATCGGCTCCTATGCCGCGGTGGCGATCGCACAAAGACGCCACCTGGGCGGCGCTCAAGCTCGCCTCCTGCGAGAAACCGTCGACGAACACGAAATCGTTTCCCAGCCCGTGCATCTTGGTGAATTCCAGCTTCACGGCAACCAAGCTCCCTTCGCGTGAAAGAGGCCTGCGCTACACATAGAACAGCAGGTTGTTGTACGAGGGCACCGGCCACCGGTCGCGCCCGGTGACAACCTCCATGGCATCCACGGCCGCGCGCAGCTGCTCCATGAGCGGGATGATCGTATGCGCGTTGAAGTCGGCCCTCTGCTGCTCGTCGGCAATCTCGAGCGACGAGGAATGCGCTTCGCCCAGCGCTTCCAGGGCGCGGTCGATCTCGTCTATGCCGTTCAGAAGCTTGTCCAGCAGCATCTCCTGCTGGCGCGTGTTGGCGCCTGCGGACACGGCCTTGAAGGAGGTTATCGCTGCGGCGAGGTCCGAGGCGAAGAGGTTGATGGCCGGCAGGTACGTGCGTCGCACCATGCGCTTCATGGTGCGCGCCTCGATGTTGATGAGTTTGTTGTACTTCTCCAGCTTCACCTCGTAGCGGCTGCGGACCTCGGGTTCCGTGAGCACGCCGAACTCCTCGAACAGCGCGATGCTCTTCGGGGCGACGAAGCAGGGCAGCGCGTCGGCCGTGGTGCGGTGGTTCGCG
>CAJFVW010000025.1 GCA_904420575.1 uncultured Gordonibacter sp.
GACGCTGCCGACGCTGCCGACGCTGCCGACGCTGCCGAAGGGCGTTGAGCGCGCGGGCGCCAGGCATCTTTCAGATGAGAAGAAGGCCGGCATGGCCGGACGATACGGGAAATGGGGGTATCATGGTTGAGGTGGCGAAAACGGAAGGCGACTGGCAGGTGCGTGCGGTCGCATGGGAGCTTCTGGCGCTGTCGTTTCGGTACCCGGAAAGCGGGCTTGCCGAAGTGGTCGCTTCGGGCGAATGGGCCGATGCGGCTGACGAAGTGGCGGCCGCGCTGGGCCTTTCGATGCCCGAGAGCTGGCTTTCCGCGCTGAGCGCCGACGGAAAGGCGGAGGACGCCGCCGCGCTCGACGCCGAGGCGCTTCTGCATGCCCTGCGCGCCGAGGCGACCCATCTGTTCGTGGGGGCGCCCGATCCGGTGGTGAGCCCCTACGAAGGGGTGTGGCGCGCGGCCGACGACGGGGTGCAGGCGCTGTTGTTCGTGAACCCGCACTCCATGGAGGTCGAGCGCTTCTGCAAGGCGTGCGGCCTGGGTCGTCCGGAGGGCACCAACGAGCCCTTGGACCACGTGGCCACCGAATGCGAGCTGCTGGAATACCTGGCCTTGCTCGCCGGAGGGCTGGCGGCGCCCGCCGAAGGGGCGCCTGCGCCCGAAGCGCTGCCCGGAGGTTCCCCGGCGGCGGCCTACCACGAGTTCCTACGCGAGCATGCCCTGACGTGGATGCCGCGCTTTGCGGAAAAGACCGCGTCCGAAGCGCGCCTGCCCTTCTACCGTGCGGGCGCCCATCTGCTGGCGGCGATAGCCGGCGCTCAGGCATAGGCCGCAGCCGGCTTGCAGGACGCAACCGGCCTGTCTGGCCGCAGTCGGTTGCCGGGCGTAGCCGGCCTGCCGGTTGCTTCTGCTCTCCGCTACGGATATCGCGTACGTTCTTCACAGCGGGGGCACGTTTTCCCGGGAAGACGTCCTGGGCTCTTTGGATGCGGTATTCGGCCTGTTCAAGCTGATGGACAACGTTCCCAGCGACCGTCGCCTTGCCTACGAAAGCGGCATGAAGGACTATGAGGACGCGCTGATAGCCCATGCCGCCCATCGCCCATGGCGTCGACCTGATCGTCACGCGACAAGAAGGGCTTCGCGGACTCGCCCGTGCCGGCCATGACGCCCACGGAGTTCTTGCGTGCCTACCAACCGGGCGACGTCGAGTACGACCTCGTGGATTTCTAGTCGCGGCGCCTCTCCGCGTGGGCGAATTTCCGTGGCGCGGCACGGGTCGTGGTACACTTTTCGTTCGACGGAATACGCAACGAAAGCAGACCCATGGCAGACTACATAGAGGGCAAGCGACCCATCATCGAGGCGCTCCGCACGAACGTGCCGGTGAAGCGCGTCCTGCTGGCAGACAACGTGAAGCGCGACCCGCTCATCGAGGACATCCTGCGCAAGGCTAAGCGCTTCGACGTGCCGGTTGACAACGTGCCGCGCAAGAAGCTCGACGACCTGTCGGAGCGTGGCAGCCACCAGGGCGTCATGGCCGAGACGAAGCCGTTCTCGTACGTGAACGTGACCACCGTGCTGGAGGAAGCCGAAAAAAGCGCCGCCGAGCACGGGGGACGCGCGCTTGTCGTCATGCTCGACCACATCACCGACGCCGGCAACCTGGGCGCCGTCGCGCGCAGCGCCGAATCGGTGGGCGCGGCAGGCATCGTCATCCCGAACAAGCGGGCGGCGCACGTGACGGCGGCCACGTACAAGAGCTCGGCGGGCGCCATCTCGCATCTTCCGGTGACCCAGGTGTCCAACCTCGTGCAGGCCATGGACCGGTTCAAGGAGAACGGCTTCTGGGTGGCCGGTGCCAGCGAGCATGCGGAAGGCCTCGTGTGGGAAGCCAACCTGAAGGGCAAGATCGTGCTCGTCATGGGCAACGAAGGGGAAGGCCTCTCACGCATCGTGCAGGACAACTGCGATTTTCTGGTCAAGCTTCCCCAGGTGGGAGAGGTGTCGTCCCTGAACGTCGCCCAGGCGTCCACCGCCTGCATGTACGAATGGCTGCGGCAGAACCAGGTTCCGTCGGCTTGACGGCCGACGGAACGAGCCGACGCTGCGGGCGCTTCTGGCGGCGCGCTTGGCGCTCCAAGGAAGGCTCACGTGCGAAAGCACGCTTCGCCTTCCTTTCCCGCCAATCGCACTCGCCAGAAGCGCCCTCGCTGACCCACTACGCCAACCTGTGACGCCTGAACCTGTGATGTGCTGCCGACAAGGCGTCCGTTTCGACCTGCAAGGCAAAGGTACCATGCCCAAACAACGCAAAAAACTGCTTCTCGTCGACGGCTACAACGTGCTGCGGTCGGGCAGCCGCTATCAGCGCATTGCGGGGCCCGACTACACCGACGACACGTTCAACACGGCGCGCGAGGCGCTCATCAACGACGTGGTCAACTACGCCGGGCGCGACTGGCGCGCCGTCATCGTGTTCGACGGGGCGAAGAACCGGTTCTCCACCGGCGAGGCGGAAACCGTCGGCGGCGTGCGCATCGTGTTTTCGCCGGCGGGCCAATCGGCCGACAAGGTCATCGAGAAACTGGCGCACGATGCGCGCGAGCGCCAGGTGGAGACGCTGGTGGTCACCAGCGATGCCACCATCCAGGACACGGTGTTCGGCAATGGCGTCGACCGCATGAGCGCCGACGGCTTCAGCCACGAGGTGACCCTGTACTACGAAGACGCGCGGCTTGACGAGACGCCGAAGGTGGCCGAGAAGAACACGGTCGCCGCCCGCATCGATCCCGCCACGCTGGCGAAGCTGCAGGCCCTGCGCGACCGCGCGCGGTAGGGAGCCGCGCCGCGCGAGAGATCCCGCGCCCCCCGCCACGCCGTGCGAAAGACCTCCCTCATTCTCTGCGACAACGCGCAGGCGACCTCGCACAAGAGATCCCGCGCGACGCCGCGACCCGTTGCGACCGCGCGTCCGCCTCTCCCAAGGAGGCACGCCCGTCCGCCGCGCTCGCTGCCCCTTCCCGCTGCAAGCGGTTCCTGTTCGGCAACGCGCCGTCAACCTGCGTCTGTGGGTTTTGTGAATCCGCAACACTCGATGCGCGGACTGTCGGCTTTCGTTCACATGTCGCGATGGTGTGGGTTGTTTCTCCACAGCGTGTTGTTTATCCTACGGAGTGTAGGGAATGACGACGCGAAGGACTGCCCAGGGCATGGATCGCTTCATACACGGCATCATCAGGCGCCGCAAGGCGGTCGTCGTGGCTTTCCTGGCCGCGGCCGTGGTGTGCGCCGCGTTCATTCCCTTCGTCAAGACCAACTACAACATGGTGGACTACCTGCCCGACGAGGCGCAGTCGACCACGGCCGTGGAGATCATGGAGCAGGAGTTCTCGCAGGCCGTTCCCAACGCGAACGTGCTCGTGCACGACGTCTCGGTGCCGCAGGCCCTTGCGTTCAAGGACAAAATCGCCGCCGTCGACGGGGTGGAAGGCGTCATGTGGCTCGACGACGTCATGGACGTCGCCGAGCCGCTGGAGACGGCCGACCAGGAGACGGTGGAGACCTATTACCGCGTGAACGATCCGGCCTCGAGCGGAACCGGCCAGGAGGCGTCAAGCGCCACGGCCGGCGTCGAAGCCGCGGGCACGGCGCTGTTCCAGGTGACCGTCGCCGAAGGCGAGGAAGGCACGGCCATCCCCGCCCTGCGCGGCCTGGTTGACCAGGCGAGCGCCGACAACGCCGCCGCAGGCGGCCGGGGCCTGGCGAACGCCGTGTCGGGCGAGGCGATGGACACGGAGCAGCTCCAGGCGAACACGGTGCAGGAGGTGTTGGGCGCCGTGGCCATCATCGTGCCCGCCATCCTGCTTCTGCTGGTGCTCTCCACGCTCTCGTGGATCGAGCCGGTGCTGTTCATCGCAGCCATCGGCGTGTCCATCGTACTCAACATGGGCACCAACATCGTGCTGGGCGAAGTGTCGTTCATCACGTATTCGGTGAGCCCCATTCTGCAGCTGGCAGTGTCGCTCGACTACGCCATCTTCCTGCTCCATGCGTTCGCAGCCGAGCGGCAGCGCACGGTCGACGTGGAGCAGGCCATGGCCTGCGCGATGCGCCGCTCGCTATCCACCATCGCCGCAAGCGCCACCACCACGCTGCTCGGCTTCGCGGCGCTGGCGTTCATGCAGTTCCAGATCGGGGCCGACCTCGGCATCAACCTGGTCAAGGGCATCGCGTTCAGCTTCGTGACCGTCATGGTGTTCCTCCCGGCGCTCACGCTTCTGGTCTACCGAGCCATCGACAAGACGGCGCACCGGCCCCTCATGCCTTCGTTCAAGAACGTGGACAAGGCGCTCTCGAAGGTGCGCGTCCCGGCGCTCGTGCTGGTGCTTGCCCTGGTGGTGCCGGCCTTCCTGGGCCAGGCCCACACCGTGTTCACCTACCAGAACAACTCCCCCGACCCCAACCTGCGCTCCGGCGCCGACACGCTCATGGTGCAGGACGAGTTCGGTCATCAGAACCCGCTGGTGGTGCTGGTGCCGTGCGGCGACGTCGCCGCAGAGGCCGCGCTTGCCGCCGATCTGGAGAAGGTCGACAACGTCAAAGGGGTCCTCTCGTACGCCTCCACCGTGGGTTCGGCCATACCGTCAGGGTTTCTGGATGCCAGCGTGACCGATCAGTTCTACTCGGAAAACTACGCGCGCATCATCGCCTACACCAGCACCGACGTGGAAAGCGACGAGGCGTTCGCCACCGTCCAGGCCGTGCAGGACGTGGCGGCACGCCATTACGGGACGTTCTACACGGCCGGCCAGTCCGCGAACCTGTACGACATGAAGAACATCGTGGCGGTGGACAACGTGGTCGTGAGCGGCATAGCCGTCGTGGCCATCCTGTGCGTGCTCTTGGTGACGTTTCGCTCCATCGCGCTGCCGCTCGTGCTGCTGCTCACCATCGAGTCCGGCATCTGGATCAACCTGTCCATCCCGTACTTCACGGGCGAGCCGGTGAACTTCATCGGCTATCTGGTCATCAACACGGTGCAGCTGGGCGCCACCATCGACTACGGCATCCTGCTCACGACGCACTACCTGGACCATCGCCGCCGCGAGCCGGCGCGCCAGGCCATACGCCTTGCGCTCGGCGAGACGTTTCCGTCCCTTCTGGTGTCGGCGGGCATCCTGGCGACGGCGGGCTTCGCGCTTTCGTTCACGTCGTCCATGTCAGCCGTGGCCAGCCTGGGCCTTCTGCTCGGGCGCGGCGCGCTTCTGTCCCTCGCCCTCGTGACGTGTTTCCTTCCCGGCCTGCTCGTGTATCTGGACGGATTCATACGCCGTACCACGTGGCATGCCGGTTTCTTCCTTACCCCGCACAAGGAGGCGAACGATGAGCCCCATGAACAGTAACCTGGAACGTCCGGCCGCGCCTGCGAAACGGCGCCGCCTCGCGCGCACCGGCCTGGTTGCCCTTTTGGTGGTGACGCTTTCGGCGGCCTGCATCCCGCACGCCCTCGCGCTCTCGCAGGAGGGTGGCCAGAAGGCGGCGAACAAGGCGGTCCCTGCCTCTTCCGCGCAGGCTGCTGCCGCTTTGTACGAAAAGTCGGAAATCGTGTACGCAAACCTGGCCGCCACGGGCACGCCCCAGGCCGTCTACGTGGTCAACCGCTTCGACGTGGCCGCCCCGGGAACCCTTGTCGACCATGGCGACTATACGGACGTGAAGAACCTCACCAACGAGTCCGATCTGGTGCGTTCCGGCGACGTCACCACGGTGGACGTGGAAGAAGGCGTGTTCTACTACCAGGGCGACGCCGCCCAGACGACGCTTCCGTGGAACATCGCGCTCTCTTATGAGTTGGACGGGAAGCCGATCTCCGCCGACGAGCTTGCCGGGGCGTCTGGCGCGCTGGCCATCCGGGTGACCACGACGCGCAACGCCGCGGTCGACCCGGCCTTCTACGACAGTTTCATGCTGCAGATCACGTTTACGCTCAAAGGCCAGGGGAGCTCTGACGTGCAGGCTGAAGGCGCCACCATCGCCAGCGCGGGGCAGGACTGGACGGTGGCGTTCACGGCGCTGCCCGGCCACGACGGCGACTTCACGCTGAAGGCGCAGGTGAGCGACTTCTCTATGGATGGAGCGCAGATAGCGGCGCTGCCGTATTCGTCGGTGGTCGACCTGCCCGATACCGGCGAGATGACCGACGGCATGGCCGACCTGGCCTCGGCGGTGAGCCAGCTCACCGACGGGACCGCGCAGCTGGCGGAAGGCATCGACCTCTTGGCAGAAGGCGCACAAGGCGTGTCCGAGGGCGCGGAAGGGTTCGGCCAGGGGCTCTCCAAGCTCGATGGTGGATCGTCCTACCTGGTGAGCGTTTCGGGCGACATCCGGGATGCGTTGGCGGCCATCGCTTCGGGGCTGGCAGGCGCCGACCTGGGCAGCCTGGCCGACCTCGAACGGCTGCCCGCGACGCTGCGGCAGCTGGCCGACGGCCTGGACGGCTCTGGCGGGCTGAGGGAGAGCGTGGCGACCGTGCAGCAGGGGTACGCGCAGGCGCTGGGCGTGCTGGACGGCGCGATCGGCGCCATCCCGGCCGGGTCGATCGACGAGGCGGCCTTGGGCAGCCTGACGGCCCTCGTGAAAGGGCAGGGAACCGAGGCCGACGCGGCCACGCTCGAGCAGCTGACGCAGTATTATGCTGCGGCGCAGTACGTGCGCGGCGCCTACGTGGGGCCGAACGGAAACGACGGCGCCAAAGCGGCATTCGACGGCGCGAGCGCCCTGCTGGACAATCTTGCCGCGGACGCGTCGTCCGACGGCGCCCTGGCCACGTCCGCGCAGGCCTTGCGCGCCATGGCCGACGCCTTGGAGTCCTCGCTCGGCGCCGGTGCGCTCGACCAGCTGCCGGCGTTGGTGGAAGGGCTTTCCGGCCTTTCGAGCGAGTACGGCCGCTTCCACGACGGCCTGGCGGAATACGCCTCCGGCCTGTCGTCGCTCTCGTCCAAGTACCAGGACTTCGCCTCCGGCGCGTCGCAGTTCGCGGGAGGCGCGGGCGACCTCGCCGGCGGCGCGAACGACCTGAGCGACGGCATGAGCGCGCTCGACGAGTCCACGGCCACGCTGCCCGAGACCATGCGCGAGAAGATAGGCGAGATGACCGCCGAATTCGACTTCCCCGAATTCGAGCCGGTGTCGTTCGTTTCTTCGGAGAACGCGAACGTGACCGCCGTCCAGTTCGTCATGGCCACTTCTCCCATCGAGAAGCCGGAAGCCCCCCAGGAGGAAGAGGCCGACACGTCGGAGCCGACCTTGTGGGACCGCCTGCTGGCCCTGTTCCAAGGGTAGGAAGCGCGGCGAGAAACCATGGGTGGGCGCGCTGCCGGCCGCGGAGATCCTGCTGCCGGCTGCGCGTCCTCCAAGCGCTGCCGGCCGCGCCGGAACCCGCCGACCGCGCGCCCTCCGGGTCCGTCGTGCGTCTAGGCTTCCTCGATGCCTGACTGGATCATGCGCATGAGCATCTCCGACATGACGGCAGGGGACTGGGGGGTGCCCTTCTTCAGCCACTGCGTCAGCACGCCGAGCGCTCCCGTGACGGCGAACAGGTACATGTACTCCAGCCGGTCGTCGAGGCAAGCTTCGGGCTCGTCGGTCGGCCGCAGGTCGACCACGTGCGCCAGCTCCATGATCTGCCGTTGGAAGGCCCCGTCGCTCTCGTCCAGCAAGACGATGAACAAATCGGCATTGGCCTGCGCGTATTCCAGGATCTTCGTGACGTTGTAGGTACGGGGCGCCTCTTCCAGCAGATAGGCCGTCAGATCCTCGAGTGCCTCGGCCTCGATCTGCCGCAACAGGTCGTATTGGTTCTGGTAGTGGGCGTAGAACGTGCTGCGGTTCACGTCGGCGGCGTCGCAGAGCGCCTTCACGGATATCTTGGAGATATGGTTTTCGCGCATGAGGTGCACGAGCGCCTCGCGGAGCGCCCGCTTGGTGTACTGCACGCGTCGGTCCGTCCTGTCTGCCCGCCGGTCGTCTTTGGCCATGCTCGAGTGCGCCTCCTCTCACGGAACGACTCGCATTATACGACTATTCCGCGGAAGTGCGGAGCGGGTGGCTTCGTGGGGTGACGAAACGCGTTCGACCCGAGCGGCCTCGTGCCCGACACGACATCGTCTCCGGGGCGTGGCCCCGCCGCGCGTGGGCGTGCCGCCCGGCATCGTCCTCGCACGCATGCGGTTTCAGGTCTGAGGCTCCCAGACGACGCAGGAGGCCTGCGGCACCTCTGCGCGCGCCACTTCTTCGGGCGCGTCTTTGCTGTCCAGCCGGAAGAGGGCCACGGTTCCGCTGTCCTGGTTGGCCACCGCCAGCAGCTCGCCGGAAGGGGAGAGCGAGAAGTGGCGTGGCCCGCGGCCACCCGAAGGAAAGGCCGAGCGCCTGGTGGCGTGCCCCTCCCGGTCCAGGTCGAAGACCACCATCAGGTCGCCGCCGCGCACGGAAACGTACAGGCGCCGCCCGTCCGGCGCGAAGGCGCCGTGCGCGGCCAGGTTCGTGCGGCGGGCTGGCGAGAGTTCGTCGTGACCGGATGCGCCGCCGGCCGGCCCCGTCGGATGGCCTGCGCGTGTCGGCCGTCCGACGACCGCCGCCTGCGCTGTCGCCTCCGCTTCCGACGGCGCTGTCGCTTCTGTTTCCGGTGGCGCGCCGTCTTCTTCCGTCCGGCCGAGCAGGTCCCAGCGGCCGAGGAGCGTCCAGACGTCGGCAGCCTCGCCGATGTGGAAGACCAGAACGTCGTTGGCCAGCTCGTCCACCACGGCGGCAAGGGGAAGCCGCGGATGGTACGCCATGATCCTCGGCCCGGAACCGGCGGGTACGCGTTCGACGGCAAGCGGGGGAAGCGCGAGCGCGCCCGTCTCCATCGTGCGATAGCGCGTCAGCGCGTCGATGCCCAGGTCGACGGCAACCAATTGGCTGGTTCCCGGCACGAAGCCGAGCGTGTGCACGTGGGGCGCCTCCTGGCGTTCGGGGTTCGCGCCGTGACCGCCGTGATGCACGGAGGGGAAGGGCGCGCCCAGGGATCCGTCGCGCCCGAGCGGGCAGCATCCGACGGAGCCGCTCTGGTAGTTCGCGCCGTACAGCGCGCGCCCTGCGGGATGCACGGCCACGAAACACGTGCCTGCATCGTCCGAAGTGGCCCGTGCGTCCACCAAGGCGAGCGACCCGTCGGCCCGCACGGCGTACGTCGCCATGCAGCCGCGGTCGGGCAGCTCGTGCGCCGCGCACACGAGCGTCCCCCAAGGCACGAGGAACGACGGGTTCGCCAGCGTGCGCGTCATGCGATCGACCGCAAGCCGCCCCGCCTTCGCATCGCAGGCGAGCGTGTAGATGCCCTCGCTCGCCGTTCCCTCCGTGTACGTGCCGACGAACAGCCGCGCCGCATCCCCGCGCCCGGCCGCCTGCGGCGTCCGCTCCGCGCTCCCGCGCAGGCCCCCGCGTTCGTTCCGCTCCGCGCTCCCGCGCAGGCCCCCTTCCGACGTCATGCCTTCTCCTTTTCCCATTCCTGCTGGTCCAAGATGTGGAAGCGCCGGTACAGCGGCAGCGTGAGGATGCGGTTCCACATCGTGATGAACGGACCGGTGAAGAACGCCGCGATGACGGTGAACACGCCGATAGGCCCGCCGACCAAAATCGCGATGACCGTGACCGCGATGTCCTGCGTCATACGGCAGGCGGTGAACGAGAACGGCAGGCGCTGGGACGCGATGGGCGCCACGGCATCGATGGGTGCTACGCCCATGCGCGTCTTCAGGTACAGCGACACGCCCAATGTGAACAGCAGCGTCCCCACCACCAGCGTGACGGCGGCGAACACCAGGTCGCGCGGGAGCGGCAGAAGGTCGAACGCCCAGGTGAAAAATTGTATCAGATAGCCCACGCCCACCATGTTGATGATGGTGCCAAGGCCGATGAGGTGCTTGTCCAGAAAGAACACGAACACCAGGATGACGAAGTTCACGATTAGCTGGTAGGTGCCGAAGTCCATGCCGATGCGCGCGCTGACCCCCAGGTTCATGGCCGTGAACGGGTCCACGCCCACGTTTCCCACTCGGCACAGCGTGACGCCAAGCGAGATGCACACCACGCCCAGTGTGGAGAACAGAAGCTTGCCCTTCACGTTGAAGGTGTGCTTGAGGTCCAGCCATTTCTCCTGCGCCATGGTGCCGCCTAGCCGTCCCCGCGCTCGAACGACGGGTAGAGCGACATGCCGCCGTCCACGAACAGGCTCTGTCCCGTCACGTAGCCTGACTGGTCGGAAGCCAGCCAGGCCGCCGCCGCGGCGATCTGCTCCACCGTGCCGATGGTTCCCATCGGCACGAGCTTCACCGTTTGGGCGAGCGCTTTCGGATCGGCGAACTTCGCCGCGTTGATGGGCGTCTCGATGGCGCCGGGCGCGATGCAGTTCACGCGGATGCCCAGGTGAGCGTACTCGAGCGCGATCGTCTCGCTGAACAGCTTGACGCCGCCTTTGCTTGCGGTGTAGTGCGCGAAAGTGGGCCACGGCACCTTTTCGTGTACCGACGACAGGTTCACGATCACGCCCTTCGTGCCGGTGTCGACGAATCGGGCCAAGGCAGCCTTCGACCCCAGGAACACGCCGGTCAGGTTGACGGCCAGCACCTTTTCCCATTCTTCGAGCGGCAGTTCGTGGGTGGGGTAGCGCGACTCGATGCCGGCGTTGTTGACCCACACGTCCACGGTGCCGAACGTGTCCAGGGCGGCGTCCAAAAGCTTCTGCGCCCCTTCTTCCTGCGAGATGTCGGCCTGCACGACGACGGCCATCGTCCGCCCGTTCGCGTTGCAGGCATCGGCCAACTCCTGGGCTGCGCCGCGGTGTTTTTCGCTGTGGTAGTTGACCACGACGTTCATGCCTTCCTGCTGCAGGAACCTCTGCGCGATGCCGTGGCCGAGGCCCGAGCTCGCGCCGGTCACCACGGCCGTCTTGCCTGTCAAGTCCGGATACATCAGCCGGCTCCTTTCCATGCTCGTCGCACGATGCTTCGAGCCAGTATGGCACGCTTCTTCGCGTGCCCACCGTAGCGTTTGCCTCTTGTCGAGCGTCCGTGAAGATGCCCGCATCGATGACATTCGTCACGAAATCCCTTTTCACCGGAACGGGCAACCACCGGTTGCGTAAAATGATTACCAGAGGTGCTGGCGCAACCGCGTGCCCTTCTCGTACGCTGGACTCCGTGAGGAAGCAGAAGGAACCATGAAACAGACGGCACGGAAGGGATCGTACATGAACGTCGAGATCGCCCAGCGCTTGGCCGAGATGAGGCGCGCAAAGGGATACAGCCAGGAGGAACTGGCGGAGAAGCTGGGCCTGTCGCGCCAAGCCGTC
>CAJFVW010000026.1 GCA_904420575.1 uncultured Gordonibacter sp.
CTGCTGGGAAGCCGCCTGACGCGGCGTGGCCGTGTTGCCGGCCATGCGTCCGCGGGCCGTGCCGGAAGAGCGGCGCGCAGGGGCGGCGCCTACGGGCGTGGCGCAGTAGGGGCATACCGTCCAGGACGGGTCAAGGGCATGGTTGCAGGTGCCGCACAGGTTCTTCAGGCGCTGATGGCAGTTCGGGCACAGCACGAAGTCGGACTCCACCGGATAGCCGCAGTTGGCGCATTCGCCGAACTTCATGAGCTCGCGCTGCTTGAGGGCGATCTCGAGCTCTTGCTCGTCGCGGTCGATCTGCAGCAGCGGCGGACGCAGCAGGCAGTACGCGATGACGCCCAGAAGCGGCACGAGCGCGACGATGGCCCACACGTACCAGTACGACCCGCGCAGATACGCGTCGCGAACCACCCAGACGATGGACAGCACGTACAGTATGACCAGCAGAACCACGACCACCGTGAAGGCGGACTGCAGCTCCGGCGTCCACAGCTGGGCGAGCAATTCGTTCATGGCAACCTCGTTTTCTCGCTTGGCGCAAGGCGCGTCGTGACGGCCCGCGCCTTCTTTCGGCGGCATCGGACGGCCGCACGGTCAACCATTATAGCAAAGATGCCTCTATCTGCGGCAAGAAGTGCCCTTATCCCCGCGATTTAAAGAAAACGGCAAGGCGGGCACGGCCGTCCTGGTCGTCGGGACGAGACGGACACGGCCGCTCAGGGCGCCCAAGCTAGACGGGTGCGGCCGCCCAGGCCGTTCGGGCAAGTCGGACATGGCACCCGCACCCGTGCGAAATGGGCGCGAGAGCCGGAACCGCTCAGGCGAGTTGGATGGTCCCCTGCGGAAGCTTGGCATTGATCTCCAGGGTGCCGCCCAGGCCGGCGACGTAGCGGCGCAGCGTGTCCACCTGGACGACGTCGAGGTTCCCGTTCTCCAGGTCGGACACGCGCTTCTGACTGACGCCCATCTTGGCCGCGATCTCGCGCTGCGTCATCGAGCACGCCTTGCGCGCCTGCTTGAGCTCGTAGGCGCGTATCTTCTCTTCCGTCAACCGACGCGCCTTCTCCATCATCTCGGGAGTGATGTCGGGACGCTCAGCGAAATAGTCTTCCATCGTGAGATCCATCTACCGATCCTCGCCTTCTTCCAGGTGCCGCGCGAAAAGCCTTTCCGCCTCCGGCACCGCCTTGCGATACCACCGGCTCCATTTCAAACGGCTCGTGCCTTTTGCCTTGTCCCCCGCCAGCAGCATGACCGCTCGCCTTGCCGGATCGAATGCAAACAGGATCCTGATCTCGCTTTCGCCCGGAGAGGCCGGTCGCAACTCCTTCATGTTCCCGTATTTCGAATACGACACCGTGTCCACAAGAGGGCGGCCAAGGGCGGGGCCTCTGTCCTTCAATACTTCCAGCGCCATTTTAATGCAGGCAGCGGTCTCGCTGTCCTGCTCGTCAAGCCAATCGCGAATCAAATCGAGCTTGATCGCCCATGTCCCCATAATATACCTCACACATTATATTTCGTCCAGCATGAACCGATGTCTTCGTGGTAACGACGCCGTCCAGCAACGACATGATGGGGATCAAGCGAAAATCCATCGCGAAACGGACGAGAACCAAGCAACAATGCTTCGTTTCCCATAACGGAAGTGCGGCTTGCAGCAAGCAAAACGCCGGCGCAGCGCCAGCAGCAGACAAGCATGCGCAAAGCAAAACGGCCCTGCAAACCAAGCAAGGCGAGCGCGCAAATCAAGCAGGACGAACACCCGCAAGCAACGCGGGCCAATCCAAACAGGCGTGCGGCCCTCGTCAGAGGCGTCCGCGCCGCACGCTTCCAATACAGGCCTGGCAAGGTGCCGGCGGGAACCGAGCCTGGCTCCCGCCAGCAGGCCGACGCCGGCGGCCTTCCCTTACCGGCCTTTCGGCTTGCCCGAGGAAAAGACCTGCGACGCGAAGAACTCTTCCATGGTCACGCCCAGCCCGTCGACGATCTTTTCCAGATTGGCGATCGAGACGTTCCTTTTCCCGGTCTCGACTTCGGCGAAGTACGAACGGGCCATGTCGATATGGTTCGCGAAATCCTCCTGGCTCATGCCGGACTCGAGCCGCAACTCCTTGATGCGCAGTCCCACCTTCGTGCGGATGTCGATGTTTCCTGCCATGGGAACTCCATTCTCTTTAGCAACGGACTTCCCCCATGGTTCTCAACACGCTGATATAAGTTAACTCGATATAAGTGACTTTCTCCCTTTTGACGACGAACGGAAGAAATTCCCACGGGTCGCGCAGGACGATTCGAAGCCGAACGGGGCGAATCCCGAAGCAGAACACGGGGTCCGATGGACGAAAGCCCTTCGGTCGTTTAGGATAGAAACAAAAGGGATGGCGGGGGTTCTCGGCAGGGGAAGCAGTCGGCGGCGGCCGTGCCGAAGATGCGCCCGCCCTTCCTGGAGGATGACGCCTGTACGCCCCCGAGGATGGCGCCTGTACGCCCCCGAGGATGGCGCCTACCCGTCCTGGCCCTCTTGGAGAAAGCGAGGCCGCCATGAAAAGCAAAGACGGACCATCGAAGCTGGGCTTGATCCTCGCCTATCTGGGAGTTTGGGTGATCTCGCTCATTGCATTCTGGTTCTTCACCAAACCTTGGGAAGCATTGGGATATGGCATCGTGTACTTGTACGTGCTGCTCCCCGTCGCCACGCTCGTCGTGTCCCTGCTCATAGGCCTTTACGATCATTGGGGACGCTGGAAGTGGATGCTCGCGCTTGCCTTCGGCATCATGTTCATGCTTGCCGGATATGCGACGTTCAGCATGGCCAACATGATCGCGTTCCACAAGGTGAACGTCCCAGAATTCGGCATGATACCGGTCGGGACCATCCTCTCGCTCGTCGGCATGGGGATCGGCTTCGGCATCAACCGTTTGGTTTCCTGGAGAAGGCGGCGGCGCGAGCCCTCGGAGTAGCCCTATCCTCCCCTGCGCCAAGAAGTCGGGTCGTTCGACGGAGGGAGCTGCCGGGGCGAGAGAGGAACGACGCCTGATGGCGTCCAAGTTCTCGATTGCATCATTTCGCGGAAACGCTCAGGAGACGCCAAAACCAACGAGGGGCTGCCGGCTTCCCGCCGACAGCCCCTCGCCGTCACCTCTTCTTCTTGCCAGCACGCAGGCGCGGACCTGCCGCCCCTACCCCAGCTCTGCCAGCTGCGCCTCCACGCGGGCGAGCTTGTCGGCGACCTCGGCCAGCTTGGCGCGGTCCTTCTCCACGATCTCGGGCGCGGCCTTGGCCAAAAAGCCCGGGTTCGAAAGCTTCTTCTCGAACTTGGCGGCGTCGGCGGCCAACTTGCCGCGCTCCTTCTCGAGACGGGCACGCTCGGCGGCGAAGTCCACCAGACCGGACAGCCCTATGTACACCTCCAAGCCCGGCGCCAGCGTCACGCTGGATTCGGGCAGCTTCTCCGCATCCGTGGCGATGACCAGCGTCGACGTGTTGCCCATGCCCTCGATGAGCCCGCGCTGGGCCTCCAGCAGCTCCACGTCGGTCTCTCCGGCCTTCACGGACACCGCCAGCGCCGTCTTCGGCGAGATGCCGTAGCGGGCGCGCGTGCTGCGCACGGCCGACACGGTCTGGGTGACCATGACGATGGCGCGCTCGGCGTCTTCGTCCACATAGCTTGCAAGGGCCTCGGCGTCGGGCCACGCCGCGCCAATGAGGTA
>CAJFVW010000027.1 GCA_904420575.1 uncultured Gordonibacter sp.
ACCACCACGTCGTACTCGTGCGTCTCGGCGAACTCCGTGATGTCGGCCGGCTTCTGCAGGAAGCTGGGGCCTTCGTAGGTGGAGCCGTCGCCGGCGGCGTCGCCTTTGCCTGCGTCGCCCGCAGCTTGAGGCGCGCACCCCGCAAGCGCCGTCGCGCCCGCCAGGCCGAGAGCGCCGATGCCGCCGAACTTGAGCAGGTCGCGACGCGAAACGTTCATAGTTCCCATGATGGATTCCCTTCCCTCGCTTGGTTCTCCGATTGTCGGACGGCCGCACGTGCGGCGGCCGCAGCACGAGGACTCGCCGTGCTGCACTGCCACCATGCGCGTCCACCGGAAACCACGCATCGACCATGCGGCGAAAAAAGGTTTAAATGCATAAACCCCTCTATAAACCGTTGTTTGAACAGGCGATATGCAAGCAATGCCCGCCACCTGGGAAGCGGCAAGGGGGTGCTGGACGAGCTTTTAGGGGAAGGAGACAAGGCGGCAGGGTGCTCGACAGGACCGCAGGCGCCGAGCCGCACGGGCTCGCGAAGCAAGGCGGCCCGCAGCAAGGCGGGCGGACGTCAACCTGCTTCCCGGGCGCCCCGGGGAGAGGCCTTCGCGCCGGGCGGCAGCGGGAGGCGCCAGCCGCACGTTGCGCAGACCGGGTGGCTTTCATCCAACTCCGTTTTGCACTTGGGGCAGCGGATTTTCGCTTCTGGCAGCTTCGACCCGCACTTCCCGCAGTTCACGCACGGGTAGCACATGGACGCCCCTTCCCTTTCCCTTCGAAAGCCACATCGAGCGACAGAGCCTGCGTCGGGCATGTTTCCACGCAGTGCGCGGGACGACAGCGCAGGCACACGCTCGCTGAAAATCGGGGAACGGCAAGCGCGCCCGAAGCCGAGGCGCCGGCAGCAGGCGCCGAACCTGCATGCAGCGCAGGCGTCGCTGCGGAGACGGCGACCGCTGGGGCGTCCGGCACCTTCGGCGCCGGACGGGATGCATCTGCCGCCGGGCAGGTGACGGCTGCCTCCGTGCGAGCGTCGCGAGTCGTCTCTACGAGGCGACAGCGGGCGGACGAGCCGGCGGGGATGCCGTTCCACTGCTTGCAGGCGACCACGCACGCGCCGCAGCCGATGCAGCGGGCGGCGTCGAAGGAATATCCGCGCCGCAGCTGCCGCGAGGGCGCGGCCGCCGTCGCGCAACCCGCGTTCGCGCCCGCCGCGCCCACATGCGCAGCGGCCGCGCCGGCATCGACGCCGACTTCTTCGTCCTTTCGCTCCCCGCGTTCCCCGTTCGCGCCCGCCGCGTTCGCTGCGGCCGCGCGACCCGCGCCCGCGTTCGCGTCCACGCCCTGCGACCCGGCGGCCTCGTCCTTCGTCAGCGCGCGCATGCGCACGAGCGTCTGTTTCGCCATGGCGGAATGAAACGCGTCGAACCGTGCGGGATCGCTGTCGTACAGGACGGCGCACTCGCTGCCGCCGTCCAAGCAGCCGTAACCGTGAAGCCCCAGGTCGTCGCACGCCTGCCACCAGCCCCTCCGCGCCATGAGCACGCCGGGGGGAATGGTCGTCGTCGTTTCGGCCACCAGCTTCACCCAGCCGTGCGGCGACTCGATGCGCACCCAGTCGCCGTCGGCCACCCCGTGCGCCGCCGCCGTGTCCGGATGCATCCGAACCCACGGATACGGCTGATGCTCACGCAGGTAGGGCACGCTCGCGAAATAGCCGTGGTTGCACCAACGGCAGGCATGCACGTCCGAAAAGACCAGCGGGTACGCATCCAGCAGCGCGGGAGTTTCGGCAACTCCCTCGGGCGGGCCCGCGTATTCGGGAAGCGCCCCCAGAACCCCCGTCTCGTCCGCGTTCGGCCTGCCCTCCAAAAGCGCGTTCGCGCATTGCACCTTGTTCTGCGGAAGCTCCGCGAACAGCTCCTGGTAGCGGCGGCTGCGAACCTCGCGCGGCTGCGCTCCTGCGGGGCGCTCGACGAAGATGCCGTCGGGCGCCGCACGCAGCTGCTCCAGCGTCACGCCCGATCCCGCAAGCTGCTCGCGCAGGCACGCGTCCATGTCGCCGTCCCAGAAGTCGGCCCCGTAGCCCATGGCCACGGCCAGACGCAGGTAGAAGTCCCAATCCGAGCACGACTCCCCCGGCGGGTCGGCGATCTTCTGGTTGATGGCCACGAACGTGCCCTCGGGGAAGTTCTTGACGGCGAACTGTTGCGAGCACTCGTACTGCGTGCAGGCGGGCAAAACGTAATCGGCATAGGCACACGACGGGTTCCAATGCGTGTCGTGGACGACGTACAGGTCAAGTCGCTCGAGCGCCTTCGCCACTTTCTTGGGCTGGCGCGTGGCCGAAAGCGGGTTCGTGGCCTGGGCAAGGGCCGCCCGCAGCCGAACCGGCTCGTCGGTCAAGGCCGTCATGAGTGCCTTGAAGTAGGCCGAGTTCGGGCCCGACTCCCAGGTGGAGGGCTTTTGGTACCAACGGGGGAACTCGGGGGCGAGCAGGCGCGACATGCCGGCGGCGTACCCCAGGCGCTCGTCTTCGGCGCTGCGGGACAGGCGCTCGGAAAGAAGGTCGATCCTGCGTGGACTCACCAGCGGAGGGAACGTCGGACCGGGCGCTCCCCCGCCGCCGGGCACGTCGAGGTTTCCCGTGACGGCCTCGATGAGGCAGAGGGACACGCACGTCCAATGGCCGTCCGCCTGCTGGTCGCCAATTCCGTTGCCGTAGACGATGCCCATGGGCCGTACCGTGCCCATCAGGCGTGCGACGTGCACGATGGCCTCTTCGGCCAGGCCGGTCCTCTGCGCCGCCCACGCGGGCGTGAACCGTTCCACATGGCGCGCCAGGTCTTCGAAGCCGAGGCACCAGTCGCGCACGAAATCGTGGTCATAGAGGCCTTCGCCTATGATGACGTGCAGGATGGCGAGCGCCAACGCGCCGTCGGTTCCCGGACGCACCGGAAGCCACACGTCCGCCCGCGCCGTGAGCGAATCGGCCAGAGGACGGACGTCGACGACCCGCATGCCGGCATCCTGCGCATCCAGGCGCGCTGCTATCCCGCTTCGCGCCACGCCCGAGTTTTCCGGGTTCGCTCCCCAGTTGACCAGCAGCTTCGTCTTGTCCAACTGAGCGGGCGCGCACGTGGCCCGCCCGATGGACACGTTCTTGCTCGCACGCCTCTGCAGCGCGCAGATGCCGCTGTGCAGGTAGTTGGGGCTACCGTACACGTTCAGGAAGCGCCGGCCGAGCGTCCCAAGGACGGGAAACGCCTGCGGCGAAAGGATGCCGAAGCATTCCGCGCCGTGGTCGCGCTTCAAGCGTGCAAGGCGCGCGGCAATGTCTGTCAGAGCCTCGTCCCACGTGCAGCGCTCGAAGGCGCCCTCGCCGCCGGCGCCCGCCACCCCTTTGAGTCCCACGCGCTTCAGCGGGTAGCGCAGGCGACCGGGATCCTCCACCATCTGGATGGCCGCATTGCCCTTCGCACACAACGCGCGGCCCGACGCACCGGCGCGTCCGCCGTCGTTGCGAGCCTTGGAGTTCCCTTCCACGGCGACCCATTTCCCGTCGACGACATGGCACAGCGTCGAACAGTAGGTCTTGGCCGGCCCACACATCTGGCACCATGCATGGCGCACTTCGTCTTCCACCCCGCATCACCTCGCCCCGTCGGCGCAGAGCGTCGCCGAACCCCTGTCGCACGCCGCCGAGCCCCCGTCGCGCTCCGCCAGGAAGCGACGGAGACGGCACGGGCGATGGAGACGGCCGCCCTGCTTGTCTTCCTTCACCCACTATACCGGCAAGAAGCGATATGTCCACAATGCCGCTTTCGCACGGAAGGCATGCGTGTGGCGCATGCGGGCATTTGCCGCCTTGCACGCATGCCGCCGAAAGCGGTCGAAACCGTCTTTGCTGCGCCGCTTTGCGGCATATCGAGGCGAAGACGCAGAAACCCGGTATAATCTCGTTCAGACAGAAGACGACAAGCAAGGCCGTCGGAAAAGCGCAGGCGCGGGACACGCCGAAGCCGCCCGACGCGGGACCGCCGTCCGCCTGAGCGCATCGGCACGCGCCGGCGGGACCTGCTTTCGACAGAGAGGAATCCCATGCAGATCACGCCTGCTGAAATAGCCGAGACGCTCGCCATGGTGAGCAAGCAGCACCTGGACATCCGCACCATCACGCTGGGCCTGAACCTGCGCGGCTGCACCGATTCCAGCATGGACGCCATGGCCCGCAAGGTCTACGACCGCATGACCACGGCGGCCGAACGCCTGGTTCCCACCGCCGAGCAGCTGGAGCGCGAATACGGCATCCCCATCGTGAACAAGCGCATATCCGTCACGCCCATTGCCGAGATCTGCGCCGCCACGGACGCGACCGACCTCACGCCCATCGCCGTGGCCATGGACAAGGCGGGCAAGGAAGTGGGCGTCGACTTCGTCGGCGGCTTCAGCGCGCTCGTGCACAAGGGAGCCTCCGCCGCCGACCTCAAACTCATGGACTCCATTCCGCATGCGCTGTCCGTCACCGACAACGTCTGCTCGAGCGTGAACGTGGGCTCCACGCGCGCGGGCATCAACATGGACGCCGTGTACAAGATGGCGCAGGTGGTGCGCGCCACGGCGGAGGCCACGGCCGACCGCCAGTGCATCGGCGCGGGCAAGCTGGTGGTGTTCTGCAACGCCGTGGAGGACAACCCCTTCATGGCCGGC
>CAJFVW010000028.1 GCA_904420575.1 uncultured Gordonibacter sp.
TACGGCTTCGGCGCGCCCATGAAGTGCATGAGGGGCCGCATCGTGAAGGCCGACCACGTGCCGCTGGTGGAGCATGCCGCCCAAGATCTGCCCAGCGTTCAGAACTTCCCCGGCTCCATCAAGAACGACCCTGCCCTGCAAGACCTTTTGGCCGAATAGGAGGCGCGAGCCATGGATCAGAAATACGGTTTGCTCATCGACAACTACTGGTGCACGGGATGCCATACGTGCGAGATCGCGTGCCGCAACGAACACAACCTCCCCATTGGCCAATACGGCATCAAGATGTTGGTCAACGGCCCTTGGGAACTCATGGAAGAGGGCAAGTGGGAGCACACCTACTACCCCGTGATCACCGAATACTGCGACTTCTGCGCCGACCGTCTGGCGCGCGGCGAAGTGCCGTCCTGCCAGTTCCACTGCCTGGCGAGCGTCATCGAGTACGGACCGCTTGACGAGCTGGCGAAGAAGATGGGAGAGCTCGGTCGCAGGGCGACCATCCTCGTCCCGTAACTGCGCGGCCGGCCGGCGCCGGCCTCGCCCATCGGCAACCCCCTCCGGCTTCCGGCCGCAAGGCCGGGGCCGGGTCGGGGGCGCGTACCTGCGGGGCCTGCGGGCAGCCGCAATCGCGCAATCAAGAAGAGAAAGGCTTCACCATGTGCTTTAGACCAGCAGCGGCTTCTACGCCCAAGACCTGTCCCGAATGCGGCATGATCAATCCCGCCGTTGCCGACAAGTGCGTCAAGTGCGGTGCCGAGCTTCCCGAAGACCGCATCAAGTGCCCGCATTGCGGCGAGATGAACATCGCTTCCGCCACGGAATGCTCCGAATGCGGCACCTCGCTCGCTGGCGTCGAAGGCGCTGCTCCCGCCCCCGCCGCGCCTGGCGCTCCCGCCCCCGCCGTGCCGGGCGCGCCGAAGGCCCCTGGCGCCCCCGCCGCGCCCAAGCCGCCGGTGGCATAGGGGCTTTCGAGAAGCCGCCTGCCATGTCGCCGAGTGTTTCCCTTCACGTTGCGCGCGAGCTGTGGAACGTGCGCTTCGTGCACCTGCTCGCCATCGAAGGCGTGTTCCAGTTCGCCACCTACATGCTGAACCCCGTCATCACGGGGTACGTGGTCTTGCTGGGCGCATCGCTTGCCACGGGCGGCTTCGTTGCGGGCCTGGTGGCAACCTCTTCGCTGGTGGTGCGGCCTTTCACGGGGATGGTGGCCGACAGGCTGAGCAAGACGACGCTTCTGGTGGTGGCCGCCGCCCTGTTCACAGCGGCCGCTTTCGGTTGCGCCCTTGCGGAAAGCGTGGCGTGGATAAGCGCATTTCGCATCGTGCAAGGCGTGGCGTTCGCCTTCCGGTCGGCGGTGGTGGTGTCCCTGGTTTCGGTGACGGTTTCCCGCGACCATGTGGGCCGTGCCGTAGGATGGGTCGGCATGGTGACCATGGTGTCGAGCGCCATTGCCCCGTCGGTGGCCTCCTGGGTGGGGGATGCGGCAAGCTACCATGCCTGCTTCCTTGTCGCTGGAGCGCTGTTTTCCTGCGGATTGGTGCTGGCGGTGCTGTTCAAGCTGCCGAAAGACGTGCGCGCCCAACGCCGCGAGGCAGCAGTCCGCGCGCAGGGAGGGCAGGCGGAGGCCGCAGGCGCGCGACCGCAGGACGTTGGCGGGCAGGCGGAGACCAAGTGCGGAAAGGCGCGACGGCTGCATGGCGTTGGGGCAGGTCGGGCGTGTGCGGGGGCGAATAGGCGTATGGGCCTGCGCGATTTCGTGTACGTCCCTGCCGTTCCCTATTCGGTGATGGCGGCGCTTTCGGGAGCGCCTCATGCCATCAACGTGTCGCTCATACTGACGGTGGGCGACTGCCGGGGCATCGCGGGGATATCGCTCTACTTCGCGTTCTATTCGGTGGCCACCTTGATCATGCGGCCCTTGGTGGGGCGCATATGCGACACGCGCGGATTCGACTGCGTCATCGTGCCCGTCTTGCTGGTCGACCTTGCGGGGACGCTGTGCTTGGCAGGCATGCAGTCTCTGCCCATGGTCGCGCTGGCCGGCGTTTTGGTGGGCGTGGGGCAGGGGTCGGCGTATTCCGCCCTGCAGGCGGAGGCCGTTCGGCATGCGCGCGTGGGCGAGCTGGGCCGCGCATCCAACACCTTCTATATCGGGCCGGACGTGAACATGGGCATGACCCCGTTCGTCGCCGGTTTCGTCATGCAGCTTCTGGGCGTCACGGCCATGTACGTCGTCTGCTTCGCGCTCGTTTCGGGGGCGCTGCTTTTGGCGCTTGCCATGAAAAGGCGAACGTGAGCGCTCGCGAGGTTTTAGACAGTTGAGGGGATGTCAATGAAAGGTTTACTTGGCAGCATAGCGGGCTATTTCCGCGTCCATCACCTGATCCTTCTGGTTCCCATCGGTGCCTTCGCCATCTACGACAGCGTGTTTTCCGCCTTTTCCTCGGTGCTGGCCATGTTGTGGGAGACCTACCCGGAGGTCTCCCGCACGGGGATCCAGATGGTGCTGGCCTTGCCGGCGGCCACCAGCGTTCCCACGACGCTGCTTACCGGCTTTTTGGCCTCGTACATGCGGAAGAAGACCATTGCGGAAATCGCGCTTGTGTTCTTGCTGGTGGGCGGGCTGATGCCGGCGGCCCTGCCTGCGCCCCACATAGCGCTGCTGTTCGTCAGCAGCGCGCTCATAGGCATCGGCCAGGGGCTTTTGCATCCTTTGGCCAGCATGTTGGTGTGCCAGTACTGGGAGGACAAAAGCGAGCGGAGCCGCGTTCTGGGCTTCAAGCAGGCACTGAACTATCTGGGGGCGGCTGTCGTGTCGCTTCTGGTGGGCTTTCTGGCGCTGGCGCAGTGGAACTTCGCATACCTCGTGTACGTGGGCGTGGTTCCGGTGCTTGCCATTTCGGCCGCGAAGATGCCCAAAGGGGGCCTGGAAGAGCGCCTGGTCGATCGGCGGCGGCGCGCGGAGGGGCTGCGCAAGCTGGCGACGCCGGCGCTGGCGTATGCCTGCCTGATATTCTTCGCCGTTTCGGTGTTCAATTTCGCGTTCCAGTCGAACATAGCGATGCTCGTCAGCGAAAAGGGCTTCGGGGAGGTGGTGGACACCGCTGCCATAACGGCAATGCTGCAGATCGCCTCGTTCGTGGTGGGGGTGTTCTACGGCAAGATAGCCAAGACGTTCCGAAACTACGTGCTGCTGCCGGGGCTGGCGTTGCAGGCGGTCGGGTTTCTGGCGGTCGCCTTGGCCCCTGGCATGGCGCTGGTCTTTGCGGGAAGCGCGCTTTTCGGCATAGGCGCAGGCATCCAGTACGTCACGACGTTGTACAACACGTCGAAGTCGGTAGACCGAAGCGTCGTCTCCATGGCGCTTTCGTTGGTGTTGGCGCTTACCTCTTTGGGCTTTTCGGTTTCCCCTTTCGTCATAGAAGGGGCGAAGGGGCTGCTGTTCGGCGTCGGGGCGGGAGCCGACATGTCCATGGTCGTGGCGGGCGCGGGATGCGCCGCGCTGTTCGTGGTCGACCTCGTGCGCGCGAGGTTCTTTGCGCGTCGGGACGGCCTTGGCGATGACGCGGCTTTCGACGACGAGTTGCTGGCGTGAGGAGGATGCATGAGCTGCTACATGTGCTTGCCGACGTGCGACAACTGCCGCCCCAAGATGGTGACGTGCCCATCGTGCGGGAGAATGACGCCCATCGATCTGGAGACGTGCCCGCTGTGCAAACAGCCGTTGACGGCCGAGGCCAAGGAGCAGGCTTGGGAGGCCTGGCGCGCCAAGCATGCCCCGTCCCCATAGGGAAAAAGGGGGACGAGGGCGGGACGAAGGGGCGAGGGCGGACGCCTGCCGGCCTATCCCCTGGGCCTCGCTTCCCCCTTTTCGCAGCGGTTGCCCCAGGAGTCGATGAGGTCGTTGTCGCGGTAGACGCAGATGATCTCGCAGTGGTTGGCGCA
>CAJFVW010000029.1 GCA_904420575.1 uncultured Gordonibacter sp.
GCGCGGCCTCGACCGCTCCTGGACGTACACGTGGATCACCGGCCTCAACCTGCTGTACTGGGCGGGCTGCGCAGCCGTGGGGTCGTACGTGGCGGCAGGGCTGCCCGTGGACCTGACCGGCATCGACTTCATCATGAAGGCGCTCTTCATCGTCATCTTCCTCGACTGCTGGATGAGGGAGGACGACCACCGCGCGTCGCTCGTCGGCCTCGGGGCGGCCCTGCTGAGCCTCGCGGCGTTCGGCGCGGACGGGTTCCTCGTGCCGGCGCTTCTGGCCATCGTGGCCTTGCTGCTGCTGTTCCGCCGCCAGCTGGAGGGCGGGACCGGAAACGGCGCCGACGGCGATGGCGGGAACGGCGCCGAAGCCGGGAGCGCGAACGGGAGTTGCACCGGCACCGAAGCAGGATCCGGGGAGGCGGGAGCATGAGCGCGGCGGAGATGGTCGTCATGATAGCGGCGGGGGCGCTCGCCACGCAGCTCACGCGCTGGCTGCCGTTTCTGGCCTTCCCCACGCCCGAGAAGACGCCGAAGACCGTGACCTATCTGGGGAAGGTGCTGCCCGCCTGCATGTGGGGGCTGCTCATCGTGTACTGCTTCCGCACGGGCGACCCCTTCTCCGGCTGGCACATGGCGCCCGAGCTGATCGCCGCCGGCACGGTGGTGGGGCTGCACGTGTGGAAGCGGAACATGTCGCTCTCGATGATCGGCGGCACGCTCGTCTACATGCTGCTCATCCGCACGGTGTTCGTGTAGGGAGTCCGAAAGCCCTGCAGCGGATCCCCTACGCCAGCAGGCTCCGTCCCGTCATTGCCGCGGGGACGCCCAGGCCCACGAGGTCCAGCAGCGTGGGCGCCAGGTCGCAGAGCGCGCCTTGCGAGCCGTCGAGCGTGCGTCCCGTGCCCGCGAAGTCCGCGAGCACCAGCGGCACGAGGGCCGTCGTGTGGGCCGTGAACGGCGAACCGTCCTCGGCGATCATCTTGTCGGCGTTGCCGTGGTCGGCCGTGACGAGCGCGAAGCCGCCCTTGCGCTCGAGCGCGGCCAGCACCTCCCCCACGCCGGCGTCCACGGCCTCGACGGCCGCGACGGCGGCCGGGATGACGCCCGTGTGGCCCACCATGTCGCAGTTCGCGAAGTTCACGACGTACACGTCGGCCTCGTCGGCGTCGATGGCGGCGGCCAGCGTGCGCGCGACTTCCGGCTCGCTCATCTCGGGCTTGAGATCGTAGGTCGCCACCTTGGGGCTGGGGACGAGGGCGCGCTCTTCCCCCGTCTTCGGTTCCTCGCGGCCGCCGTTCAGGAAGAACGTCACGTGGGCGTACTTCTCGGTCTCGGCGATGTGGTACTGGCGCAGGCCCGCCGCAGCCAGCACGTCGGCAAGCACGTTTTCCGGAAACTCCTTCGCGAAGGCCACCGGCGCGGGTATCTCCGGGTCGTACTCGGTCAGGCACACAAAGCTCACTTGGGGCCAGACGCCGCGGTCGAAACCCGAGAACGCCGGGTCCACCAGGGCGCGCGTCAACTCGCGCGCCCGGTCCGGGCGGAAGTTGAAGAACACGACCGCATCGCCGTCCCGCACCCCCCGCGCGCAGGTCGCGACCGGCTCCACGAACTCGTCGGTGACGCCGGCTGCATACGAGGACGACATGACCTGAACCGGCGCCGCGTCCGTGCGCGGCTCGGCGGCCACGACGGCGCGCCACGCACGTTCGACGCGCTCCCAGCGGTTGTCGCGGTCCATGGCGTAGTAGCGTCCGGAGATGCTGCCGATCTCCGCCGTGCAGGTGCCGTCGGAAAGCTCGCGCGCCACCTCTTCCAGTTCTTCGAGGTAGCCGGCGCCGCTCTTCGGCGGCACGTCCCGGCCGTCCATGAAGCAGTGCACCACGACATGCGCCACGCCCGCCGCCTTCGCGGCGCGCATGAGGGCATACAGGTGCCCGTTCGACGAGTGGACGCCCCCGTCGGAGACGAGTCCCATGAGGTGCAGCGCCGCGCCCGGCTCGCGCGCCGCCGCGAACGCCTCGCCAAGCACCGGGTTCGCCGCGAGCGAGCCGTCCGCGCAAGCGCGGTTGATGCGCGTGAGCTCCTGGTACACCACACGGCCCGCCCCTATGTTGAGATGTCCCACCTCGGAGTTGCCCATCTGGCCTTCGGGCAGGCCCACGGCCTCGCCCGAGGCCTCGAGCCGCGTGTGCGGGCACGTGGCGAACAGGCGGTCGAGGTTCGGAGTCCTGGCAAGGGAGATGGCGTTGCCCGGCCCCGGCTCGGCCAGGCCGTACCCGTCCATGATGACGAGGCAGGCGGGCAGCGCGAGCCCGCCTTCGGTTGCTTGGGGTTCTTCGACTGCGCTCACTTCTTGCTCTCCGCTCGGAATGACAGGAGGGGCGGCCTGCTCCGCCCCTCGTTTGGACCGACAGGCAGGGCGGCTGGCTTCGCCCCTCGCCCGACTTGACGGGGGGGGGATTACAGGCAGGCCTCGATCAGCTGGACGAACGACTCGGCCTTGAGGCTTGCGCCGCCGACGAGGCCGCCGTCGATGTTCGGCTGGGCGACGAGCATCGCCACGTTGCCGGGATTCATGGAACCCCCGTACAGCACGCGCATCTCCTCTGCGACGGCGGAACCGAACAGGTCGCCGAGCGTCGCGCGGATGGCGGCGCACACGGCTTCGGCCTGTTCGGGCGTGGCGGTGCGGCCCGTGCCGATGGCCCAGATGGGCTCGTAGGCCACCACGGCTCCTTCGGCGTCGGCCGCGTCCATGCCGGCGAACGCGGCGCGCACCTGGGCGCACACGTACTCGTCGGTGGTGCCCGCGTCGCGCACGGCCAGCGACTCGCCCACGCACACGATGGGAGCGATCCCGTCTGCCACCAGCGCCTTCGCCTTGCGGTTCACGTCCTCGTTCGTCTCGCCGAACAGCTCGCGGCGCTCCGAATGGCCCACGATGCAGTACGCGCAGCCGATCTCCTTGAGCATGGGCACCGAGATCTCGCCCGTGAAGGCGCCGGAAGGCTCCCAGTACACGTTCTGCGCGCCGACGGCGATCTTGGTGCGGTCGAAGTCGAGCACGGTCTTGGCCGGCTTGAGGTCGACGTAGGGCGGGCAGACGACGACGTCGACGTGCTCCGGCCATTCCTTCTCGTAGCGGTTCGAGATCTCCTGCGTGAGCACCACGGCCTCGGCAATGGTGTTGTTCATCTTCCAGTTGCCCGCCATCATGGGTTTTCTCGCCATGGGTCTTCCTTTCTATCGAAGGGCCTCCACGCCGGGGAGGGCTTCGCCTTGGACCAGCTCCATCGAGGCGCCGCCGCCGGTGGAGATGAACGTCATCCGGTCGGCCAGGCCGAACTTGTTGACGGCGGCCACGCTGTCGCCGCCGCCGATGATGGTGTCGGCCTGCTCGTTTTCCGCCACGGCCTCGGCCACGGCCTTCGTGCCGGCCTCGAACGGCCGCATCTCGAACACGCCCATGGGGCCGTTCCAGAACACGGTGCCGGCCTCGGCCACGGCGGCGGCATAGAGCTTCGCCGTCTCGGGGCCGATGTCGAGGCCCATCATATCACCGGGGACGTCATCGACCGAAACCGTGACGGTTTCGGCATCTTCGGCGAAGCGGTCGGCGCACACCACGTCCACCGGAAGCAGCAGCTTCACGCCGCGCTCCTGGGCCTTCGCGATCATGGCCGCGGCACGCTCCACCCAGTCCTCTTCCTTGAGCGACGTGCCCACGGCCTTGCCCTGGGCCAGCAGGAACGTGAAGCACATGCCGCCGCCGATGACCAGCGTGTCGCACCTGTCCATGAGCGCGTCGATGACCTTGATCTTGTCGGACACCTTCGAGCCGCCCAGGATGGCGACGAAGGGGCGCTTCGGGTTCTCCAGCATGCCCGCGAGCGTGCCCACCTCGCGCTGCATGAGGTAGCCCGCGTACGCCGGCAACAACGCCGCGACGCCCGCCGTGGAGGCGTGCGCCCGGTGCGCGGTGCCGAACGCGTCGTTCACGTACGCCTCGCCGAGCTTCGCCAGCTCCTCGCAGAACGCAGGGTCGTTCTTCTTCTCGCGTTTGTCGAAGCGCAGGTTCTCCACCACCAGCACGTCGCCGTCGCGCAGGGACGCGGCCTTGGCCTTCGCGTCAGGGCCCACGGTGTCCGTGGCGAACACGACGGGCCTGCCCAGCAGCTCGGACAGGCGCTGGGCGGCCGGGCGCAGCGTGAACGCCCCTTCGAAGCCCTCGCCGGACGGACGGCCGAGGTGGCTCATGAGGACGACGCGCGCGCCGTCGGCGACGAGCTTTTGGATGGTGGGCAGCGCCGCGCGGATGCGCGTGTCGTCGGTGACCACGCCGTCCTTCACCGGCACGTTGAAGTCGACGCGCACGAGCACGCGCTTGCCGGCGGCGTCCAGCCCGTCGATGGATTTGATGTCAGCCATGAATGCTCCTCAGGTTGTGCTTTTCGCAGAACAGGTTGACGCGAGCAAACAGCGAGAGGCGCTGCGGTGCCCGAGACTCGCGGGACGACGCGGACAGCGCGTGCTAGGGCTACGCGAGTCCGCGGCATCGTGCGAAGACCGGGTGCCCCAGCGCCCCGCAGCGTCAAGCAAACCCGCCGGTCGGCAGACCGGCGGGACCGAAGGCTAGAGCAGAATCTTAACGAGATCTTTCACGCGGTTGGAATAGCCCCACTCGTTGTCGTACCAGCTGATGCACTTGACGAAGTTGCCCTCGCCGCCCAGCACCATGGTGAGCTTGCCGTCGTAGATGGAGGAATGCGGGTTGTCCACGATGTCGATGGAGACGATCGGGTCCTCGGTGTACTCGAGGATGCCCTCGAGCGGGCCTTCGGCTGCGGCCTTCATCGCGGCATTGATCTCGTCGACGGTGACGTCGCGCTCCAGCTCCACCGTGAGGTCGACCATGGACCCGTCGGGCGTGGGAACGCGGGTGGCGAAGCCGTCCAGCTTGCCCTTGAGCTCCGGCAGCACGAGCGAGACCGCGCGGGCGGCGCCGGTGGTGGTGGGGATCATGGACATGGCGGCCGCGCGGGCACGACGCAGGTCCTTGTGCGGCAGGTCGAGGATCTTCTGGTCGTTCGTGTAGGAGTGGATCGTGTTCATGTAGCCGCGACGGATGCCGAAGTTGTCCAGCAGCACCTTCGCGAAGGGGGCCAGGCAGTTCGTCGTGCAGGAGGCGTTCGAGATGATGTGGTGCTCGTCCTTGTTGTACTGGTCGTCGTTCACGCCCATGACGATGGTGATGTCCTCGTTCTTGGCAGGCGCGGAGATGACGACCTTCTTGGCGCCCGCGTCCAGGTGCGCCTTGGCCTTGGTCCCGTCGGTGAAGAAGCCGGTGGACTCCACGACCACGTCCACGCCCAGCTCGCCCCAGGGGAGGTTGGCCGGCTCGCGTTCGGAGAGCACCTTGACCGCATGGCCATCGGCGACGAACCCGTCCTCGGTCACTTCCACGTTCTCGAAGGCGCGGCCGTGGATGGAGTCGTACTTCAGCAGGTGGGCCATCGTCGGGATGTCGCCGAGGTCGTTGACGGCAACGACCTCGATGTCGGGGTCGTTCACCATGGCGCGGAACGCCAGGCGTCCTATGCGGCCGAATCCGTTAATGCCAACTTTGGTTGCCATGCGTATCCCCTTTCGTAAAGATACTCTGTCATCGTTGATGGGATGAGGCGATCATACGACACGCCCCCGACGCCTGCCGCCTGCCCCCTCCATACCCCATAAAAAAAGCACGCGAACAGGTCATTTGTTGAAGAATTGCTACCGCTGGCCGATAGCGGGAACACGGGACGGCCCCGTGCCGGCGCCTTCGAAGGCGCCGACGAGCGCGACGAGGAACGGGATCGACAGGTAGAGAGAAAGAACGTATCTGAAGTCGGCCGCGATCGGCGCGGCGGCGAACAGGGTCAGCAAGAGAGCCAGCAGGGGGACAAAACAGGCAAGTGCCGCCGGAACGCTCAAAGAGCGTTTCCTCATGGCGCACAGGAAGACGGCGGCCACCACCAGCCAGACGACGGATCCCGTGCTGAAAAGCAAGGGGAACCTGGCGGCAAGCCCGTCGCTCAGCAGGGACGGATTCCATTCCACGCCCACCAAGGACACCGGGTCGGCGCCGCGAAGCGTCGTGGCGGCGCCGATGGGCCCCCGGTAGCCCCACTCCCAGTACCCTTGCGTTTCAGCAGCCCAGGCCTTCACGTAGGTGGCGACGTTTTCGGGAAGCAGCTGCAGCCAGACGGCGAGGAACTCCATCTTGTGGGATTCCAGGAACGCGTCGTCGAAGTCCTCGGAAAACTTGATGGGGTTCACCACGGAAGGGGTGTAGAGGTCCGCCATCTCGTCGAGAGGGATCACCTGGTTCAGGAATTCCTCCTGCGCCTCCGTCAGATCCCCTTCCTGCGCGACGACGGCCGCCACCTGCTGCAGCGGGACGCCGACCGATTCGGAGAAGTGCCCCTGTTCTATGGAGAGCGCGTGGAAGACAGGGCCCTGAAGGACGAAGACGCCGGCCACGAGCGCGACGAGCACAAAGAAGACGCCCTTGCGGAACGCCGGGAAGACGGCGAGCAGATAGGCGAGAACCGCCAACGACACGTACAGGCCGTTGTTGCGCAGCAAACAAAGACCGGACAGCAAGGCGAACAGGACCGCCACGTCCTTGCGGGACAGGTGGTCTGCCCGGGAGAAGTCGAACAGCTTCAGAACGAGAACGACCACGACGATGGCGAACGGAACGTCCTTCCACATAAGCGGGGCATGGGCCGCGAGAACAGGGCTCAGCAGATAAAAGGCCGCCGCGAGCACGACGCAGAGCCGCGAGCCGCTGCGGGCGTTGAGCCACGAAAGGGACCATGCGCAGCCCCATGCGACGAACGTCAGCTGGACGAGCAGGAAGCAGAACACCGAAGCGTCCACGCTGCCCAGAAAGGAGGTCGCCTGGAACACGACCCACACGCAAAACGTGTAGAACACGGGATGGTGGTTCGAAAGGCCGTCGTACCTGTGCCAGCTGGAATAATGGGACGTCCCCAAAACCTGATCGACCACGTCGTTGGAATCGACGGTGCAGAATCCGGGGAAGTTGGCCAAAAGGACGAAGACGAACGAGGCCTCCAACAGGGCGAAGCAGACGAACCAGAACCTTTTGCGACAGGAAAAGGCAGGCGGCCTCCGGTCTTCCAAACGGCACTCCAAAAGGCCCGAAATCCGGTCAAGAAAGAGCAGCGTCAGCATGGCCGAAGCAATCAAGCCAACGCAGACGAGCAGCGTCTCCCCTCTTCCAAACGACGCGCTCAGCCCGACCGAAAGGCCGTTCGGCAGGGCGAACAAGACGCCGAACGCCAGCGACAAGGCGAGGCTTCTAGGAGAGCACCCCCCCCCTGATCGGTTTTTCTCTCGCCATGATCAACTTCTCCCTCGTCATCGGTCCAATCCCTTCCTTCTCCACCGCAGGCCCCCTTTTCCCCACACCAGGCGGAGCGCCGAGCCCCGCCTGGTCGACGCGCCCACGTCAGTCGGGAGAACGCACCTCCTTGGCCATCTGCTCGATGCGGCGGACGCGGTGGTAGACCGCCGACTTCGACAGGGGCGGGTTCGCGCGCTGCCCCAGCTCCTTGAGCGTTGCGTCGGGAAAGGCCACGCGCAGCTTGATGAAGTCCTGCAACGCCGGCGGCAGGTTCTCCATGCCGTACGCCTCCAGCACGGTGCGGATGGCGAACAGCTGATCCACGGCGGCGTTCGCGCTCTTGGCCTGGTTGGCCACCTCGGCGTTCGTCATGCGGTTCACGTCGTTGCGCACGCTCTTGACGACGCGCTCGTTCTCCATGGCCAGGGCGCAGTGGTGCGCGCCCGTGAAGGCGAGGAACTCGAGGATGGCGGCGCCGCTCTTCAGGTAGACCATGTACGTGCTGCGCCGCTGCATGATGCGCGCGTGGATCCCCTGCTCCTCCATGAGCGCCACCAGGCCTTCGGCCAGGCTTTCCGACTCGACGGTGATCTCGAAGTGGAAGTCGCCCCGCGGGTTGGAGATGAACCCGCTGCCCAAAAACGCCCCCCGCAGGTAGGCGGCCGCGCAGCAGCGCTTCTCCACCAGCTCCGGGCGGATGCCCAGCTCCAGCCCCTCGCCGGCCGAAAGCACGCCCATGTCGCGCAGGGCGTCGGCCAGATGGGGCTGTGACGGCACCTCGATGAGGTAGTTCGGCGTCTTGTGCAGCACGCTGCGGCGCACCGTGAGGTCGGTCTTCAGGTGGTAGATGCCGTGCAGGAGCTTGATGATGAGGCGTGCCACGTTGCCCACGTCGGTGGCGACCTCCACGCGATAGCGGCCCGGGCCGCTGACGAACAGCGTGCCCTCGATGCGCACGAGCGCCGCCAGCGTGGCCTTGTCGCAGTGCGTGCACGTGGCGGGCACGCGGGACAGCTCGTCCTTTACTTCTGCCGTGAACGACATAGCTTCAGCACTCCTGAAAACGCGTCGCGCAGCGCGCGGGGGTCATGCCAGGTGGGGCGTTGCGGGTCCACCAGGTTGCGGGCGATGACGACCGGGCCTTGCTGCTGGATGGCCACCGCGTCGTGATAGGTGATGGGCACCGGCCGGATGCGCCCGGACAGGCTCTCGTCGGAAAGGCCGGCGAGCGAGGCATGCTCGGGCGGGGCTCCCGTGACGGCGTTGAACCGGTCGGTCGCCGGGCTTTCGGGCCGCAACGGCACGGGCGTGTGCACCAGCACGTAGTCGACGAGGCCGCGCATGCCGTGGTCCATGAGCGCCTCCACGTGCTCGCGCGCCGTCAGGCCCCAGGTCTCGCCCTGCATGTCGGCCAACGAGCACACGAACAGCACGTGCCCGCGCGACGTACGCACGGCGTCCACGATGCCTGGGACCAGAAGGTTGGGGATGATGGACGTGAACAGCGACCCCGGCCCCAGGACGACGAGGTCTGCGCCACGGATGGCGTCGAGCGCAGGCCGGTAGGGCGTTGCCTCGCCCGCCCCCTCGAGCCACACGCGCTCGAGCGCCGTGCGCGAACGGCAGGCGTTGGCCTGGCCTTCCAGCACGCGGCCGTCGCGCGTGCGCGCCGCCAGCGTGACGCGGTCGAGCGTGGAGGGATACACGTGCCCCTGCGCGTCGAGCAGACGCTCGCAGATGCGTACCGCCTCGGGGAACGATCCCGAGGCGTCCTCCAGCGCCGCCAGCATGAGGTTGCCGAGCGTGTGGTTGCGGGCGACCGAGAAGCGGTACTTGAACGCGCGCGTGAGCGGGTCGTTCGGGTCGCGGGCGAAGGCGGCGATGCACTTGCGCACGTCGCCGGGCGGCGTGACGTCGGCCTCCTCGCGCAGGATGCCGGTGGACCCCCCGTCGTCGGCCATGGCCACCACGGCGCTCGTCTCCAGCCCCAGAGACAGGAGCGTGCGGATGGACATGGGCGCGCCCGTGCCGCCGCCGATGACGACGGCGCGCTGGCGCTCGCCCGGGCGCGGGGCAGGCGCGGCGGGACGCAGCGCCGCAAACGCGGCGGTGGCGGAGGGATCCTGTCTGAACGGCTTGCGCAAAGGCGCCACGGAGACCCCCTTACTCCGCTTCGCCGGCCGGCGCGTCAGAAGCGGCGCCGTCGCGGAAGGCAGGCGCGCCTGCCTTCGCGGCAGGGCTGCTCTCGGCGGAGCCTTCGGCCAGCCTGAGGTCGCGGTGCGCCACGCTCACGCGATAGCCCTGCGCCTTCAGGTACTCGCCGGTCGATTCGGCCAGCGCCACGCTGCGGTGCTGTCCCCCCGTGCAGCCCACGGCGATGGCCAGCTGCTGCTTGCCTTCGGCCACGTAGCCCGGCATGACGCAGTCGAGCAGCGCCCGCCACCGCTTCTCGAACTCGATGGTCTCCTCGCGGTACATCACGTAGTCGCGCACGGGCGCGTCGAGCCCGGTCAAGGGGCGCAGCGCCGGGTCGTAGTAGGGGTTCGGCAGGAAGCGCACGTCCATGACCAGGTCGGCGTCGCGGGGCGCGCCGTGCTTGAAGCCGAACGAGTACACCGTGACGGCCAGCCCCCGCCGCTCCTGCCCTGTGGCGAACAGTTCGCGGATGGTGGCGCGCAGCTGCTGCGGCAGCATGGCAGTGGTGTCGATCACGTCGTGCGCCAGCTCGCGCACGCCGAAGAGCAGGTTGCGCTCTCGCTGGATGCCCTGTTCGATGCTCGTGCCGTCCTCGCACAGGGGATGGCGGCGGCGCGAGGACTTGTAGCGCGCGATCAGCTTCTCGTCGGACGCGTCCAGAAACAGGATGCGGTACTCGATGCCGCGCGCGTCGAGGCGGTGCAGCTCGTCCGTGAGCCCGCTGAAGAACGACCGGTTGCGCGCGTCGCACACCACGGCGATGCGGCACTCCCCTGCCGGCTGCCCCGGCAGCTCCGCCATCCCGCCGAGCTCGAACAGGTTGCCGATGAGGCTGGCCGGCAGGTTGTCCACGCAGAAATACCCCAGGTCCTCGAACACGTGCATGGCCTCGGTGCGCCCTGCGCCGCTCATGCCGCTCACGATGACGAGTTCCGGCATGTCCTCCATCGGCAAGTCCTCGGCCGCCGCCGACTGCTTCGCGCTCTCGTCCTGGCTCATGAGACTTCCTTTCCGGCCTCCGCAATCGCAGGGTCCGCGCCGTCGGCCTCCGCCTGTTCGGTCGCTTCGCCCACCACGCGTTCGTCCTTCCGCTCCCTATTATACTGCTGCAGCACGCGGTAGAGCTCCTCGGCCACCTCCGCGGGCACGACGCGGGCCTCCTTGATCTCCTCGAGCGTGGCGGATTTCAGGTTCCGAAACGACTTGAAGTGCGAAAGCAGCGCCTTCTTGCGCACGGGGCCCATGCCCACGACGTCGTCCAGGATGGAGGCCGTCATGCCCTTGCCGCGCAGCTCGCGGTGGAACGTGATGGCGAAGCGGTGCGCCTCGTCGCGCACC
>CAJFVW010000030.1 GCA_904420575.1 uncultured Gordonibacter sp.
CACCCGCTGCATCATGTCGGTCCAAGCAGCCTGGTCGGTCACCACGTAGGACACGCTGTCCAACGTCATGGTGGAAGAAGGCACGGTGGCGGAATAGAAGGAGACGGACCCGGCCTCCTGGAACCTCTGCGCCAAGGCTATGATGTCGGTGATGGAATAGTCCGTGGTCACGCAGGACGCCAGCTGCTGGATGGTGCCCGGCAGGTCGATGGGCGACAAGGACAGCACCTGCTTGATGATGGCCTGCAGCAGGATCTTCTGGTTGTCGGCGCGCTGGAAGTCGCCGCGCTCGTATCCATAGCGCTCGCGTGCGAAGGCGAGCGCCTGCTTGCCGGTGAGCAGCTGCTCGCCCGCTTCCAGTTCCATGCCGGTGTTCGAGCTGCCGGTCTGGTCGTTGGACACGGGCACGTCCACCCACACGCCGCCCAGCGCGTCCACCAGCTGCTCGAGCTCCTGGAAATGGATTTCGGCGTAATGGGATATGGGAACGCCGGCGAACTTGTTCACGGCCTCCACGGCCCCGGACGCGCCCCCATAGGCGTATGCGGCGTTGATCTTGGAACGCCCGTGACCAGGCAGATCCACCATCGTGTCGCGCGGGATGGACACCATGGTCAGCTGGCCGCTTTCGGGATCCACGCGCAGAAGGATCATCACGTCCGAGCGTGACACTTCGTCGCCCTCGCGCGCATCGGAGCCCAGAAGCAGCAGGTAGAAGGGCTTTTCCTTGGCTTCCGGCGTCGGCGCGGCAAGCACGGCGCGCAGCTGGCTTTCCTCTTCCTTGTCGTCGAAGGACAGGGCCTGGTTGAGGGAGTTGACGTAGAGGGCGACGGCGCCGCCAGTCAGCCCCAGCACGCACGCGAGCGCTATCAGCGTGACGAGCACGGCCTTCTTGCCCTTGCTCGGCCTCTTGCGCTTCTTGCGCACGCGGATGATGTCTTCGGTCTTGGTCAGGTCCGGAGCAGGACGCAGGCCATAGGCTTGTCCGGAAGCGGTAGAGCCTCCTGCCTGCGGCTTCGATGCCGAAAACCGGCGGCCGTCACGCGCCTGTCCGCCAAGGGGCACCGCAGGTCGAAAGCCCGAAGCGTCGGACGCAGGTGCGGGCGCGCCACGCCGCGAGCCGACGGAGGCGTCGGCGCTGTGCCGCGCGCCATGGCCGGAGACGGACGTGTCTGACCGTTGCGCACTGCGGCCCGAAGGTTCGGCACCGTGCGCCGCGCCGCGGGCGTGGCCGGAGGGCTCAGCGCCGTGCGCCGCCCTGCGCGAACGGCCCGAAAGGCCATCCGTTCCTTGGTCGAAGGGCTCCTTCATTCAGAAGCCCCCCCCCCGTGCAGTCTTCCGGGGCAGGGAAAAGACAAGTCGCCAATGCCTTCAGAAGGGCGACCTTGCCGTGTTCCCGATCATATGAAGATGCCGTAAAGCCCATAAGACGCGTCTCTATCCGTTCGCAGCGGGCCGCTCAAGCCCCGCCGATTGCGCACAACCCATGACGAAGGGGCCAGCGCCGGGCGCAGGCCCCTTCCCTTGGTGCTGCTCCGATGATAACGACAGTTTAACAGAAGCGCAGCGACTTTGAAACGGCAAGGAGCGCCCCCCCCCCCCGGTTTTTGCCCGGGTTTCTTCAAAGATCCTGCACATCTTTGGCCCCTGTGGCCCCGAAGACCGCGTCGGCCTGGCTCGGAAAGTCGCGCGTCCGCTTGGCGGGGCAGTCGTGCGCGACAGCCAGCTGCAGGATGGAGGCGCCGGCCTCGCCGAACAGCCACGGAGGATCCGCAAGGACGACGGAGAGCCCTCCCGGGACTTCGGGCAGCGGGTCAATGTCCATGGTCGCTTCCTTCCTGGCGTCCTTTGCAAGCCGTCATGCCAGTCAAACGGCGGCAGCAAACAATGGTAGTATAGTGAAAGCCTTCGAAGCGCGGCCATAGACGAAGCCGGGCCGCGCGCGACGCGCCCGCTTCGGCATTCCCTTGCCGGCCAAAGCGCGAGCTCGCAGGCGAAGGGCCGCCTGACACGGCACGGAACGGAGCCAGAATGACAGACCGAGCATCGAGTTCGACGCCAGAGCGGGCGCCCGCCAGCGAAGAAGGCGGCGCTCCGGGCGCTTCGGGCGCTCCGGGCGTGCAGCGGCCCGTTCACCGCGTGGGAGAACCGGTGACGTTCGACGGCTACGTGGACGACTTCGAACGAAACGTCGCCGCCATGCAGTTCTCGCTGGACGACGGTGCCACCTGGACGACGTACGAGACGCGCGGCACGGTGGCAGACAAAGGCGTGAACTGGCATTTCACCTATATTCCCACGCAACCGGGACGCTACCTGCTGAAAGCGCGCGCCATCGACGGCGAAGGCAACGCGTCGGCACTGGTCGCAAGCTATGCCTTCGAGGTGCGCCCGTGAGGACGGCGCCCGGAAAAGCCGCTTGGCCGGTCGGAGCGCAGACGGCTGACGCATCCGGGCCATCGCCGGGCGCGGGCGACGCGGCGGGCCCCGGCACTCCGCCCGCGCCCGGCGTCCCCGCCGCCCACGGTGCCCCGGCGGCCCCCGGCGTCCCTGCCGCGCCTAGCGTCCCTGCCGCGCCTAGCGTCCCTGCCGCGCCTAGCGTCCCGGCGGCTGCCGGCGTCCCGCCCGCGCCCGGCGATGGCACGGGCGGGATCGAGGCGTTCGGCGGATTCCGCCTGCGCGCCATCGGAGGTGGGCCACTGCGGGAAGCACGCCTCTTCCGTTCGTGCGAACTTGTCGGCATCGGCGAGGAAGAGGCCTCCTTCCTGGTGGACGAACTGCGCATCGCCTCCATTTACGACATCCGCAACCAGTGGGAGGTGGCCGCCAACCGGGAACCGTACCTTGTGGGCACCAAGACCATCGCCCTGGAGCCCTCGACCGAGCATCGGCGCAAAGACGCACGGTCTCGCCTGGTGGCAGGCGTGATCGGAGAGTACGGCAAGCCGGAAGAGCGCATGCTGCGCAACTACCGCCGCTATGCGCGGGAATACCCGCTCATCGGGCGCGCCCTGCGCTCCATCGCTGCCGAAGGGGCGCCCGCCCTGGTGCACTGCGTGAACGGGAAGGACCGCACCGGGGTGCTGTGCGCCGTGCTCATGCGCGCAAGCGGCATGCATCCGGACGACGCGATGGCCGACTACCTGGCCACCAACGACGTCAACGCCGCACGCATCGCGCAAGAGGAGCGGCAGCTGGGCGAGGGCATGACCGACGGCGAAAGGGCCATCCTCCGGTCGTTTCTGGAAGCACGCCCCTCCTATCTGCAGGCGTTCTTCGACGAAGTCGACGGCGTCTACGGATCCTTCGACCGCTACGTCGGCGAAAGCCTGCGCCTCACGACCGAGCTGCGCATGCGGCTCGCGTCGCTGCTTGCCCGCTAAACCCGCAAGCCACCAGGCCCGCGTGTCACCGGGCCCGCGTGCAGGCACCTGCCGCATGCAGTGCCCGCTGCGGAGCCTGCCTGCACGCACGATGCCTGCGTGCGTGCGGCGCCAGGCTCCACACGTCGCCTCTGCCTGTCCGACCACCGTTGCCGTCCGGCGGCCTGACACCTACTCTTCGGTCACGTCGCCCGACTGGTGAAGGCTGATGGGGTCGCCGACGAACGTGGAGGGCGGCTGGATCCACGTCTTGAAGA
>CAJFVW010000031.1 GCA_904420575.1 uncultured Gordonibacter sp.
ACGTGACTCTGCTGGAGGGGTAGCCGCACCGGACGGCGGGCTTATGAGGCTGTCGGAAAAGTGCGCAAGATTCTTGACGGTACCTTAAAGAAGGGGCTCTCCAAACGAAGGGGACGACAAAAGACAGACGGTTCTACCGGTAAATCCGCAGCTTCGTATCCGCTCAACCCGAAAAACAAAAAAGGCAGACCGATTTCCCGACCTGCCTTGAGTTTACGTGGTGGAGATGATGGGATTCGAACCCACGACCCCCACGTTGCGAACGTGATGCTCTCCCAGCTGAGCTACATCCCCACGTATGGTGCGCTGTTACGCGAGGTCTTATTTTGCCGGTTGCACCGACGTTTGTCAAACCCTCATTCTGCAAATGCACACAATGCACGAGCAGACATGCCGCCGAACGGCAAATCCATCGGACGAAGAGCGCCGTTGCCCTGTCCTCGTCTTGAAGCGACGTTCGACACCGGCAAATCCGTCAAAAGGGCACACGTGCGCTTTTGACGGTCCTGCAACCTGGCCCCTCGCGGCAAAGGCCTCGCGACAACCCTACGACAGGACCTTTTCCTCCAGCAAGTCTTCGGGCTTTTCCATGCCCGTCAGCGGAGTCTCTTCGATGAAGGGCTCGAACAGCGGCTCTCCGTTTTGCGACAATTCCACCATGCCCGTAAGGACGTCGACATACTGGTAGGACTGACGGGCCGTGCGGCCGCGCTTGCGGTCGACCTCCATGATGAACAGCTGCGGGTGCACCTGCATAAGCACGCCTTCGCTCTCGACGATTTTCGACCGTCCCATGTTGGCGCGCACTTTCAAGCGTTGACCGACGAAGTCATGTAACGTATCATGAATGGAGTCGACGATTTTGGCTTGTTTGGCTAAATCCATGCTCACTCTTTCTCGCGTGTAGTACCGCATACAGATAACAGCCTGGAATTATACCACGCCCGTCAATACTCTACAGAATCTGCACGGACGCTCCCCAATACTGTAACGATTTCGATACCATTTGGCGACGATGCGAGCGCGCTCGTTCGTGAACTGGGAAATTGTCGATTGGAAGCCACAACTTCACGTTGAATGCAGTGACCACCTTGCCTGAGAAAGCACAGCCAAACCGTGGCGCAGGACGCGGACCCGCCACGATGGGACCGTGCCTCGCCGGGCCGCACGCGTTTCCTTCCCTACCCTCCCAGATCGACAAGCGCCTTGCCCAGGCGGACGAAGTCGGCGGTCTGCAGCGCCTCGCCCCTCAGCCGTGGATCGACGGACGCCTGCTCGAACAGGTGCGGCAGAGCGGCGGCAACCCGCATGTCCCCCTCGCCCTTGCCGGCGAAGTAGGTTTTGCACGAATTGGCCAGCGTCTTGCGACGGTTCGCGAACGCGGCATCCGCCATGGTGGCGGCCGCCCGCACCACGGCGGCGTCGAGAGGACGGCCCGCCTCGTCGAGCGGCGTCGAACGATCGAGGCGCAACACGGCGGAATCCACGCGCGGCGGCGGGAAGAAGTTGTTCGGGCCCACCGCGAACCGGCCGCTCGGGCGCGCATGCAGCGAAAGCTTCACCGTGAAGGCCCCGTAGTCCTTCGATCCCGGATGCGCCGCCATGCGGTCGGCCACTTCCTTCTGCACCATGACCGTGGCGCTCTCCAGCCAGGCGAACCGCTGGAAGTAGTCGAGCACGAGCGTGGCGGCCACCGCGTAGGGCAGGTTGGCCACGAACTTGTTCGGCATGCCCACAAGCCCGGACGCGTTCACCGACGCTCCCGCCTCTCCAATAGACCCGCCCACAATCACGTCAGGCTTGCCCGACGGTGCGCCGAATCTGCACACAAGCTCCCCTGCCTTGTCTGCCCGCTCGGCCGGGGACGTCGCCACGCCTGCCAGCGCCGCCCGCACGTCGTCCTCGGCGAGTGCGAGCGCGTCCTTCTCCACCAGCGCGAACCGGTCGGCCCACGGGGCGCACGTGTCGGCGAGCACGGCGGGCAAATCGGCGTCGCGCTCCACCGACACCACGCGGGCCGCGTGCTTCAGAAGCGCAATGGTGAGCGTGCCGATGCCCGGCCCCACCTCCAGCACCACGTCTTGGGGGCCCACGTCGGCCAGCGCAACGATCTTCTGCAGCACGCCGTCGTTCACCAAGAAATTCTGGCCGAGCGCCTTCTTGGCGGCCAAGCCATGGGCTTCCAGCACGGCACGCGTGGCGGACGGAGACGCAAGCGGAGAGAGGCTAGGCACGGCGCTGTCCCTCGCAGGCGGCGTCGCGCACGTCGGCTTCGGCTGTGATCTGGCCGTTCTCGTCGATCTTGCCTACCCAGTCGTACACCATCTCAAGCGTGAAGCCGGCACAGGCGAGCGCGGAGCGCACGATGCCCACCAAAGGCTCGAAGCCGTGCGGGTCGCCGCCCTCGCCCACCACGTGCAGCACGGCAGGCCGCTTCGCGCCCGCGCGCGCATCGGACCAGAAGTACGGCTGCAGGCGGTCGAGCAGCGCCTTCAGCTGGGCGGGCGGCCCGGCAAAGTACACCGGCGAAACCACCACCAGCTCGTCGGCATCGTCCAGGAGCGCGTAGAGCTCCCGCATGTCGTCGCCCTCGATCACGCAGCGGTGCGCGCCGCCCTCGTCGGTTTCCCGGCACTGGTCGCATCCCCGGCATCCCCCGATGTCCAGGGTCGCCACCGGCGCAAGCGCCACCTCGTCTTCGGGACAGTCCTCGACGCATGCCTCGAACAGCTGCTCGGCAAGCGCCGCGCTGCGCCCGTCTACCCGCGGCGATCCCACGATGATCAGTCGGTTCATCCCTGTCCCCGCTCCTTCACGTCGTCTCTGCTCATTCCTTCGCGCCCGGGCACCGCACGCGCGTACCCCGCCTCTCCGGCGCCCGCGCGCGCCTCCTCGTGCCGCGCGCTGCGGCTGCGGTAGGGCACACCGGGCTTGGCGAACAGCTCGTCAAACGCCTCTGCATAGAACTCGCGCGCCGCTTCCTGTTGCCAGGGGGTCGGGTCGCGGTCCAACAACTCGCGCGCGTTCGCCAGGAGTTGCCGCAAAAAGGCGGCCCGCTTTGGCCCCGGCGCGCATCCACGCACTTCCGCCAGCCGTTCGGCCGTGAACAGCACGTGGTCGGGCCCGCACACCATGCCGCGCATGGGCTCGGGCGTCATGTAGGGCGCGTCCGTCTCGGTTAGCAGGCGGTCCAGCGGCACCTTCGACGCCGCCTCCCGCACCTCGTCGGCCTTCTTGAACGTGAGCGGGCCGCCGAAGGCCACGTGGCAGCCGGCCTCCACCCATGGTTCCAGAGTCGCCCAGTCCAGGTTGAAGCAGTGCAAAAGCGTCCCCGCCTCGGGAAAGCCTTCCTCCTGCATGAGGGAGAACGCCTCGTCGTGCGCCTCGCGCACGTGCAGCACGACGGGCAGCCCGCACTCCTTCGCCAGGCGCACCTGCCGGCGGAACGCCTGCCTTTGGTCGTCGCGCGGCGAGAAGTCGTAATGGTAGTCCAGCCCTATCTCGCCCACCGCGCACACGCGGGGATCGGCCAGCCGCTCGCGCAGCGCGGCCTCCAACGCGTCGTCGTAGTGCTTGGCGTTGTGCGGGTGGCACCCGGTTGCTATGCGAATCCGTGGCACGCACGGAGAAGGCTCTCCTCAACAGGTGCGCACGAGCCGGCGCACGTCCACCGCGCCTTCGAAGATCCACGACCGCAGGTCGTCGAAGGTGGTCGTCCCGTCCTCGAACGCGTCCACGATGGTACACACGAACGACACCCGATGCGCGGCGCAGCGAGCCAACGCCAGCGCCGGGTCCGGCAGCAGCTGCAGGTGCGCGTGGGTGTCGGCCACGGGCGCCTCCAATCGGGGCGCATCGACCATGCGGTACTCCCCCTTCTTGCGCTTCTGGCGGAACAGCGTGTCGTGAAAAACCGGCTCTGTCCGAACTTCGCCAACCATGAGCGGTCACGTCCTTTCGGTTTCATTGATCCAAATCAGTCAGCAAGGTTTTCCGTGATGTTCGAATCCGTGGGATGACTCGGGCGACGCGCACTTCAGTACGCAAGCTCGCAGCGTCGAGCGAAGATCGAGCACCACGAAAAGCCACCGCGTCGAGCAGTTCCGCCGTTCGGAGAACGGCGGAACGATCCTACTCCATGCTCAGATCGACCACGTCCAGGTCCAGGCGCGGGAACAGCGGGTCGCCGATCTCGACGTGGTTGCCGGCCGGAAGCTGGCCCCAGGCCGTCGCGGCCTCGATGTCCTTGACGGCCGCGATGTCGCCGAGCGACAGGCGGCGGAAGACCTCGGCCGACGTGTTTGGCATCAAGGGCGCCATATACAGCGCGACGATGCGGATGGCCTCGAGCGCGTTGTAGATGACCTCGGCCAGCTCGGCAGCCGTTTCCTCGGACTTCGCGAGATTCCACGGCGCGCTTTCCTCCACATAGAGGTTCACGCGGCTGGCCAGCTTCTGCACCGCGGCGGCCGCGCGCGTGAAGTCGGCGGCGCCCAGGGCGGCGTCGTACTCTTTATACAGCTCGTCGGAAATGGCGCGCAGCGGGTTCTCCTTCGCGAGCACTTCGGCGGGCACCTCCGGCACTTGCGAGTCGAAGTACTTCTTCGTCATATTGAACACGCGGCTGCAGAGGTTGCCCCAGGTGTTCGCCAAGTCGGCGTTGTACACCTGCACCATGCGCTCGAGCGAGATGGAGCCGTC
>CAJFVW010000032.1 GCA_904420575.1 uncultured Gordonibacter sp.
CCAGTTGAACGAGCGCACGCCCGTGTAGGGGCAGGCCGCCATGCACATGCGGCAGCCGATGCACTTGTCGTAGTCCTGGCGCACCACGCCGGTCTCCGGGTCCTTGTAGGTAGCGCCCACGGGGCACACCTTCACGCACGCGGGGTTCTCGCAGTGCTGGCAGGCCACGGTCACGTAGCTCATTTTCACATTGGGGAACACGCCGGACGGGGTGTCCATGTTCTCGCCGCCGTCGGTGAGGGCGTTATTCCACCAGATTCCCTTGGGCAGGTTGTTTTCGATGCGGCAGGCGACGGAGCAGGTGTGGCACCCGATGCAGCGCCGCGTGTCCACCGCGAATCCATAATGCGTCATCTCTTAGCCCTCCCACTTCCTGAAATCGACTCGGCTGTCATAGAAGGAAGACGCCGCGGGATACGGGTCTATTTTCGGCTGCGTCATCTCTTGGTAGCTGCCTTCGATGAACTGGTTTCTCTGCCAGCCCTTCGGAATGGATATGACGCCCGGCGCTATGGACTCGTCAACGAGACACTTGAGCACCGCATGGCCCCGGTCGTTGAACACCTCCACTATGTCGCCGTTGCTCACGCCGCGCGCTTCGGCGTCCGCCCCGTTCACCTTGGCAAGCGGCTCGGGATCGAGTTCCCGCAGCAAGGGAGTCTCCCACCACTGGATGTGCACGCGGAAACGCGCGTGTTCCTGAAGGTACACGAGCGGGTACTTCTCGGCCAAGGGGTTGTCGGCGCCCGCCTCTTCCGGCGGCTGGTAGTAGACGATGTGCTCTTTAGGCTCGCGCCCGGAAAGGTCCTGCCCCCAATTCAGACGGGGCTTCGGGTTCTCGCAGTACAGCTGGACGCGTTTCGATTCGGTAGGCAGCGGAGCGCTCTTTCCCCTGATGTGGGGTTCGCCCACCTCGGTGGTGGTGAACTGGATCACCTTCTCCTTCTTCAGGCGTTCGAGGGTGTAGCCCCGCTGCTTGGAGACGGCGTCAGTGAACAGCAGGTTCATCCAGTCGTCCGCCCCCCAGTCTTCGGGGAACGACGCCTCGTACCCCATCGCCCGGCCTATCAGGCTGGCGATTTCCCATTCGGGCTTCGACTCGTACAAAGGCTCGATCGCCTTCTCGTTTATCGTCATGTAGGGGTTGTTGTACGCCACGCGCACGTCTTCCTTCTCGTACCACGAGGCGACCGGCAAGACGATGTCGGCATAGCGGGCCGAATCGTTCAATTCCGTGTCGAGCACCACCCAGAACTCCATATTGGGAAGGACCTTTTCCATCCACTCCTTCTGGGACGGCTGGTTGCTCAACAGACTCGAGCAATACGAAATCATGGCCTTCAGCGGGTAATCCTTACCTTCCAGCTTCTGCGAACCGAAGACCTCGGCCACCAAGCCGTTGGGAATCTGGGAATTCAATGCCTTGAATTCGGGCGTTCCCGCCCAGATGGCCAGCGTGTTGGGCGAGTACGTCGCCGTGAACACGCCGGTGAACCCCGCGCCGTCGCGGCAGCACTGCCCGGTCAGGGCCAGAAGCGTCGCGATGGCCCAGGTGTTCTGGTAGCCGTTCACGTAATGGTCGAGGCCATAGGTGATGTTCACAGACACCGCCCGCTCGCCGGCGAATTCCTCGGCGAGCTTCACGATGCGTTCCTCGGGAACCCCCGTGAGTTCGCTCGCCTTGGAAATGCTGTACTGTTTCAGCTGCTCTTTGAGCAGGGAGAACGCCGTATCGACCTCGATGCCGTCTGACGTGGCGAACGACCCCTCCATCGCCGGGTCCTGCGCCTCGCCCACAAGGGCTATGTTGCCCGTGGCGTTGTCCCACACGTAGAAATCGTCAACGGGCTTCTTGGTGGCGGAATCCACGGGGACTTCCTCGTAGTCGCTCTTGCGCAGATGTTTCAGCGTATCGCGGCGGACGAGGAAGCACGCCGTGCTCTTCTCCAGAAGGAACTCGGTGTTTATCAGGTCGTTCTCAATGAGATAGTTGCACATGGCCAGCGCCAGATAGCCGTCGTGACCGGGTGTCACAGGAATCCATTCGTCGGCCTTGTGCGCCGTGGCCGACTTGATGGGATCGATGTCGATGATGCGCGTCCCCTTCTCGTGCGCCCATTGAATCCAACGCCAGTTCTGGGGAGCGCACAAGACGGGGTTGGTTCCCCAGATTACCACGAGAGACGAATCCATCACGCTGTTCGGCTCGTTGCAGTAGGACCAATCGCCCGTGCCCAGCACGCGGTCGATTCCATGCCCGGCAGCATAGTCGTAGCTGACCGCCAGTTTCGTGGCCCCCATCACGCCAGACAAGCGGCCAAGTGGATTGTAGATTCCGTTCAGGAACCCGTACTGCCCTGATGCGGAGTCGAAGACGACGGCCTTCGGACCGTATTTCTCGCTGATTTCCGTGAACTTGGAGGCAATCTCTTGGATGGCTTCGTCCCAGCTTATCTGCTCCCACTGATCCGCTCCGCGCTCACCTACGCGCCGCATGGGGTACTTGACGCGCGTCGGGCTGTAGATGCGCTCGATGTACGCAAGGCCCTTGAGGCAGCTTCCGCGGTAGCCTTCGACCGGATACTCGGCCGGCGTCAGCTTCATGAGTTTCCCATCACGCACGTGCGCGTAGTAGCGGCATGACCCCATGCAGTTGGAACGGCACATGCAGCTGAACAACTGCTCTTCGTTGCCGGAACCCTGCGCGTCCCCCTCTTGCGCCGCAAGAGCCGTCATCGAGGGTCCCGCCACACCAGCTGCGGCCACAACGCCCATCGCGGTGCCGGTGCTTTTCAGAAAGCTCCGGCGCGTGAGCCCGGATCGCGAACCATTCGCTCCTGACATGTCTCCTCCTCCATTCTTCGAGAAAAGAATGCTTTCGAGGAATTCGGACGAAGGAGACGCTTCGGCGTTTCGGCATCCTAGCGCTTCGACGCTTCAGCGCTGCGGCAACTCGGTTCCCCTTCTGGCAACGATCGCTGGCCAAGCCGTGCGAAACCCACCTGCAAAGTGACATGGCATCGTCGCGCATATCGCGCCTTGCGCGCTGACGCCTCTTCCGCCTTGCTTGCGAACCCCGGACGAATCAGCCCGTCGTATCCCCGATATTCCCCACCAATGTCAGAACCGGCCGGATTCTGTTTGTCATAGTTTGCCATACATGTTTGTGAAAGGCAATGGTTTGTGTATGACAAACTATGACAGCACTATTCTATTTTGTAGATAACACTTTTCTATCCGATGCAGAACGCCGCGTACAGAGGGACGCTCCTGACGCCCCCTTCTCGCCCGAAGTTCTTGGTGGAGAGACGCATCACGTAGGGAGGCCGGTATGCCTTGCGATAGGCTTCCAGGCTGCGCGACGACACGTTGCCGCCCGACTTCACCTCGATGGGAATCACGTCGTTCCCCTTCTGCACGACGAAGTCCACTTCCGACTTGCTTGTCGTTCCCCAATAGCACGCGAACATGCCCGCCGCCTGCAACTGCTGCATCACGTAGTTTTCCGCAATGCCCCCGCGCAAACGCGCATTCCTGTCCGACGCCGGAAGCAGGTCGTCCGCCGAAACGCCCTGCAGCGCAGACAACAGCCCCACGTCGAACAGATACAGCTTGAAGAAATCACGCTCGACATGGGCTTTGAGCGGACGAACGCCCGCGTCCACCCGGTAGCAGTACATGACCAGGCCAGCAGCTTGAAGCCAATTGATGGCCGCTTCGTACTGGTGCGCCCGGGCCGAGGACGCAATGGTCGCGTACTGGAACTTGTGATTCTCCTTCGCCAATTGCTCCGGCACGCTTCGCCACACGTTGAGGATCTTCGCGCTGTCGATGGGGCTTGCGTACTTCGTCATATCGGCGAGATATGCGTCGGTCAACGCATCCTGAATACCTCTGATCTGCGGAAAGGCCTGACCAAGCGCGTATGTCTGCACCGCCTCGGGCAAACCTCCCACCAGTACGTACTTTCGATACCAGTCGAGCGCATGTTCGTGCAGGTTCAAGGGGGCGTCGCGGGAGAAGCAGTCCCGGATCAGGCGCACCAGCGCCTCTTCTCCCATGGCCCACAGGAACTCCTCGAAGTCCAACGGGTAAAGGTGCAGCAGGTCCACCTTGCCGACGGGAAACGAGTAATCCTTCCGGGCCAGGGCAACGCCCAACAAGCTGCCCGCCGCAATCACAGGGTATTCGGGCGCCTGTTCACAGAAGTACTTCAGCGAAGTGAGCGCGCGGGGGCACGCCTGCACCTCGTCGAAGAACAGCAAGGTGTCGGCGGGGTCCACGGTGGTTCGCGACAATGCTTCTATCTGCGGAAGAAGGGCTGCCGGCGTGATGTCCGACTCGAAAAGGGCGCAATACAGCGGCTGGGCGGAAAAGTCGATGTGAAGAACGCGTTTGAAGTTCTGTCGGGCGAACGCCAGGACGGAATACGTCTTTCCCACTTGGCGTGCACCGTTGACAACCAAGGGCTTCCTGCCTATGGCATGGCTCCAATCGCAGAGTGCTTGTTCGATTTTTCGCTTCATGACGCACTGCTTTCATAGCCTTAAAAGGAAATTTCGTTATGATTGTAACATTTTTTCCGGAAATTTCGTTAGTTATATAACGAAATTTCTTTTTAGACCGTGCCCCCCGCGCCCGTTGCGCTCCCCGGGCCCCCTGCACCTCCCGCCCCACCCGCACCACCTACGGCGCCCGACGGATCCACGAAGCCTTCGGAGAACGCGCTGGGGATGACCAGCGTGCCACCGGACTTCTCCACGCTCTCGTAGGCCAGATGCATCGTGCGCAGGCGCAGGGCGTCTTGGTCGCCGTCGTACACTTCGGAAGCGTCTTTCAGCATCTCCGAAATGTCGCGCTCGACCTCGGCCAGAACCATGCGGGCGTTTTTCTTGCGCTCGGCGACGGCTTCGGCTGCCATGGCCGCCTGCAACTCCTTGGGAACCACGATGTCGCGCACTTCCACGTCGATGATGTCGATGCCCCATGGCGAAAGCTTTTCCTCCAGCGCCTCTTTCAGCTCGGCGTCAAGCTGGTCGCGGCGCATGGCCACTTCGGCCACCGTCGCCCGGCCGATGGCCTTGCGCATGGCGGTCTGCGCCACCCACGAGACGGCCGCGGCATAGTCTTCCACCTCGACGCACGCCTTCTTGGCGGAAAAGACCATCCAGAACACCACCGCGTCCACGTTGATGGGCACCAGGTCGCTGGTCAGCGTCTCTTCGGCGCCGAAATAGGTGGCCGAAACGCGCTGGTCGACACGCAGGGTGTAGAACTCGATGATGGGCCACGTGAACACCACGCCAGGCCCCGCCACGCGGTTGAACTTGCCCAGACGCAGCACGACGGCCTTTTCCCATTCCAGCACGATATGGACCGACGAGACGGCAAGCCAGCCGGCCACCGCGGCCAGCACGAGCGCGCCCACGCCAATGTTTCCGAACGCCATCTGCGCCACCGCCAGCACGACGGCGACGGCCAGCGCGAAGACCACGAGGCCGAAGATCACGGCCCCGTTGCGCGACGAGCGCCTACGCCCCGTTTCCAGCTGGACGTTGTTCGGTATCTTCCGCGCATCCGGAGAAAACGACGATCCGGGCAGGGGCGCGCTCGGCTGTGTGTTCGTTCGCTTCATCGTCCTTCGCTTCCTCTCCCTTGTCCCGCTTGGCCTTGGCATCCTGAAGGCTGGCATAGAACTGCGCCTCCACGTCCTCCAGCGACATTCCCAGCTCGAAGCAGCGCTTGAGGTATTCCACCGTCACGATTTCCGCCGTGGAGGCAATGTTCACGCCCGGCTTGTCGCTCACGTCGCACACGAAAGCGCCTTGGCGACGCTTGGACTGGATGTATCCGTCCTGTTCGAGGCTCATGTACACCTTGCTCACCGTGTTGTAGTTGACCTCGACGTCCGCCGCGAGGCCACGCACCGTGGGCAGCTGGTCTCCCGGCAGGTAATAGCCCGAGGTGATGAGATAGATGAATCGGTTCTTCAGCTGCAGCCAGATGGGGATGCTGCTGTTCTCGTCAAGCTCGAACAGGGCACTTGAGCTGCATTTCTCCCGTTTGGTCGCCATGTCTCCCTCACGTATCGCATGTCCTTATCTGCCAGCACGCCGACCGGAGCCGCCTCTTCCAACACCGGTTCCCGATGCACGCCCGCTTCCGTCACCGACCAGCGCAGACACAGCGCCCCCACCAGCACCAGCACCGCCACGACGGCCAGAACCGCGCCGATGCGTTCCCGCTCGAGTTCGCGCACGCCCGCACGGGCGTACCACGCCCCCAGCAGGCAGGCCGCCTCCAAGGCCAAAGGCGCCGCAAGCCCGCACGCGACGAACCCCAGCCACCACGCAGCAGCCGCATCGCCCTGCACCAGCCGCGCGAATGAGGCCTGCACGCCCGGATGCGCGCTGCCGTCCGCCCACAGCAGAAAACCCGCCGCGCACGCCACCTCCAACACGATGACCACCACGTCCGCCCGCACGAACCTGCCCAGCAGCCAGGAAGCCCGCTCGTCGCACTCGACGAAGAACGCGCCTGCCAGCACCACCGCCGCGCCGCCCGAAACCGACGAGAGCACGAACAGCGCCGGCACGAACGGCGTCGCCCAGAACGCCACGCCGCCCACCGTCTGCAGCAGCAGACCCGTGTACAGCATGACCACCGCCGCGACCGCGACGGCGCCCGCCTCCACGACCGCCACCACCGGGCGCCGCACACCCGGCAGGTACAGAAAGCGCACCGCCGCGAGAAACGCCGCGAGCACGGCCAACGCCGCCAGCGCGAACGAGCCCACCGTGAGCAGCGTGGGCTGCGGGTTCAAAAACAGGCTCAGAACCCGGTCGATCCGGCCCAAATCCAGAAGCAGGCACGCGATGCCCGCAACAAGCAGCGCGAACCCTGCGACGAAGCCGAAATCGACGATGCGCGCTTCGGGACGCACCGACGGCCCTTGGACGTAGGCGCTCGTGCCGAACGGCTGCCTGACCAGCACGAGGTCGGCAAGCGAGCAGGTCACGACGGCCCCCGCCCCCGTTCCGCCAAGGAACAGGTAGAACACAACGAACACGCCGAACACCCTTGCCCCTCCCCTCGAACCCGCAATGGAGCCGCCACACGATGCCGCCGGCCAATGGCGGGAGGGTTCGCGGCTCCAGGCGTTCGGAAAAACCGACGCCGAAGAAGCGCGCCGCATCCCGGCCCGCCCAACGCTTCGCCCAGTATGGCACAAAAAGCGCCCCTTGGCTATGACACGGTGTCATAGCCAAGGGGCGCAGAACAGGGCGCGAGCTTGCGGGCCGCCCCGCCGACGGCAAAGGCAGCCAGCAGCCGAAAGCCAGCGGGAGGGCCCTATCCTGCCGCCACGTTCTGGCCGGCAATGCGGCCCAAGGTCATGGCGCTTAGCACGGTGCAGCCGGCAGCGCAGTTCCATTCGCACACGACGCCGGCGGCGTACAGGCCGGGGATGGGTTCGGTGGACGCGCCCTTGTCGTCCACAAGCAGCCTAAGCACCTGGGCCTTGTCGTTCGTCTTGACGCCGCCCGTGGTCACCGACGTGCTCACCATGATCGTCGAGGCGTAGAACGGGCCGGTCATGGGCACCAGGAATTCGGCGGGACGGCCGAAGTCGTCGTCGCGGCCGGCTTCGCAGAACCCATTGTAGCGGTCCACCGTGGCCTTCACCTTCGCCCCGTCCAGGCCCACCATCTGGGCGACCTCCTCGACCGTGTCGGCCTTCGCCCATTCCAAGGGCCTCGTTGCCAGCACGGCCTCCAGCTCGGGCGTGGTGGGCAGAAGCAGCACGACCGGCGAGCCCTGCTCGTTCTGCTTGCGCAGGATGGCGCGGTGGCCGAGGGGGTTCTCGTATTCCGTCTCTTCATCGAAGAAACGCTCGCCGTTGGCGTCCAGCCACAGCCCATGGAGCCGCTCGGCGTAGTTCACGTTCACGATGGCGTTGTATTCAAGCCCCGCAAGCGAACTCATCAACGGAAGGTCGGAAATGCGTGTGGCATATGCGCCGATCTGCATGGCCATGGCCAAGCCGTCGCCCGTGAGAGAAGGACTCGACCCTGCCATGAGATTGGCACATTCGGCATTCAACGTGGCCAGCATGCTGTTGCTGCCCGAGTAGCCGCCACAAGCCAGCACCACGCCCTTCTTCGCCTGAACGCGCAGTTCGGACGAGCCCTGCTTGGCCCGCACGCCCACGACTCGCCCTTCGGTGTCGGTGACGAGCGCGGCGGCCGGCGCATCGGTGAGCGTCGTCACGCCCGCCGATGCGGCGACTTCGCCCAGCACGCGCATCATTTCGGCACCACGTCCATCAACTTGATGGATGACGGGAAGCTCGGTGTAACCGAACCGCGGGGCAACGGTTTCCTCGAACGGAACGCCCTGATCCTGAAGCCAGTCGATGGTCTCACCGCTCTTCTCGGCATTCACACGCGTAACGGCGGGATCCTTCGGTCCGTACCATTCGGGATGAGCCATGAACCATTCGTACATGTCGTCAGCCGTGACGTCGATGCCCTGCGCGGTAGCCAGCTTCGTGCCGTACCCGCCCAGGATGCCGTCGCAAAGCGCGGAGTCGCCGCCCACGGCGCTCGCCTTCTCCAGAAGGATGACACTCGCGCCCGCGTTCGCCGCCTCGATGGCCGCCGCATGACCGCCCGCTCCTCCGCCGATCACCACGACATCGGCTTCCTGATCCCAAGCCGCATCGCCGTCGGAGCCTTTGGCCCCCTCGGCCGCCGGAGCGCCACAGCCCGCCAACAGCGAGGCGGCGGCCACGCCCATGGTGCCCGCAAGCGCCGCCCCCATGAATCCGCGGCGCGTCATGCCCTGGCTTTCCTGCGCAACAGCCTGCGTGTGTTCCCGCTTCATCGAAATCTCCCTTCCCTCTTGCAGGCGACCTGAAAGCCGCCCGTCCCCAGCGCAGCCATCCGACCTGCGCTCTTCGGGGTGTCACTATAAAGTCCTCACTTTAATTGTCAATATCTAAAAAATTGATAGTTAAAACGGTGAAAACGGCACAGCCCTCTTTGGGAAGGCGATACGTTTCAGCTGTTCAAAGACCTGTTGGGGCAAAACGGGCGAGATCGCCTTCAATTGTCGAAAGCAATAGCGTCAACTATCAGTTTTTGCTATGTTGTAATTCATCGAAATGCGACGGCGAAAACACGCCTACTTGCCAGCCGCTTCAGAGGACAGAGGACAACGGCGGAACCTCTCGCAAGCGAAACGCGGAGGACGAGAACGACCTCCGCGCACAGGCGGGGCCGACGGGATACGGAGGGATGCAAGATGGGGAAAGGCGCAAGCGCATTCGCCGACGAACTGCTGGATCTACTGCGCGATCCCGCCTTCTGCGAGTTGCGCCAGCTGGCGGCAGAACGCCCACTGCCCTGGTCCGAGTTTCGCACGATGCGCATGCCAAAGGTCCTGACCGCCGAGCAAGCCTGGGACGCGCTGAACGCGCTACGGCGGCACACCGCCGTCGAGCTGCCGTTTCACGACGGCACCGGGCGCATAGGCTGGTACTACCCCACCCGGTCGTTTCGGCGCGACCTGGACGACATCAACCGTCGCTGCTACGAAAATTCCTGGATCGATTCGGCCATCAAGTCGCGCAACACCACGTATTTCCTCATCGAGGCGCACGTGGACGACGCCATCGCCATCATCCGCGGGGACGGCCTGCACCTGGGCTACGAAAGGGCGCGCGAGCTGCTGCTGGGAGAGCGCGAGCCCGAAAAGCCCGAGGAGGTCCTGCTGAAAAACGTGCACCGGGCCATCTGGGACCTCGAACGCTACGTGGCCAGGCCCTGCACGCCCGAACTCATTCTGGAGGTGTACGCGCAGGTATCGCAGGGCGTGGGGAGCCAGCCCACAGGCACGTCCGCGCAGAAAACGCGGCTGTGGAAGCCGAAGAACCTTGATTCCGCCGCCACCTTGTCGCTGATAACGAACCTGATCAACCAGAACTCGCTCGAGTTCGCAGAGCATCCGCTGCTTCTGGCCATGGCCGTGAGGCATCTGTTCATGAGCAACCTGCCGCTGCCGTCGTGGAACGGATCGGTGTCGGCGCTCGTCATGAAGCTGATGTTCCGCAGATCGCGTCTGCCCGTTCTGGCATTCGTGCCCATCATGAAGACATGTCGCGACTGGGAAGACGGCGTGCTGCGACCGCCGGTCGTCATGACCACGCTGGAGGATGCCGAAGAGCTCATCGACGGCGAAGTGGACTACACCGTGTGGGTGAGCGTGATGGCGCACCTGGTGCGGCAAAAGCTGGACGACATAGAAGACGAGCTGCGCCGAACCATCGAAAAGGACGAGGCGTTCAACCAAACGCTGCAGGAGGGAATCGGCTTGAACCATCGGCAACGAATGGTGCTGCAAGTGGCGTTGAAGAACCCTGCGGCCGTGTTCCGCATCGCACCCCACCAGCGCACCTACCGCGTGGCGTACGGCACGGCGCGTTCGGATCTGCTGGGCTTGGCCGAACGCGGCTATCTGGTCTGCCGACGCACGCACCGCGCCTTCGAATTCACCGTGAATCCGGGATTGCGCCAGCTGCTGGAAACGTATCAGCCCTCCAACTGATGCGCGAGCGCAATTTCATAAACCTTGCAAGATGCAGAATGGTATGCCTTTAAAACTTTGCAAGATGTAGGAAAATGGCGAAATAGAACTTCGCAAGATGTCACTCCCTGGGCGAAGTGGTTCCCATCGAAGTGAAGTCGGGCGGAAGCCCCCGGCCCATGCGGAGCTGAACCAGCTTCTCGAAAGCCCGGAATACCGCATACCGCGCGGCATCGTGCTTTCAAGGCTCAATGTCGAGAAGAGGGGCAAGGTGCTCTACCTGCCCTGGTACGCCGTCTTCTGCCTCGAAGAGGCAATGGACGCCGCAGGGCCGCTCCCCATCGCCGCGCTCACAGCGATCTGAACGCGTCGCCTCAGCCTTCGCGCCACGCACCCGAGAGATCCCTGCCGCGCGCCCACCTGCACGGCGCGCGACAGGGCCGGCGGCCTTCTCACATCTCAGCTTTGGGAGACAGCCGCGAAACCTGGGCTTCCAGCAGACAGGAGGCAAGGTCCACCAGAGCATGAAAATAGCCGTCCGGGCTGGCCTTGCCCACCGCATCGCGGAAACGCCCGATCCACGCCAAGGGATGCGCAAGCGCGAAGGATCGCGCGTCCGAAGCCTGCACCGAGCCGCCCCCTTCGAGCACCTGGCGGCACATCCACGACAGGTACAGCAGTTCTATGCCCATGTGGTCCTCGTACTGGTTGTTCTCGTTTCGCAACTCCAGCCCCGCATCGCGCAGGCGCTGACGCATGGCGAACGTCGCCTGGCCGAAACCGGCCGTGACGCCATCCGCGCGATAGAAGGTCTCCCACGGCGGGGCCGCAGGTTTGGGCGGCCCGACGAACAGCCGGGTGAACTCCACCGAGCAGTCCTGCACCGCCTGCGCATGGTCCTTGGCCGAAGCCGCCTTGGCAAAGGCCGCCAGGCGCTTCAGGGCGTCTTGCGCCTCGGGCCATTCCGCAAAGGGAAAGGCAGACCAAAACGACGGGCTTAAGCCCACGTCGGACGTGCGGGTCATGGGTGTGAGCAGGGAATTTCCCACGAAGGCGTACACATCGGCAAACGCCTCCCAGTCCATGGCGCCGTCGTTGCGGCCAACGCCGCCAGTCCCTGCGTCCGTCTCATATCCGCGCTCCATGATGCTCCTACCTTCCGGTTGTCCTTTTCGCACGTTGTCGTCAGGCCGTTCGACGCCCTACACGCCTTCCACCGCCAAGGCACCAGACGTGCGCGATGCCGCCTCGCCAGCAAACGCAACGCCGGCCGGAACCAGCTTACGCGCCAACAACAGAAACGCCAGCGCGCCCAGCGAGATCACGCCCACCACAACAACCAGTTCCACCCACGTGGGCGCATACGAGCTTGCCGTCACCCACATGTCGGCGCCTGCGGCGTGCGCGGCAAGGCTCGAGCCGCCCGCAACGCCCGGCGCGCCCGCAACGTTGAAGGTCGCGAACGAAGTCAGCAGCAGCCAAATGCGCTTGCACAGCACCCCCGCCACCACGCACGCGCTCGCCAAGGCCACCAGGCCCATGCGGACTCGGTTCTTGGCGAACACGAGAATGCAGAACGGCACGAGCAACCCGATGACCACTTCCGCCCAGAAGAACGGGGCGGTTGCACCGGTTGCCATGATGGCGAGCGTCTCCGCTCCCGAAGCGCCCGGATACGCCATGGTGAGGACCTCGCAACCCACCAGGAAGGCATCGATGGCCACGCAGGTGGCAAGAAGCCCCGCCAGACTCGCAATTAGCTTGTGGTCGGTCTTGAACCATCCGGCCTTGTCCAGCCCCAAAAGGGAAAGCAGCAGCAGCGCCAGGCCAGAGTCCATGGCACTCACCACGAACAGCGGCGCCATGATGGCCGAATACCAGCCTTCCTTTGCCATTTCAAGTCCGAAGATCCAGGCGGTCACGCTGTGCACCAGAATGGCAATGGGCAAGGCGAATCGCGACAGAACGGCCACCCTCTTCTCCGCACCCGGCTTCTTCGAGGTCATGAAGCGCAGGTACACGATGTTGACGACCAGGTACAGCGTAATCACGCACATGTCCCACATGAGCGGCGATGCGAAGTTGGGAGAAAGGAGCATCTGCCACACACGCTGGACGCCGCCCAAATCGATGAGGATGAACATGCCCGCACAGCAGATGCACACCGTGGAAAGCACAACCGCAGGAAGGGCTACCTTCTTGTACTGCGCCACGTGGAACACGCTGGCCGACGAGGCGACGATGAGGCCGCCGGCGGAAAGGCCCACGAAAAACATGAACATGGCGATGTAGAGACCCCACGACGTGCCGTTGTTCATGCCGGTCACGCCCAGGCCGCCCATCAATTGGTAGACCCAGGCCGCAATACCCGCCACCGCGAGAGCAGCCAGCACGGCGCAGACGGCTTTGAATTTGCCCGAAGCACCCAACCGGGGCGCATTCGCGTTCGAGGAAGTTGTCATTTCGCGCCTCCTTTAGTCGAAGTAGTGGACTTGCGGACGAGTGCCCTGCTCTTCGAGCAGCACGTAGCCACCACGCTCGCGGATGGCACGGGAAACCTCGGAATCCGGGTCGTCCAGATCGCCGTAAATGCGCGCCTTCGTGGGGCAGCACACCACGCACATGGGCTCGTCGCCGCGGTCGGTGCGCTCCTTGCACAGGGTGCACTTCTCCACCACGCCCTTCGGGCGGACCGGCACGTCTTTGTCGCCGTAGTTGAAGTCTGGATCACGCACCGGCTCGTTCCAGTTGAACACGCGGGCGTTGTACGGGCAGGCAGCCATGCACATACGGCAGCCGATGCACTTGTCATAGTCAACGAGCACACGACCCTTGTCGTCCTTGTAGGTGGCCCTTGTCGGACAAACCTTCTCGCAAGCAGGGTTCTCGCAATGCTGGCAGGCAATGGGCAGATATGCCCGGCTGAGGGCCGGGTAGGTTCCCAGCGCACCGTCTTCCACGTCGCAACCCTCGGTGAGTACGCGGTTCCAGCGCAGGCCGGAAGGCACGTTGTTCTCCATCTTGCAGGCGAACGCGCACGTTTGGCAGCCAATGCAGCGCGTCTTGTTAATTGCCATTCCCCATTTCGTCATGGCGCATCACCTACGCTTTCTCAATCTGCACGAGCGTGTCGTTGTAGGGGATCTGCGGACCGAAGTACATGTCATAGCCACGCTCCAGGCGCGCCGAGTTCGTCACGTTCTGCAGGAACCCTTCAGGATAGTAGCGCGTGTACGTGGTCTCGGCCATAAACAGCACACCTGGCTGGAGACTGCGGTTCACGTGCAGGCCGCACTTGAATTCGCCACGGTCGTTGAACACGCGCACCGTGTCGCCCGTCTTCAGACCACGTGCTTCGGCGTCTTCCGGGCTGATGTTCACATAGGGGCCGAAGTTCTCCTGGAACCACTGGCAAGACGTGTAGTACGCATGAATGCGGTAGCGGCTCTTGCCTTGCATGAAGTACAGCGGGTACTTCTCCTTGAGAGGATTCGCCTCGAAAGCCTCGTTGGCGTCTTCGTACACGGGAAACGCCTGCCCCCAGTCGTAGAGGTAGTCGTTGTAGCATTCGATCTTGCCCGAAGGCGTGGGCAGGTCGGAAGCCGTCCCGTCCACACGATAGTCCTCGCCCACGCCGGGGAGGGGCATGCAGCCTCCCTGCTCCAGAAGCGCGTCGTAGGTGATGCCCTTCATGTTCGGATCCAGTTCCTCCACGCCCTCCAGCATAAAGCGGCCCAGCTCCTCGTAGGATTCGGGCAGCAGGTCCTCCAGGCCCCACTGGGCGGCCAGCAAACGCTCGATCTGCAGGTCGCTCTTAGACTCGAACAACGGTTTGACCAGATTGTTAGCCAACATCACGTGTCCGTAGCTGGCGCGCAGGGACTTCACGTCCTCTTCGGATTCGAACTTCGAGCAGGACGGCAGAACGATGTCGGCGTAGTCCACGGCAGATGAGTGATAGATGTCCACGATGGCGAAGAAGTCGAGGCTCTTCACCCAGGCCAGCATGTCGTTCGCAGCCGCAGCCTCAAGCGTGAACGCGTCTCCGAAGGTCAGCGCCACGTGGATGTTGTTCTGGGTGTAGGGCATGTCGTACATGGCCACCCCGCCGTCGGTGGTGCCGTATTCTTCGGGCAACGTCCAGGCGTTCAGCGTGGCTGCCGGATCGTCGGCGCCAATGCCCCCGAAGAAGAAGCCGAAGCCGGCGCCCTCCTTGCCGTAGTTGCCAGTGAGGGCCACCAGGATGGAGCTGGAATGCCCCAGCACGTCGGCGTTCGTGTACTTGTCGGGACCGCCCAAGCCGAAGTCCAGGATGGCCGGGCCGTTGTTGGCGTAGCGGTCCGCCAGAGAAACGATGGTGTCGGCGTCGATGCCGCAGGTCTTTGCCGCCCACTCGACGGGGTAGTCGGCCAGCCACTCCTTCATGAGCGTGAACTCGGTGGAAACCTCCACGCCGTCGACGCTCCACGTTCCCTCCAGAGCAGGCAGCACGTCGGCGGCATTGTAGAGTTGCGGAGCGTTCGTGACCTCGTCCCACACGTAGGGCGCACCCACGGGCTCCATGCTCACGACTGCAGGATTGGGACACATTTCGGTGGCGCTGCGGTAGCTTTTGCCCGTCTTGCGGTCCACCAAGTGAACCAGGGAAGTGTGCGCCTTCACGAATTCCTCGTCGTACCAGCCTTCGTCGACGATCGCCCTGATCATGCCTTGGACGAGGGCGGCGTCGGTGCCGGGCAGTACGGGCAGCCACTCGTTCGACTTCGCCGCCGTTCCCGTGAAGCGCGGATCCACCGTGACAATGTAGGAACCGGCCTCCTTGGCGTCCATCAGCACGCGCGACCAGACGATGCCGCTCTCCAGCGGGTTGTGTCCCAGTTCGATGATGGTCGAGGCCTTCGGCATCTCCCAGATGGAGCGGTTCGGGCAGTAACTGAACGCGCCGAACGTGGCTGCCGTGCCGTTGGCCTGGCCTCGGTCAAGGCCCCAGTTCCCGCCGCCATCGGCATGCAGCAGGCTGGTGATGAACTCGAAGTCGATGCCGGCCTCGGTTGACTTGCGGATGAACACCGACCCCTCGCCGTATTTCTGCTGAGACTCTTTGATCGCGTCGGCGATGGTCTGGATGGCCTCGTCCCAGCTGATGGCCTCAAACTTTCCCTCGCCGCGCTCGCCGACACGCTTCAGGGGGGTCTGCAGGCGGTCTTGCGAGTAAATGTGCTCCACTTCGGAAATGCCGCGCAGACAGACGGTTTGATGGCTCTTTTCGGCCAGGTCGCTCGGCTCGACGAGCGAAACGCGCTCGTCACGGATGGTGCATTTCAGGTTGCATCCGGTCAGGCAGTGGAACTGGTGGCACAGATGAGCGACGCGCTCTTGCGGTTCGGCGTGGGCCGCCGCAGGGGCAAGCCAGCCATCGACCGAGGTCATGCTGGCAGCGCCGGCAAGCCCAACGGCCCCTGCAGCCGCGCCAGCGGCCTTGAGAAAACCTCGCCGCGTGAGCCCGCCTTGCGGGCTAGTCACTTCTGACATTTTTCCTCCTCAAAGACATGTCGAGAATCCCCGTGGAGCCATCCCCATGCGCTTCGCGACAAGCGGCTTCCACATCCGCCCAGACAGTCAAGGTTCGCCGAAAGCACGCCGGACCTTCAAGGAAACGATTCCTCGCCATCCCTGAAAGCGGCCCTCGTACGGGAACGCTCCCCACTCTTCCTCGCGAGATCGGCCGAATCTCCCTAGGTGCACTATACAAAATTGTCATATGATTATCAAGGATTATCATATGACAATTTAGCCAATCATTATGCTATTTTCAGGATATTAGAGTTCGAGCGAGCGGCTCGCTGCACCTTCATCCGCACGACAGGGTGACAGCCGTCCCGCCTCCAAGAGGCCCCTCGTCAACCCGGAGGAAATCACGCGTACCCCATTGCTCAGCCGAGGTCGAAGCCTTTGTCTTCGCAATAGCGAATGCATGCTTCCAGCAAGGCGTCGAAGTCTTCCGTGACAACCGACCAAATAATGTCTCTGTCCACTTCCCCATAAGCATGGGCCAAGCGATTGCGCACCCCCGTCACCGCATGTCGATCGAACCCGTATTCCACGGCGATGTCCTCCGAAAGCTTGCCCGCCTCTTCGGTCACACGAAGGACGCGGTTCATGATCCCCTCGGCTATGAGGTCGTCGGCATCGGTCGCAGGCGCGACGAAGCGGTCCTTGGTGAACCCGAGCGCGCTCATTTGGCGCTTTGTTTGCATGACCACGTCGTATATCTCTTGCAGCCGAGACAGGTCATCGCTGCGCGCGTTCATACACCAGCACCTTCTCCCTTTCAATGGCTGCGGCCAGGCTTTCGTTCTTCAAATCCTTCGTCGACACCACGTCCACCTTGCGACCCGTCATTCGTTCTATGCGTTTTGCAAACTGGAAAAGGTCGTGCAGGTTGAACGGCATCGACTCGTCACGCTCGATACGCACGTCCACGTCGCTTTCTTCATCGTGTTCCCCGCGCGCGAAGGAGCCGAACAAGTAGGCCCGCTCGATTGCCGGAAAACTCTCTGCCGCTTTTGCGATGGCATTGCGCACCAGCAGGGCCTCGCTGTCCAGCGTGCCTTCTTTTCCAGCTGCGACGAGAGCTTTGATCTGCCGCAATTGCGACTGGATCTGATCGAGCTGGTCATGGGCACCAGACGATTTCTCGGATTCCATGCCTTTGAGGACGAAATGAAGAAAGGCGTCGGTCTTGCTTATGTTGCTGGCGCGCGCGTAGTCGTTCACCGATTCGACCACATGGGCAGGAAGCCTCAGCGACAAAGGCACACGCGGCATGGCCGTATCCGAAACAGCCATAGACAGCCTCCTTTCAGGATTCGCCTACAGCATACCTCTTTTGGTGTTGTATTGCAAATGCAATACAACATTGCGTACTCGGGAAACGATCTGGCAGGGAATTGTCCTAGCCCAGCCGCTCCCGTCAGGAGCGGCTGCCCGCCTGGACCTCTGCCGATTGATCCCCAATTAGAGGGCAGGTGGAACCTCGCCTCCGACGACCTTCTTCACGTTGTCGCCCAGCACGTCGCCGAAGCCTTCGCTGAACGAGCTGGGCACCACCACGGTGCCGCCGGTCTCGCGCACGCTTTCGTACAGCAGGTGCATGGCGCGCAGGCGCAGGGCGGCGTCGTTCTTGGCGTACGTGTCGCCCATGTCGTCCATCATCTCGCAGATGTCCTGTTCGGCCTCCATGAGGATGATGCGTGCCTTCTTCCGCTGCTCCGCCTGGGCCTCCAGCGACATCACGTCTTGCAGCTCCTTGGGCAGGAGGATGTCGCGCACTTCCACGGAAAGGATGGTGACGCCCCACTGCGCCACCTTTTCCTCCAGCACGCGCTTGAGCTCGCGGTCAAGCTGCTCGCGGCGGATGGCCACCTCGGCCGCACCGGCGCGCCCGATGGCGTCGCGCAGCGCCGTCTGCGCTGCCAGCTCCACGGCGCGCGTGAAGTCGCCCACCTCCGTGCAGGCCGCCTTGGCATCCCACACGTGCCAGAACAGCACGGCGTTCACGTCGAGGGGCACCAGATCGGCCGTAAGGGTCTCTTCGGCGCCGAACGAGGTCACGCGCACGCGGCCGTCGACGCGCATGGTGTTCTGCTCGATCACGGGGATGGTCCAGAACAGCCCTGGGCCGCTCACGCGGTTGAACTTGCCCAGCCGCAGCACGACCACCTTTTCCCACTGCTGCGCGATATGCACCGACGACACGGCCAGCAGCGCCACGACCAGGGCAACCACCACGGCCATCACGCCAATGGACCCCGTGGCGATTTGCGCCGCACCCAACACGATGCAGAAGCACAAGGCGAACAGGACCGCCGAGAACAGAACCACGCCGGCGCTCGACGCACGCTCTCCCGCAATGGTGGTGTTCGCGCCCGTCGCGCGCCTGGCCGCGCCCGCACCGGACCCGGCGTCCGCCGCCACGTCCGGCACGACGCGAAAGCCCCCGGCCTTCGCGCCCGCCGTATGCCTGCCTGCGTTCCGTTTGCCGCCCATTTCTACACCCCCGTCCTCGCGGCGCGCGTGCGCGCGCCCATGTCCACTTCCACGATACGCGCCGCGCCGCCCCCGGGCGCAGCCGCGGCGTCCGCCCCTTCGCTTCTCTTGATCTGCTTGATCTTGTGATCCATGCACTTCTGGATGTCGTCGAGCGAAAGCCCCAGTTCGCGACAGGCCATCACGCAATCGTCCAGAATGCCATCGACTTCGTGGGCATACTCCTCGTCCGCCTCCGCGTCCAGGTCGCGCACGAACACGCCCCGACCTCGCGTGGATTCCAGATAGCCGTCGGACACCAGGCTGAGGTACGCCTTGTTCACCGTGTTGTAGTTGATGGAAATCTCCGAAGCGAGGCCGCGCACGGTAGGCAGCTGGTCACCCGGCTTGAAGTAACCCGAATTGATGAGGTAGACGAGTCTCTGGCGCAGCTGCACCCACAGGGGAACGTCGCTCGTCGCGTCCACTTCGAAGGGAAACATCGCAAAACCGCCCTTTTCTATCCAAAGCCCAACACGCTCAAAGCAGGGTGCATCCCCGCATTCACTATGCACCAACGCAGAGCGAACCCGCCCACCAAGACGCTTGCGGCCAGCCCCAGAATCGCAACCGAAGGCAGGCGGTGCAGCATGGCCCCCGCCACCTCGATGCACAGCGGAATCGCCAGACCCAACGTCACGAACCCGCCCCAGAACAGGGGCGCTTGCACGCCGCATGCAAGCTGGCGAACCGATTCCGCGGCCGCCACCGTGGTGCCGTTCGCACCGCCCGCCTGCGCCGCATGGGCCACCGTGGCCAGCAACGCCACCGCCGCCAACGCCTCCGCAACGATCACGCCCGCATCCGCCAAAGCAGACCGGGACAGAACGGAAGCGAATGCGCCTGCCGCCTCCGAGAACTGCGCCGCGCCCACCACCAGCGCAAATCCGCACGACAGGGACGACAGGACGAACAGGGCCGGCAGCCATGGGGAATGCCACAGCGCCACGGCACGCATGCTCTGCAGCAGCAGCCCCGTGTACGCCATGACCACCGCCGCGCCAGCCAGCATGAGCACCTGCAACGCCACGAACACGTGCGGCGCCATGCGACGGAACACACCGCCCCACGCAAGCGCCAACACGCTCGCCAGCACCACGGAAATCACCAGCGCATAGGCGCCCACCACGATGTGCGACAGGCTGGGCTGCGTGAGCAGCAGCAGAATTCGGTCGGAGCGTCCAAGGTCCGCCAGCAGAAACGCCATTCCCAGCGTCAGCGCCAGAACGGCACAGACGAACGGGGGCGTGAACAGCGCCCGGTACACGCGCGGCACGAGAAGCGCCGTGCGCACGTGGCCGTCCAGGCCGTCCACCTGCCGCACACCCAAACGTTCGCGCGGCACGAGCAGGCCCATGACGGCCAGCACGAAACAGGCTCCCGCGCCTGCGCCGCCCAGGAACAGGTAGCATACGATCTCCGTGCCGAACACCGCGCACCCCCTTCCCCTCGCTCCGCGAAAGCCCTGCCCCCTTGGGGTCCAAAGCACCCGCGCACCCGCGCACCCGCGCACCCGCGCACCCGCGCACCCGCGCACCCGCGCACCCGCGCACCCGCGCACCCGCGC
>CAJFVW010000033.1 GCA_904420575.1 uncultured Gordonibacter sp.
ACGTGACTCTGCTGGAGGGGTAGCCGCACCGGACGGCGGGCTTATGAGGCTGTCGGAAAAGTGCGCAAGATTCTTGACGGTACCTCTCGATGAAGACTACCGATTCGGCCAGTACCTCCTTACAGGTAGCAGCACCCCGGTAAACAAGGCCAGCAGCCATCACTCCGGCGCTGGACGCATCGCCCCAATATTCATGGGTACCCTATCGCTGTCTCTCATCTACTCAGTCGGCGGATCTTGTTCAAACCTCTCCTTTCTTGTACCCCGCCTCGAGCTTTGACAAGCCCGTGTCGACCACCCTACAGTCTTACGTGATGGGAAGAGTCAAGAGCCGATTTCGGGAAACTTAGACAGTCTTGAGCCAAACAAACGAGGTTATCCGCTCCTCCGCGCAGCGGAATACTCTTTATTTCGGTTGGAAGTTGGGCCGCCGACCCTACTAGCCGTCTTTTTGGGCACGGTAATCGTTTGACTCTAACGTGCACGTGAGGGTCTATACTTTCCCGTAATCAACAGCGGCGATAAGGAACCCATGGATGAATTAAGCATCGGTGCAATGGCGAATATCTCGGGCGTCTCGGTGCGCACCTTGCGCTTGTACCACGAAATAGGGTTGCTAAGCCCCGCCACCGTCGACGAGAATACCGGCTATCGCCGCTACTCGTTTCTCCAAGTAGGCCGATTGAGCTGCATCGACGAACTAAAAAATGCAGGCATGACCTTGCGGGAGATATCCGACGTCATCAACAATGGCGATGCCATGAGCTTAAGAGCGAGCATGATAGAAAAGAGAGACGGGCTCATCGCCGAAATGGAGCAGACCCGAATCAAGCTTGCCATGGTCAACTCGACTATCTCGTCTTGCGATTCCCTCATTCACAAGCCCGAATGCGACAAAGTGCTTCACCAGCTCTTCGACACTCGCTACGGAATCGTATTAGACACACCTGAAGAACTTGACGCTTCCGAAGGAGGGAGCTATTTCGACAAGATAACTCGTCGTTTCCTTTCATGGAAAACAACGAGAATCGGCCTGTGTCTATTCCGACCTCTCGGCTTTGCAACTTCCTTATCGAGCCGGTTAATATACGGAGCACTTCTATCGAACTACGGGCGGCCAAGCCCTTCGCGTTCGTTGACGATCCTGGGTTGTGGCCGGAAAGCGAAAGCGTGACGCTGTCTGGTGGACAGTATTGCGTCGTCTGCCGCGATCTCTGCCACGACGAACAGAGTACCAACTTATCCGATCGCCAAGTCAACTTGCTTCTCAACTACCTAGAGAAAGAGAAGTACGAATGCGACGGCCCCTTCATATAAGGGGTGCCGTTTTGTATCACGTGCGGCAGTTGGTGGAGGCAGGCTTCCCGCCGGGAATTTTCTTGAAAACCGATGACGAGCCGCTTTGGAGGGTGGTTGGCTCATTGCAACTCAATGGCTGATACCCATTTTGAATAAGAAACACCAGTTCAGAGTAACGGTGCCAATTTGGCACCGTAGATTTCACCCCTCTCATTATTGCTGCGATCGAAGCTCCTGGCTTGTTCATGGTGTCGGCAGATGCTGCCGAAGAGTAGTCGCAAGTGACTTGCTCGTGATGACGTCTGTATCCAATTACAGGGTCAAAACCTTGTACTCATTTTGTACTCACCGTGAACTCACGTTTTTGTCAAAGCGCAGGTCAGGCTTCTACACCCACATCGAAAATTTACTCCTTTTATATTCCTGGGTGTAAATTTTGCACCATTTCACCCCCCAGATCTCACTGCCTTGCACTCAATTGCTTTCAAGGCACGAAGAAGCCCCCGGTCAGAGCGGGGGCTGGCGATGGTAAAATATATTCCTGTATTTCAGTGAGTAAATCGAGAAATCTCGTGAGTACAAAGTGATGTTGTTGCATCCCTGAACCTGGGAAAGCTATTCGGACGAGGCGGTATCAAGTGTACAAGGAGCGATATATTTTGCAACCCAAAACCGTTGAATCGCGGGAGTGGGAATAGTAATAGAACGTTTGTTCGTATTTTTCATACGGTTTCTAGCGGTTCCGATGGCGACCGATGACGACATTTCAGAACGTCCGCACCTGCAAACCGCATGATTCCGAAATCAGATAGAAACTCACAAGGCTCCTCGAAAGAATCGAGGAGCCTTCTCGTTTCCGCAGATAGACGCATGGTCGGTTGTCACCCCATGGCAAACGGGCATGGGTCGAACGAGCCTGAAACGACTCGAACAGAACCGAAGAGAACCGACACGACCGAAAAACCTACAAGCCAACGAGAGGCAATGATGGCGGGAGGCTTGCAAGTGCCGTCGAAAATCGACGAAACTCAAACGAAACTCACCCGGAAAAACGAAACTCAAGAATGACGGTTGCCCCTGGTGGAGAGCCTGGAAGCGTCATTCTCGCAAACTCACGAAAACGGGTTGGTTTCGCAACCACTCCTCCCGAGTAGTAACGCGAGGCTTGCGGGCCCCTGGCGCGCTCAGCCGTCGTTTTACTCGGAGGGATGACTCCTCGTCAAGTGGGAATAGAGCTTCTCGAAAGAATCGGCGGAGACGCAGTGCTCCAGGCGGCAGGCATCTCTGGATGCTTCGTCGGCGGCGACCCCGGCGTCGCGCAGCAGCCTCTCGAAGAAACGATGCCTCGCACTCGTCGCCTCAGCGATAGCCCTCCCCTCCGGCGTGAAGCCAACGTCATGGTCGACGACCTCGACAAGACCCGCCTCCGATAACTTCACGAGGGCCTTGGAGACGCTCGCCCTCGAGATGCCCAAGTGCCTCGCGATGTCGACGTTGCGGCATCGCCCATGCGAAGAGCGGATCTCCAGGATCGCCCTGAGGTAGTTCTCGGCGGATTCGCGCGACCGGGACGGCTTATTCCAAGGGCGGGTGCTTTCATTCTTTTCCATCTTAGACATGAAGGGGCTAGTCTTTTCGCGCGATTGCCACGCAGGAGGTGAGGCCGATCCGCCGCCAGCTCACGCTGCCGAACCACGTGCCGAGGATCTCCCGCATCTCGCCCTCGGAGTAGATGCGCACGTCCCCCTCGGCGGAGTGCGGCATCCACGCGTTCATGACGGCGCGCGCGGGCGCCGGCTGCCATACGTCGCCGACGACGAAGGTGCCGCCCGGGCGCAGCGCGCGCCACACCTGGAACGCCGCCAGCGCCGGATCGGGGTAATGGTGGAACGAGTCGTTGCAGTACGCCGCATCAAAAGAATTATCGCGGAAGGGCAGGCGCTCCGCGTCGCCCACGACCACCTCCGCCCTCCCGCCGAGACGCTCGGCCGCCCGCTCGGCCATGTTCGCCGAAAGGTCGACCCCCACGAGGGCGCAGCCCGGGATCTCGTCGAGGACGATTTCGGCGAGGGCCCCGGTCCCGCACCCCAGGTCCAGCACGCGGGGCGAGTCGATGCCGCCGCACGCCCGGGCGACCTCGCCCGCCACGATGCGGTAGAGCCCCCGCGCATGGTCCCCCTGCATTCCGGCGTCGTAGGTCTCAGCCTGGGCGTCGAACGCTGCCCTCGACCGCGCCTTCAACTCGTCTGCGTTCTTCTGTTCCATGTCGCTCCCTTCTATTGAGCATTGTTCAACATCTAACGTCAAGAAAAGCCCCAACTGGAATTGGGGCGGTTATCTAATCTGCCTTCTCGCCCGACCTGAACTCGGCGACCAGGGCGGCGAAGTAGCGCTTGGCGGCTTTCACGGCGCCCTCGTCCGGCATGCCGGGCCCCGAAGCGAGCCCGATGCACCCGTATGCCATGAGGGAGGCGAGCCCGTCCGCGTCGCCCCGGGGGCCGCCCCTGAGCAGCGCGTCGAGCTCGAGCGCCGCGCGGAGATGGGGCTGCACCGCCTCGCACATGCCCAGCGAGAGCCTGTCGTGGAGCGCGCCGTTGCCCTCCGCGTGGAAGAAGTCGGCGTGGTCGAACGCGCCGGGGTCGGACCCCGCCTCGATCGCGCGGTCGAGCTTCTCGTCGAGCGAGAGGCCTCGGTCGTCGAGGATCGCGATGATGCCCTCGGCGCAACGCCGCGAGTACTCCTCGATGGCGGCGTCGAACATGTTCTGCTTCGAGTCGAAGTAGTGGTAGGCGAGACCCGGCGCAACGCCCGCCGCCCGCGCCACCGCCCTCACCGAGACGTTATCGTAGCCCTCCTCGGCGAAGAGGCGCATCGCCGTGACGAGCAGCTCCCGCCTGCGCTCATCCGGGTTCTTGACGATTCTGGGCATAGCTTCCACCTCCTCTAGCTCATGGTAAATCATTATTGAACATTGGTCAATAATGAGCTTGGCGCAATCACTTCAGATAGCCACTGGCGAACAGGCCCTTGGTCGAAGGATCTTCATTCAGCTGCATGCTGGCGGCATAAGCCTCGAGCGCCCCGCGGCATGCTGCTTAGCATCCGCCGAACTCCCTCTTCCAGGACTCGTATTCCTCGGGGGTTATCTCTCCGCAGTCGAGCGCATCCACCTGGGATTCCCAGGCCTTGATGGCGGCGGCGAGCTTAGGCGCCTTCTCCGCGCCGGGCGCGACGGCGAGCCTGCCTCCACCGACGGGCCTGAGCCCGAACTCCTCCTCGATCCTGAAGAGGAGCTCGAGGGCGTCCCTGGCGGATTCAGCCTGGACGGGCATGAGGGCCTCGGGGGCGACCCCGAGGGCTCCTGCAATCGCATCCAGGGCGGAGCCCTTCAGCGCCCTCCTGCCCGCCTCGTAGTTCCTGATGGCCGCGTCGGTGCAGCCGGCCCTCTCAGCGAGCTGCCGTTGCGTCATCCCCCGCGACTCGCGCAATGCCCGTATGCGGCTTCCCGTCGTCATCTCTCCTCCTCTGATCGTTTCCCCCATGATACTAGAGAACAAAAACGTTCTCAATTTGTCTTGACCGAACATTTTCGTTCTGCTAGTGTCACGAATTACAGAACGTTCCTGTTCTGTTCATCGAACGAAGGAGGAAGATATGGAGCAGAATTCTAAGCCGGTGATCATGGGCGTCGAGGAGGTCATGCACGCCCTCAGCATCAGCAGGCCCTACGCCTACCGCATTATCAGGATGCTGAACTCCGAGATGGAGCAGAGAGGCTACACCACCATCAAAGGGAAGGTGAGCCGAAAGTATTTCTACGAGCGCTTCCACTGCGCCGACGGCGTTCCCAGACAAGAGGCCCGCTGATGCCCGCCTACATGAACGGGAAGACTGGCGCCTGGTACGTCCAGTGCTATTACAGCGACATCGACGGCAACCGCAAGCACAAGGTGAAGCGAGGGTTCGCGACCAAAGGAGAGGCGCTGGCATGGGAGACGGAGTTCCTGGCCTGCGCCGACGGGTCCATGTCGATGCCCTTCGAGGCATTCGTGAAGAGGTACTCCGAAGACGTGAGACCAAGGCTCAAGCTCAACACCTGGCTCACCAAAGAGCACATCATCCGCACGAAGATAGTGCCATTCTTCGGACCCAAGAGGATGTGCGACATCTCCCCCAAAGACGTGGTGGACTGGCAGAACAAGATGGTGGGCTCGTACGACGACGAGGGAAAACCGTACAGCGGCACCTACCTGAGAACCATAAACAACCAGCTGAGCGCCATCTTCAACCACGCCGTCAAGTACTACGGCCTGGGAAAGAGTCCCGCCGCCCCGACCATCAAGATCGGCGAGCGGCAGGGGTCGGAGATGAAGTTCTGGACGAAGGAGCAGTACCTCGCGTTCAGCGAGGAGGTGATGGACAAGCCAGCCAGCTTCTACGCGTTCGAGATCCTGTACTGGTGCGGCTTGAGGGTCGGCGAGCTCCTCGCCCTCGAACCGAACGACATCGACCTTGGAAAGTGCCTCATCCACGTCACCAAGAGCTACCAGCGGATCCGGAGGAGGGACGTCATCACCTCGCCCAAGACGCCCAAATCGAAGAGAGATGTGGTCATGCCGGAGTTCCTTGCGGACGAGCTCGCCGATTTCCTCGGATCCATCCCGGAGGAGCGGCGCGCCTGCCGCATCTTCTGCTTCACCAAAAGCTACCTGCACCACGAGATGAAGCGCGGCTGCGCCGCATGCGGGCTCGAACCCATCCGGATCCACGACCTTCGCCACAGCCATGTCTCGCTCCTCATAGAGATGGGGTTCAGCGCGATCGCCATAGCGGACCGGCTGGGGCACGAGACCTACGAGATGACGCTTCGCTACGCCCACCTCTTCCCCAGCAAGCAGTCGGACATGGCAGCGGCGCTCGACCAGAGAAGGAGGCCCTGATGTCCAGGCCGACCGTCGACTACAAAGGGCGCCGGCGCAGCAAGACGATAGCGTTCCGGGTCTCGCCGGAGGAGGACGAGGTGATAAACGCCCTCGTGGCGGCGAGCGGCATGACCAAGCAGGACTACATAACCTCCAGGCTCGAGTGCCGCGACATAAACGTCAGCCCGAACGTGAGGGTCTACAGGATGCTGCGCGACCAGATGAGATCCGTCTACGTCGAGCTCAGGAGGCTCAGGAGCGCCGACGGCATCGACGAGCGCCTCATCGAGCTCATGCAGGTGCTGACGCGCGTGTTCATCGACCTCGGCGCCGACGAGCTCGGGGCGGTCGGGGACGACGTGGCGCAGCAGGACGCGGCGGTCCTCAGGATGGCGAGGGGCTAGCTCCGCCGGGCGGTCCGGCAAGGGCTTCCCCCGAGCAGTCGACCCTCAGACAGCCTCCTGGGGGCATTCGCGGCACGGCGGGCTCCGTTCGATCGGATCGCCTTGCCTCCTCCTTGGGCATCAAAGGTTCGCACAGCCGCCCGATGCGCCCCGCAAGGGTTGCGATGCTTTTCCGATTTCTTTTGCCGCCCGAGAGAAAAGGCGAAAGCGGCAAAACAAAGCGCCCTCCGGGCTTCGGAAAACCAACGGCCCGATGGGGCGAGGAACGCGCCTTCGCTTCCTCCCTTGCAGGGCGCGGCAGGCGGTGCGGCCCCGATGCCACAAGGCGGGGCAAGGGGCTCCGCCCCAACCGAACGGAGGTCACCATGAACACCAATCCCACTCTCCAGGACAGGGCGGTCAAGGCGGCAGCCCGCTTCCTCGAGGTCCGCGGCTACGAGACGCTCGCGACCGGGTGGAAGTCGCCCGAGACGAGAGGAGCCATCGACCTGGTTGCACGCGACCCCGAGTCCGACGACCTCGTGTTCGTCGACGTCTCCGCGCGCCCGAACTCCGGCGCCGGCTTCGGCGACGGGAGGAACGATCGCGAGACGATGGAGCTGCTCGCGGTCTCCTGGCTCGCCGAGAACGACTTCGCCGAATCGGTCGGCGTGAGGTTCGACAAGATCAGCATGATCGTCGTCGGCGAGGACCGTGCGCTGCTCAGGCACCACATCAACGCCTTCGGCGAGGCCTAGGACCTCCGGGCCCGCCTGGGCAGGCCCCCTCTGGACGGAGGGGGCCGTCTGCAGGCGGCTCGCCCCATGGCGAACCGCCACCCCATGGCGAACGGTCGGTATTAACAGAACGTTTCCGTTCTGTATACTCGGGGTAAACGCCATCGACAATCGCAGAGAGGACGGAGGAAGCATGAGGACGCTCGCGATATCGAACTACAAGGGCGGGGTCGGAAAGACCACCACTGCGGTCAACCTCGCCACCATCTACGCCAGGCGGGGCCTGAGGACGCTCCTGATAGACCTGGATCCGCAGGCGTCCGCCACGGACTTCTTCGGGCTCTACGACCGCGCCACGGCCGAGCGTCGAGGAGCCGTCGAGCTCCTCTACGGGAACGCGCCCGTCGGCGACGTGGCCTTCGAAACCGAGGCCGACGGGCTCTCCGTCGTGCCCTCGACCATAGAACTCGTCGACCAAAACGAGCTGCTCCTGCGCGAGCAGCGTCTTCGTTTCGCGCTCGACGACTGCGCGGGCGACTACGACGTCTGCATCGTCGACTGCAGCCCCACGATGAAGCGCCTCGCCTTCAACGCCTACCTGGCCGCTGCGGGCGACGGCATGGTGATCGTGCCGGTGAAGCTCGACTCCACCGTCATGCGCGGCACCGCCCTCACGGTCAGCGCCATCGAGTCCATCTCCGACGCGCTGCGCGTGCCCACGCCTTCATGGCGCATACTGCGCACCTGCGTGCCCGGCCTCATGACCAACGCCGAGGCGACCGGGGCCGAAGTGCTGGACTCCTACTTCCCCGAAAACCAGTTCGCCACCCGTCATACACGCGAGCTCCAAGGTGTGCGAGGGGAGCTGGCAGTGGCAGCCCGTGGCGACGTTCAAGCCCGACAGCCGCCCCGCGAAGGACTACGAGAGGCTCGCAGAGGAGGTGCTCCAT
>CAJFVW010000034.1 GCA_904420575.1 uncultured Gordonibacter sp.
GACGTGACTCTGCTGGAGGGGTAGCCGCACCGGACGGCGGGCTTATGAGGCTGTCGGAAAAGTGCGCAAGATTCTTGACGGTACCAGGCCGGCAATGTTCGTTCCATCCTCTTTCTGCACGTGGCAAGCCGGGTCGACCTTCAGGCCACCTTGCGCGATGTAGGGAGTTGGCGTGACCTTGATGGCGTACATGGGGCCATTGACCAGCATGGTGCGCAGCTTCTCGTTGCCGAATTCGTCTTCGGTTCCGTTCGCAGCGCATTCGTTTACCGCATCGAGCGTGGATACCAGATCAGGCAGGTTCAGTTTTTCGGCGAGTTCTTGATAGTTGCCTGCCTCTGTAGCGTCGCCCGTTTCCAAAAGGAACGTGTAGTCCAGTCGGTACGAATTGCCCGAAGGCACCATGCCCTGGCGCGAGATCTCATCGAACACCCAGTAGAAATCCGTTGTTTCCTGATCCTTGAATACACGGAGCGCCTGTTTGTACTCCATGCTTTCGCTCACGAAACGTGCGCCCGAACCGTTGACGACCACGCCGGGGCAAACGTAGTGGATGTAGGAGATTTCCGCATGGGAGACGGCTCCCGAATAGTGGCTTGTCACGCCCTGATCCATGGTCTCCAGCGCGGCGCCTGCCTCTTGGCCGAGCAGAAGGCCATCGCCCGTGGCCCACGGCGGCCCCATGAGGGGGAACTTCAATTCTTCAGGCTGATATTGCTCCATGAGCTCCCGGTTGCTGATGTACCCGCCACTTGCCAGCATGACCGCCTTGGACGAAACGCGGTACGTGGTTCCGTCGGCTCCTTCTGCCACGAAACCGCGCACGGCGTCTCCGTCAATGACGAGCTCCTTGACGGGGGCTTCCGTGATGATTTCGATGCCCAGTCGATAGGTCAGGTAGTTCTTCACTATGTCGAGACAGAATTTGCCGCCGATCGAGAACGCGCCAGGAGCCAGTTGGGGCGCCGGCCAGTCGCTGATGGGGCAGAAGCCCACGCCGATGTTGATCATCATGTCGGTAGCGTCGCGCGCGGCGTCGAACATGGGGGTGATGAAGGGCATGTCGGGGTTGTAGTAGGGGCTGTCGGCCTCGATGCGGCCGTCTCTGTACGACGCAAGCTGAGCTTCCACCGAGCTCCAGGCTTCGAAGATCTGGTCGGTCCCCCAGGCTTTCTGGATGATGGTGTCCTGCGCATTCCATGCGGTGCTCGTGATGGGCATGCATCCACCCACGTAGGGCATCTTCTCGAAGATCAGCACGGACTTGCCGTTTTCGGCCAGCCTCCAAGCGGCCATGAGACCCGCCATGCCTGCACCCATGATGGCGACGTCGCATTCGCGTTCGATCTCGCTTTTCTGAGGTTCTTGGGCGGTATAGCCCTGGAAATCCCGTGGGTCGCCACCGGCGTTGGTGATGGCTTGGGACACGGCGTCGCGGATGGCCATGCTGGTGAGCGTCGCGCCGGTGACGCAATCCACGTCCACGCATTGGCTCTCGACAATGCGCTGCGGCATGGCGCCCACGGCGGCTTCGCCGATGACATAGCTTTCCCGGTTGTTGAGCACGGTCACTTCGGCGATTTTGCCGTCGGCGATGACCGTCTTCACGTTAATGGGGCCATGCATGCTGACGGCTTTCGTCAGATAGATGCCGTCGGTGAATTCGTCGGGGATGGCGGCGCCTTCGTCTTGCGGCGCCTCGTCGTCGCTGCTGGATTGGGGGCTGCTGCATCCGCCGATCAGGCTGGCAGCGGCAAGCCCGGCGGTTCCTGCCGCGGCTCCCACCAGGAAGTTGCGGCGACTTAAAACAGTGTGATCGACATCTTTCCGTTCCATGGTTCCTCCTTTTCGCCGTCAATGGATGATGACGGCTTCTCGTTGCCTGGACAGCGCGCGTGGCGTCTTCGCACTTCGGAGTGAAGCGCCGTCCGTTCGCTTTCCGGCTCTGCCCTCCTGCCAGCCCCGGTTGCTCGTCGCCGCAAGTCCTCGATGGATTTGCGGGTAGAGGTCAGGGTGTGGGAAAAGCGTACAGCGGGGCAGGCTGTGGCTGGGGTCAGGCGGTTGCGGAAATGCTGGGTAAGTGCCTTTCCGCCTTTGGTATTTATTTGGTAGATGGCCGCTGAACTGCGGTTTCCAAAAGCTGGCTCGCATCGTCGCCTGAGTCGCTGCGCAGGGGACGCTATAATGGGTCCAGGGAGGGAGCGCGGCTCGCGCTCTTCGATGGGCACGAGAGGCGGATTAGCAATGCCGCGTCCACAGAAAGCGGAACGGAGTGCAAAGGGAGAGGCGCAAAAGCCTGCCAGGAACACGGTGTTGCACCAGGCCGAGATGCCTCGCCTCGCCTTGATCACGCTGGGATTCGGGCTGTTCCGCGGATGGAGCGTCGTCGGCGGCTCGCCGACCTTGTTCGTCCCTGCCGGCGGCATTGCGTTCGCTGCCGAGGCCTCCATGGCGTTTCCCGAGGACGTCGCGTATGGCGTGCTGCTGGTGCTGTTGGGTTTTGTGGCTCTGAAGAGTTCGAGGATTCCACGGACGGCGCTCATGGCGGTTTCCAGCATGGTGGTGTGCGTGGGCACGATGCTGTTCGTGCTGCCGACGGTGTGGGGCGGTGATGCCTGGCTGGTTCCCGCGACGGGGCGGGTTCTGTTCGCTGCTGCTGCATGCGTGGCGGTGTTGTGGGGAGAGCAGCTGTGCTATGTGGGTGTGCGGGAGGCGCTGGTCGGCATTGCCGGTGCCTATGCGCTTTCCTATACCCTGGCGCTGGTGGGCACCTGCCTCCCACTGGAAGCGGTCGCGCTGGTTCAGGTTTTTCTACCCGTCCTTTCGGCGGCGGCGTGGTTCGCGGTGCGGCGTGGCTACCTTGCTGCAGCGGACGACTTTTCCGAAGAAGGCCACGACGGCTCGCTGCGCAGCGTTCCCTATCGCGTGTTGCTGGGCATTGGGGTCTTCGGTGCCGTCCTGCTTTTGGCGAACGGCCTTTCCGAGGGCAAAACCACCGCTCCCGACGAACTGCTCACCCTGGTCACCGGTTTGATGACGTCGTTGGTCATCTTCTCCGTGGCGGCGTTCTTTCCGCGGGAGATCGATTTCGCCTTTGCGTTCCGTCTGATGCTGCCCATCATCGTGGTATGCATCTTCCTCGTGTTCTTCATCGAGGCGGACCAGCAGCCTTACGAAGTCGCCTTCATCGGGTTCAGCTGGACGTTTTTCATCATCTTCGCATGGGAGCTCTGGCGGATCGCTGCTTCGCGGGCTTCTATCTCGCCGCTGGCCGTCTTCGCTTTCGGGTCGGCGTTCCTCTCGGCGTGTTCGCTGGCGGGAGGCGCGCTGAATGCGCTTGCTGGGTTGGCGGGAGCGGGAAACCTGATGCTCATAGCGGTCATCTGCGTCGTTTCCGTGCTGGTCTCCACTTTCCTTCTGAACGATCAGAAGGTGCGCGAAGTGGTGCAGGGCCAGGATGCCGCATTCGACCGCAGCGACGAAGCTGCCTGTCGCCGCTGTATCGACCGGGCCTCGACGTCCATCAAACTGACGGAACGGGAGCAGGAGATAGCGCTGCGCGCCCTGCAGGGCAAGGACAATCAGTGCATCGCGTCCGAGCTGTTCATATCAAGCGCGACGCTATACACCCATCTACGCAACATGTACAGGAAGGCGGGGGTGCACAGCAGGCAGGAACTCGTCGCCTTCCTGCGCACGTTCGCGTGAGGCGGCGCGCCCGACAGGGCTCAAATGTTACGAGGGCGTGGTTTCGCCAGACGGTCCGCTCGCGTATACTGGTATCATGACGTCGAAGGACAACAAGAACGACCACGTGGGCGATGCCGGCCAGGAATCGCGCCCTTTGACGACTTCCGAAATCTTCGAGCCCGAGGTCCGAGGCCATCATCGTCGCAAGCGCAAGCTCGTGGAATTCACGCATTCATCCACGCGGGCGACCATGCTCATGTTGGCCGCGGCTCTTGCAGCGCTCGTGATAGAGAACACGCCCGTGCTGCCGTATTTTGCGGAGTTCTGGCATACCTTCGAGATCGGCTTCTCCTTGGGAGACTTTGCTCCGCACCTGACGCTGGAGCATTTCATCAACGACTTCTTGATGGCGCTGTTCTTTCTGCTGGTTGGACTGGAGATAAAGTTCGAGATGACGGCGGGGGAGCTTACCAACCCGCGCAAGGCGCTGCTGCCCATCGTGGCGGCGGCGGGCGGTGCCGTCGTGCCGGCGTTGGTGTACACCGCCGTCAACGCGGGGAGCGGCTTCGAGCAGGGCTGGGGTGTTCCCATGGCGAACGACATCGCGTTCTGCCTGGGTATTCTTGCACTTTTGGGGGATCGCGTCCCGTTGGGGCTACGCGTGTTCCTTTCCACGCTCACCATTGCCGACGACATGATCGCCATCCTGGTGATCGCCGTGTTCTATACGGCCGAGCTGCAGGTAGGGTGGCTTGCCGCGGGCTTGGCCCTGTTCGGGCTGGCTCTGGCGTTCAACCGGGGCCACGTGTACGACCTGTGGCCGTATTTGCTGGTCGGCCTGGTCATGTGGGTCTGCTTTCTCATGTCGGGCGTGCATGCGACCATCGCCGGCGTGCTTCTGGCGCTGGCCGTCCCTGCACGGTCGCAGGTGAAGCTGCGGCGCGTGAACTCGTGGTTCGCCGAAGCGGCCGACGTCGCCGACGAACGGTACGACCCTGGCGAGCCCTCCATCGTGCAGAAGGAATACCTGCACGACATCCAGCGCATCGGGCACATCGCGCGCATGAGCATTCCGCCCATCACCCGCCTTGACGACCGTCTGCACGTCCCCGTGTACTTCTTCGTCCTGCCGCTGTTCGCGTTTTCCAACGCCAGCGTCGTGCTGGTGGGCATGGATTTCATGGAGGTGCTCACAAGCCCCGTCATGATCGGCGTGTTCTTCGGCCTTCTGGTGGGCAAGCCCGCAGGCATTTTCCTGGCCACGTGGGCAACGGTCAAGCTGCGTCTCAGCGACTTGCCCGAAGGTGTGAACTGGGGGCATATTGCCGGCGTGTCCGTTTTGGGCGGCGTCGGGTTCACGATGGCCATCTTCGTGACCAACCTGTCGTTCGTGGATCCCGCCACCATCGCCGTCGCGAAGGCGGCCATCCTGGCGGCTTCGCTCGTCGCGGGCGTGGTCGGGTTCGTCATTCTGCGCCAGGAAGCGCTCTGCGCCGTGTGCGGCGACAAGGGGGAGGAAGCATAGCGCGGCCGATGCCGCCGCATTTTCAAACAGCCGTTGATGCTTGCTCCGGAGAGCGCCCGCTTTGTTTATACTGGCACTGGATGCTGTTTCCAAAGCAGGGCATTGCGAAGGAGAAGGACCGACATGAAGACTTTCCTCAACGAGTTCAAAGAGTTCATCAACCGGGGCAACGTGATGGACCTGGCCGTCGGTGTCATCATCGGCGGGGCGTTCACGTCCATCGTCACAGCGCTGACCGACCACATCATCAATCCGCTCATCGCCGTGGTGGCCGGGGGCGGCACCGACAACATCTCGGGCTTGGTGATACCGGGGACCGACATCGACTTCGGTGCGTTCATCAGCGCCATCATCAACTTCCTGATCGTCGCGTTCGTGGTGTTCTTGCTGGTCAAGGGCATCAACAAGGTGCAGGATGCCAGCGGCAAGATTCTGAAGAAGGACAACGGGGAAACCGTGGTGGAAGAGCCTCCCACCTGCCCGTTCTGCAAGGAAGAGGTGAAGGAGGGCGCCACGCGCTGCCCGCATTGCGCTGCGGAGCTGCCGCAGGCGGCCCTGCCGGTCAAAAAGACGGTCGCCGAAGCCTAGCACCCTAGCGCTCGTCGTAACGACATGACCAAGATATACTCTCTTACCCGGCCCGTGGCGGCCGACATCGTGGATGCGTTCTGCTCCTTGCAGAAGGGGTTCACCGACCAGTTCGTCTACTATGACAAGGAGCGCGCCTGCCGCTATATGGGGCTGGGGCGTTGCATCGCCTTGCCATCGCTCGATGAGGTCGAATGCGATTTGGAAGGTGCGGACGTGCAGGGGGCGGCACAGCCGGCCGAAGGGCCTGCCGCCCTTGACCCCGCCCTGCAGCCGCCGGTCTTCTTCTCGTTCAACCGGTTCGACGCGGAAAACCCGGCTCCCACCGACGAGCTGTTCGAAGCCTTTCCCCGCCTGAAGTTCATGCTGCCGGAGATCGTGCTCATCGAAAACGAGCGCGGCACGCTCTTGCAGGTGAACTCGCTGGGCCCGGTGTACGCGGGCCGCATGGAGCGCTTCATACGCCAGGCCCTGGCCGCCCCGCCCCGCCGCCGCGCCGCCATTCCGTACCGGCTGGAACCCGACTCGCGAGACGCATGGCGGGCCGCGGTAGGCACAGGGTTGGACGCCATTGGTGAAGGGCGCGTGGACAAGGTGGTGTTGTCGCGACGACAGAAACTGGTGGCCGACCATCCCTTTTCCTCGAAGGACCTGCTGGTCAACCTCATTGACGGTCCGGCGCGCGGCACGGTGCTGCTCTACCGC
>CAJFVW010000035.1 GCA_904420575.1 uncultured Gordonibacter sp.
GACGGCAAGTCGACCGTCCTGCGCCTTATCGACGGGCTTGCGGGAACCTTCTTCCCGGGGGAGCGGGAGGGCGCCGTCCTCGTCGACGGAGCGGACGTGCTCGACCTTTCGCCCCGGCAGCGGACCGAGGGCATGGGCGTGGTGATGCAGGACCCGAGAAGCCAGTTCTTCATGGGGATCGTCGCTGACGAGATCGCCTTCTCGCTCGAGAACAGGGGAGCCGCCCCGAACGCCACGGTCGCGCGGGTGCGCATCGTGGCGGAGCTCTGCGGCGTGGGGAGGCTTCTGCCGGAGAGGCTCACCGAGCTGTCGAGCGGGCAGAAGCAGCGGGTGGCACTTGCCGCCGCCATTGCGTGCCGCCCGAGGATCCTCGTGCTCGACGAGCCCACGTCCAACCTCGACGCGGCGGGCTCGGAGGCGCTCGTCAGGATCTTGGCGCGTTTGAAGGATGAGGGCGTCGCGATCGTCGTCTCGGAGCACCGGCTGCACCGGTTCCTTCCCGTTGCCGACGAGTTCGTGTGCATGAGGTCGGGCCGCGTGGCCGCCCGGTGGAGCGCTGACGAGTTCGCGTGCCTTTCTCTAGCGGATGCCTCGCGGTTCGGCCTGCGCCATCCGGATATGGCGGTTGCGTGCGAAAGCGAGACGAAGCCCGGCCTTCCCGCATGGCGGCTCGAGGGCGTCACCTTCGTCTATCCATCGACGAGGCGCGGCATCCGCCAGGTCGACGCCGAGTTCCCCCTGGGGTGCGTCACGGTCGTGTGCGGCGCGAACGGAACCGGGAAGACAACGCTCGCGAAGGTCCTGGTGGGCGCGGCTTGCGAGCAGCAGGGGCGCGTGACGAGGGACGGGTCGGCGCTCTCCCCGAGAAAGCGGCGGCGTCTGAGCTACTTCGTGATGCAGGACGCCGACTACCAGCTCTACGCCGGTAGCGTCGCAGACGAGGTGGTGCTCGGGCGGCGCGTCGACGATGCGCTGAAAGCGAGAGCATGGGAAGCCCTTGCCGCATTCGACCTCGTCGATCTGGCGGACCGCCATCCGGCGAGCCTGTCGGGAGGGCAGAAGCAGCGCGTGACCCTGGCGGCGGCGTACTGCTCGGACGCGGAGCTTGTCGTGCTCGACGAGCCCACGAGCGGGCTCGACGGCCGCGGAATGAGGGAAGTGGCGGCATGGTGCAGAAGACTCGCCGCGGGCGGCAAAGCGGTGGTCGTCATCACCCACGACGAGATGCTCGCGCGGATGGCGGGAGACCGCGTCGTGAACCTGTCCACGAAACCGAAAGAGAGGTGAGTCCGCATGGATGCGGCAACCCCCGAAAAACGGGACGCGCGTCCGAGCGCGTTCTCGAAGCTGTTCTATTTCATGCGCCCCGACAAGGGGAAGATGGCCCTGTCCCTCATGATGGCATGCATTGGCGAGACGCTCGGCATGGTGCCCTATGTCGTGGTCGCTGCGTTGGCGGCGGGGCTCGTGGAGGGCACGCTGTCCCTCGAGACGGCGGCATGGCTCGCTGCCGCCGCGGCTGCCGGCCAGACAGCGAAGTTCCTTTTCACCTGGCGCTCCTCGATGATGAGCCACGGCATCGCCTTCAGGGCTCTGCGGTCGATGCGCGAGCAGATGGCCGAGAAGATGGCTCGCGTGCCCATGGGGACGATCGTCGACACGCCGACGGGGGCCTTCAAGAACCGTTTCGTCGACAACGTGAACCAGTTGGAGGACGCCATCGCACACTTCGCTCCCGAGCTTCCCAGCAACGTGTTCGCCCCCGTGCTCGCGATGGCGATCGTGTTCGCCGTCGACTGGAGAATGGGGCTGGCGGGCCTCGCCACGATTCCTCTCGGCGTGCTGTTCTACCTTGGCATGATGCGCGGGTACAGGGCGAAGATGGCGCGCTACATCTCAAGCGAGCAGAAGATGAACTCGACGCTCGTCGAATACGTCAACGGCATCCAGGTCATCAAGGCCTTCGGGCGGAGCGCGTCATCGTACGGCTCGTTCTCCGAGGCCGTGGCCGCCTATCACGACTCCACGCTCGCCTGGTTCCGTCAGAGCTGGGTGTGGATGGCGCTTGTGAGGTCCGTCGTTCCCTGCACGCTGCTGTTCACGCTTCCTCTGGGGATCCTGCTCCTCTCGGCAGGCGAGATCGGGCTTCCCGCCTTCATGGTGTGCATCTCCATTCCTCTGGGCTTCATCGGGGGCGTTCTCAAGTTCGCGCAGGCGGCGGGCCAGATCTCGCGGATGGATGCGTGTCTGAACGTGATCTGGGACTTCCTGGGATCGCCCGAGCTGTCCCGTCCGACGGAGCGGATCGAGCTGTCTGGCGAGCCGTTCTCCTTCGAGGACGTGTCGTTCTCCTACCACGAGGGCACCGAGGTGCTCCATGGCGTGTCCTTCCGCACGGAGCCTGGCACCATGACGGCGATCGTCGGACCGTCCGGCTCCGGCAAATCCACCGTGGCGAAGCTGATGGCCGGGTTCTGGGACGCCAGCGGCGGCACGGTTCGCTACGGCGGGCGCGACGTGCGCGACATCCCCTTCGATCAGCTCATGGAGCATGTCTCCTACGTGGCCCAGGACACGTTTCTGTTCGATGCGACGATCGCGGACAACATCCGCATGGGCAGGCCGGAGGCGACGGACGTCGAGGTGGAGATGTCCGCGCGCGCCGCAGGTGCCCACGACTTCATCGAACGTCTGCCGCAAGGCTACGGCGCGCCGGCGGGCGAGGCCGGCGCAAGGCTTTCCGGCGGGGAGCGCCAGCGCATCACGATTGCGAGGGCGATCCTGAAGGACGCCGACGTGGTGATTCTGGACGAGGCGACGGCATACGCCGACCCCGAGAGCGAGGCGGCGGTGGAGCGCGCCATCGGCAGGCTCGTGGCGGGAAAGACGCTCGTGATGATTGCCCACCGGCTTTCGACGGTCGTGGGGGCAGACCAGATAGTCGTGATGGACGAAGGGCGCGTGGCAGCGCAGGGAAGGCACGAAGAGCTCCTCGAGTCCTGCCCCCTGTACGCGCGCATGTGGGCGGAGCACACAGGCTCCGTATGCGACGAGGACGAGGAGGGCTAGATGCTGGCGATAATGAAAAGGATTCTCGACCTGGCGGGAAGCTTCTCCGCCTCATCCCGGCGCAGCCTCGTCGTCGGGATGACCTGCAACGTCCTCAAGGCCTTCTTCATGGCGGGCATGCTTGCAGCGGTGTGGTGGGCGCTCGAGAACCGCGACCGTCTGGGCGCCCAGGTCGCCCTGCAGTGCCTCGGCATGCTCATCGTGAGCGTGGCGGGCCAGTTCGTGTTCCAGTACCTCGTCGACATCAAGATGGACGCGGAGGGCTTCCATGTGTTCCGCGACCTGCGCCTGCGGGTGGGCGACCGGCTGAAGGGCGCGCCCATGGGATATTTCTCCGAGCAGCGGCTCTCCGCCATCACGGCCACGCTCACCACGACCGTCCACCAACTCGAGGAGTTCATGACCATCTGCATGACGGGCCTGTCGGGCGGCGTCGCCATGGCCGTCGCCACGAGCCTGTTCTTCCTGGCGTTCGCGCCGCCTGTGGCGGCCATCACATTCGTGGGAATCGCGGTCGGGCTCGTCGTCCTCGAGTGGCTGCGACGGCGTTCGTCTTCGGTCACCCGCGAGGTGACGGCGGCCCAGGAGGACATGACGGATGCGGTGATCGAGTATGCCCGCGGGATGGCGGTGCTGCGTACGTTCGCCTCGCCCGACGAGGCGCTGGCGAAGGCGAAGGCCTCCTTCGAGCGCAAGAGGAAGGCCGACTTCGATCAGGAGCAGGCCGCCCAGGGCATACTGAAGCTTTACGCGCTCGTGTTCAACCTTGCCAGCTGTGGAGTGCTGTTCGCCTCGTGCGCGCTGTACCTGACAGGCGCGCTTCCTCTTTCCTGGGCGCTCACGCTCCTTGTCGCCGCCTTCATGATCTACGGCGAGCTCATCAGTGCGAACAACGGCGCCTTCCTTACCAAGAAGATCGAGGGGGAGCTCGACCGCGTCGACGAGGTGTGCGCGGTGCCGAAGCAGGACACGATGGACGCGCCGCTCGCACCCGTCGGGTTCGACCTCGCGATGGAGGACGTGTCGTTCTCCTACGACGGAGTCCGTCGCGTGATCGACGGCGTGACGCTTTCCATTCCCGAGGGCACGACCTGCGC
>CAJFVW010000036.1 GCA_904420575.1 uncultured Gordonibacter sp.
CTGGCCGGGGATGAAGCGGTGCATGATCATGGATTCGCCGTTGTAGCGCGCGCGCTTGGCGTAGTACGTGAGCACCATGATGCGCGGGAGACGCGAGATGATCGAGACGGCGGTATGGATCTCGTGGTGGGCCGAACGGTCTTCAGCCTGGTCGTCATAGGCATACAGCAGCAGAATGGAGCGCGCGAGCACGTTCATGATGTCAGGCGGTGTGTTGCGCATGATCATGGACGCGGTAAAGCCGTTGGGCAATTCGCGTTCGGCATCCAGCACGGCGATGAAGCGGTCGAGCTGATCCTGCGTCGGAAGTTCGCCCATGAGCAGCAGATACGCCACTTCCTCGTAGCTGAAGCGACGGTCGCCGCATTCTCCCAACAGGTCGTACACGTCGTACCCCCGATAACGCAGCGTCCCGTCGTCGGCTATCTTCTCATTGTCCGACACCACGTAGCCATGCACGTTCGCGATGTTCGTCATGCCGGCGATCACGCCGGTGCCATCGGCGTTGCGCAGGCCACGCTTCACGTCGAACTGGTCGTAGTACGCCGGATCGATGGAGTTGATAGACTTGAAGTTCTCGTAGAGCGCGAGCTTCTTTTCCTGTTCCTTGGTCTTGACGTCGCTCATAAGCACAACCTTTCTGTCGCAAACGCGCGGCTCGGTCCACTGCCTGGCTGGAGCGATACACCGGACCGGCTGCGGACGAGGCCACGGCGACAATGCATCAAATACGGTTGGCAGCAGGAAAAAGAAGGATCGAGCCTTGCTTGAAAACATATGATAGCGCGACGGGGCAGGCAGAAGCAACGAAGGCGCGACATCTTCGTCAAAAGAGCGTTGCCCTTCCCTTCTGCAGCCCGATTCGTGCCACTTCGGAAACCATCGTCTCACAGCGCAGCTCGCGCGAAATGCTGCCCCTTATAATAGACGGACGGTCCCGTCCCTTGAATGCGAGGCTCCCGTGATTTCCGACATGTTCTCCCTGCTCGCCGTCCGCAGCAGCTGGTTCGGCGAGCTGCTCGCACAGCATATCGCCATCTCGTTTCTGTCCATTGCCCTGGCGGGCATCATCGGCCTGTCCCTCGGCATTGCCATTGCCGCCTGGCGGCGTGGCGCGCGCCCTGTGCTTGCCCTGGTCAACTTCGTGTATACCATCCCTTCCATCGCGCTGTTCGGTTTCCTCATCCCCGTGACCGGCGTAGGGAACGTCACCGCCGTGGTGGCGCTGACCGTCTATGCGCTTCTGCCCATGGTGCGCAACACCTACACGGGCATCGTGAACATCGACCCGCGCGTCATCGAGGCGGCGCGTGGCATGGGCGCCACCGAACGCCAGCTGCTCTATCGCGTGGAGCTGCCCCTGGCCGCGCCCGTCATCATGAGCGGCATCCGCAACATGGCAACCATGACCATCGCGCTCGCCGGCATTGCCAGCTTCATCGGCGCAGGCGGCCTGGGCGTGGCCATCTATCGCGGCATCACCACCAACAACCTGGCCATGACCTTGGCGGGCAGCGTGCTCATAGCGGTGCTGGCCATCGTGGTCGACGCGTTGCTGGGCCTGGTGGAAAAGCGCCTGCGCCGGCCCTTCGCCGCAGCCGAGAAGGCGCGCGGGCCACGGCGCCAGCGAACAGGCGGGGCGCAGGGCAGGGGCACGCACGAAACCCCCTCCCGACGGGTTCGTTCCTGGTCGCGTCGAGGTGTCGTGGTGGTAGGTGCCATCGCGGTCGTGGTGGCGTTCGCGGCAGGCGCGGCGGCGCTGGTGCGAGGAGGCTCATTGCGCCCGGAAGGCGAAAGGCTGCCAGGCGGGAACGCGGGCGACGGCCCCAACTCGGGAGCACTCTCCAAAGGCGACGGCTCGGCAGGCACCATCCAGGTGGCCACCAAGCCTATGACCGAGCAGTACATCCTGGGCGAGATGTTGAAGACCCTCGTCGAACACGACACAGACCTGGCCGTGGAACTCACGCAAGGCGTGGGCGGGGGCGTGGCGAACATCCAGCCGGCCTTGATGAAGGGCGACTTCGACCTGTACCCCGAATACACCGGCACCGGCTGGAACGAGGTGTTGAAACACGACGACACCTACGACGAGTCACGCTTCGACGAGCTGCGCTCCCAGTACGAAGACGACCTGGAGCTCACCTGGCTGGGCATGTACGGCTTCAACAACACCTACGGCCTGGCCGTAAGCAGCGACGTGGCCGAACGCTTCGACCTGTCCACCTATTCCGACCTCGCCCAGGTAGCCGACCAGCTGAGACTGGGCGCAGAGCCCGACTTCTTCGACCGGCAAGACGGCTACCCCGGCCTTTCCCAAGCCTACGGCATGTCGTTCGGCACCACTATGGACATGGACATCGGCCTGAAATACCAGGCGTTGTTCGGCGGGCAGGTCGACGCCATCGTCGTGTTCACCACCGACGGGCAGCTGGCAGAAGACGGCATCGTGGTGCTGAAAGACGACCGCGGCTTCTATCCCTCGTACCTGTGCGGCAACGTCGTGCGCCTGGACACGCTGGAAGCTCACCCCGAGCTGCGCACCGAGCTGGAAAAGCTGGAAGGCCTCATCTCCGACGACGACATGGCCCGCATGAACCACGCCGTGGAAAGCGAGGGACGCGAGCCCAAGGACGTCGCAGACGAGTTCCTTGCCGAAAGGGGGCTGCTATGAGCGCGACCGCCATTCGAAGCGAGACCGCCATTCGTTTCGACCAGGTGAGCAAAGGTTTCGGTGAGACGATGGCGCTCGACGACGTGTCGCTGGACGTGCCGCGCGGCGCGTTCGTCACGGTCATCGGCAGTTCCGGCTGCGGGAAAACCACGCTGCTCAAGACCGTGAACGCCCTGGTCGTCCCCGACGAAGGCCACGTGCTGGTGAACGGGCGCGACACGGCGGAAGCCGACCCGATCGAACTGCGCCGCAGCATCGGCTACGCCATACAGGGAAGCGTGCTGTTTCCTCATCTGACCGTCGAGCGCAACATCGCCTTCGTGCCGAGCCTGCTGAACAAGAAGGACACGCGTCGCACCGCCGACGCCGTGGACAAGTGGATGGAAATCGTGGGACTGCCGGCTTCGCTCAAGGACCGCTACCCCTCCGAACTTTCCGGCGGACAAGAGCAGCGCGTAGGGATCGCCCGCGCACTTGCGGCCAGTCCCGACATCTTGCTGATGGACGAGCCGTTCAGCGCCGTGGATGAGATCACCCGCGCCACCTTGCAGGACGAGATCCGCGCCGTGCACGAACGCACGGGCATCACCGTGCTGTTCGTGACGCACGACATCGACGAGGCGTTGGATCTGGGAGATGCCGTGCTGGTCATGGAATCGGGGCACGCCGTGCAGTACGCCCCTCCCCACGAGGTGCTGGCCCATCCCGCCACCCCCTTCGTGGAACACTTGGTCACCCGCAAGCAAAGGGTATACGCACGGGCGTGAGGGGCTGGCGGGCGGGGGCTTGATGCTGCGCACAGGTGCGCCTTCGATCCCCGAAGCATGGTGCGGTGGCCGCCGAGGCTTCCTTCAAGTGGCAAGGATGACCGTTATGGCAGGTTTTTGGCAAGGCTGACCGTTATGGCAGGTTTTTCATGGCTTTCCGACGTTTCGCACGCAATCCTGGAAGCGTTTCCCCAGGTCGCAGAAAAAGCAGCGCAGATTGACCGCTGGTTTTTGTGCCACAGCGGTCAGCCTTGCCATCTGGAGGCCATAACGGTCAGCCTTGCCATCACTGGCCAGCTGCGGGGAGACCTGCGCGCCCTCGCGCGCCCGGCGGATGCGACCCACTCGCTCTCGCCGGGCGTTACCTACTCGCTCCCGGCCCCAGCGCCCCCGCCGCCGTTCTCGGTCACAGCGCCCTCGAGGTGAGCTCGACCTCGGCGCCCTCGCCATCGCCGTCGCTCCCGGCGGGCGCGACCTCGGCTCCCTCGGCGCGCCGGTCAAGCGCAAAGCGCACGAGGCGCAGCACGAAGTACCCCACGAACACCACGGAATACACGGCCACGTTGGCCTGCGGCGCCGCGGCGCCGTGGAGGGCGGAGGGCAGCAGCATGAGCAGCAGGTGCGCGTAGACGAGCGCGAAGAACACGTAGGAAAGCCGTTGCAGCCGCTTCCAGGACTCGGTCTTCATGCGCTTCTTTACCATGTTGAACGAGGTCACGCCCAGCACCAACAGCAGCACGAACAGCACGATCGCCAAAACGAACGCAACCGTCACGTTGTCATGCATCGGGCCGCCTGCCGCCATGCGCGGCAGATACGACGCGAGGTACACCGCCATATGCCCCAGCGACAGGATCCACGCGATGATGGAAAGCTCGGCGCGAATAGGACGCAGCCATCTCTTCACTTTGGAATCGCGGGCGAACACGCCGATGTACATGACCACCACGAACAGCGCCAACGACAGCGTGCATTTCTGAACCAGCAGGAACAATCCGCTCCACAAGGAGCGCGGCAGAGCCACGAACGAGCCGACGACGAACAGCACGTCAACGATCACGGCCAAGGCGTAGAACAGCATCGGCCACTTCTTGATGGGGTTGCGCAACGCAAGCGTCGCGGCAGCCGTCACCACTAGAATCACAGCAAAGGTCATGGTACATCCCCTCTTTATGTTGCGGACACGTCCTGCACCCTCACGTCGGCGGCAACTGCCCCCAACACCACGTCTGCCAACCGGGAAAGCGCGGCGTACTCGCAGCCGCGCTGCTTGTCGGCAGATTCTTCTCGCGTGCGCGCCATGAAGTCGGGCAGCCAGCGCAAGGCATGCTCCCTGCAGAATGCTCCGATGCGTCCGCGCCACTGCCGCTCCGCCGCCTCGTCTTCCTTTTCCAGCGCCGCCGCCACATTGCCGTACAGGTACGCCAGAAACGAGAACTCGTCCCACACGCTGTCGCTCGGCTCGCGCCGGGCGTCCTTGGGCAGCACGCCCGCTTCGCGCATGTGGCGTTCCACGTCGAGCGTCACGGGAGCGCGGAACAGCGTGGGCACGCCCTCGCGCCCTTCGGCCACGAAACGAAACGGAGCCTCGTAAGGCCACACGGAAACATCGGGACCGGGAGCCATATAAAGAAGGGAATATTCGCGTTTGAGCAAAGCCAGGAGATCACCAACAGCACGCTTTTCAAAATGCACCAGAGAATCCGCGACCTGATGCAAGACACCCGTGTCGACCCCCGTATCCTCCAAACACGATTGCGCATCGGCTGTATAAGAGCCGCCGCGCAGGGCAGCACATAGCTGTTCATCGGGAAAACGCCACGTCGCCGCTATGAGCTCGCAGCAATCGGCCAAGCCTATCGCCCGGCGCAAGTTGTCAGAACCGTTCATTTCTTCCTCCGTAAATGCAAAATTCCGTCAACCTCTTGCTTCTCCTGGCGTGCATCAGGGCCAAGGCCGACCCTGGCGGCGGATGCGCGCCGCCCTTTGGATCAGCGGCGCGCATCTTCCCGATCGCGAAAGGACGTGCAGCCCTCCGTGATCAATATCTCTCATTTCAAATAGTAGATGCTGGGCTCGGTACCCGCCTCTTCGTTCAATCGCACGGTTTCACGTCCCTCGATGGCCTTCGCGACCTCCGACTCGGGATCGTCCAAGTCGCCCCAGTAGCGCGCGCGGCCCGGGCACAGCTGCATGCAGGCCGGCACTTCGCCTCGGTCGATGAGATTGTAGCAGAAGGTGCATTTCTCCACGGTGCCGGCCTTGTGCGCGGGAGCGTCGAATTCGCCCACCACCACGTCAAGATAGTAGGACGCCTCGTCAGAGATGAGCGTGCGCACGCCTTCGTACGGACACGCCTTGATGCAGCTCTCGCAGCCGATGCACAGTTCGGAATCCACCCACACGATGCCGTCCTCGCGCTTCTGCGTCGCACCGGTGGGACACACCTGCAAACAGGCTGGATTCGCACAGTGTTGACATTGGAAGGGAAGATATGACATCTCGCACTCGGGAAACGTGCCCGCAGCGGTATCTCTTTGTTGGCCACCAACGGTTTTCACCGAACTGTACACCATGCCTTTCGGCATATTATTGGCCACCTTGCAAGCAATGGCGCAAGAGTGGCATCCAAAGCAGCGGTTCAGGTCTATTGCCATTCCATAATGCATATCTGCCCCCTAAGCAACTTTCTCAATGGCGACGATCACGTCGTAAAACGCCGTATCCCGCACAAACGGATCGCTATGGTGTCCGGTTAAGGCATTGACCGCGCCGTCTTCCACCTCGGAATCCTCCCAACAACCATCCATGGATACATTGCCGGGCATAAGTCCCGCCGTGATGGCCGCCCTGCCAACCAGATAGCCGCGGTCGTTGTAAACTTTCACTTTGTCGCCGTCGGCAATGCCCAATTTGCCTGCATCTTCATTGTTGATGCGAATCCACAGCACGCCTTCGTCAAGTTCCTTCAGGGGTTCGACATCCCACCATTGGCTATGCGTCCTGAAACGCGAGTGCGGACTGATCAAAATGTATGGAAACTTTTCTTTATTCGGATTGTCTGGATCTACCTCGTCAGCAGGTTTGTAGAACACCATCCGATAGAGATCAGGATCGAACTCCTGGCCCGAATTGCCCATGGGGACGCGTTCGGGAAGATACGCAGTCACGCGATTGTACGGCGTCCCAAAAGTGCGGTTGTCGGCAAAGACGAACTCGTCATCGCTCAAAACCAACATGGCCTTGTTCTCCTTGAGCGAAGCATAGGAAATGCCGGAGCTTTTCGCCGCATCGGTGTTCATGACGAAGTCCATATACTCTTCGGGAGTCATATCGAAATACTCGCCAACGCCAAGCGCCTCTGCCAGTTCCTTGATCACGTCGTAGTCGCTGCGCGCTTCGAAAGGCGGCTCAATGGCCTTTTCTTGGAACAAGGCGTACGGATGGCTTGCGAATGAATTGAATATGTCTTCTATTTCGAACCAGTGGGCGGCAGGCAAAAGAATGTCGGCATAACGCGCCGTTTCGTTCATGTTCATGTCCATCATGGCAATGAACTCCACCTTGTTGAACCAATCGATCATGAAGCTGTGATCGGCAGCTGCAACGAGCGGGTTCACGTTGGCAAGAAACATGCCCTTCAGATGAACTTCGGTATCACCGAAGCGATTTTCATCCATAACCTTGTCCATCACAGTAACGTCAAGACCATGACCCATGAACTGATGGAAGCCAAACGCGCCACCAGGCACGCTTTCGTCGAGCATGAGCGAAGCCCCTGCCATGTCAAAGATCGCACCGCTCGACGTCCCGCAAACGGGGCCTCGTCCCGATTCGCCAATCTGACCGCAAACTATCTGAAGAGTACTGCTACCACCAGCCATTGCGCCGCCATTGGTGTAATGCGTACGCCCCGGAGCGCTAATCTCGGCCACTTTGCCGCCATTGGCCCAGATATCAGCCAGCTCTTCAATATCGTCCATGGAAATCCCGCAGATGCGGGACAGTTCTTGCGTGTCGTACTCTGCTAGACGAGCCTGCAAAAGATCATAAACTGTGGTCACCGCAATACCGTTTTCAGTCGTTGTCCTGCCTCCAAGAGCAAAACTCGCGGCCGCGTCCCAGGGAAGAATTTGTCCATCCTCCGTGAGAACACACTCCTTGGCGTCTTCGGGCGCCAAGGAAACGTCCAGATCGGCTGTGGTCAGATATTGGCCATCTTCATCCTTCACCAGAAACGGCATGGTGGAGTATTGCTTCATGAACTCCTTGTTTTCCCAACCCTTGTCGAAGATGACCTTGAGTATCGCAACATCGAGAGCAGCATCGGTGGACGGGTTAACCGGCACATATTTATACGCTCGTCCCGCCAAATAAGTGAAACGGGGATCCATCACAATGAACTTAGTACCCTGATCCATTGCTTCCCAGATAAAATGCATCAAATGAGGCTGAGAAACCTCAGCATTGCTTGCCACAAACACGTAATCGGCGTTTTTAAGATCGTCGGGATTGCTTGCGCTGACCCCGCCAGACACACCGCTTGACGTCATGCCGCTCATAGTCAGACCAGCCAAATCGACATTAAAGTTGATGAAGCTTGCGCCGGTCGCATTGATGAACCTTTGCATTGCGCATCCATACGTCTGCGAACCACTCATGATGCCATACGACCCCGATCCGGTATATACGCCAAAGGCGGAAGGCCCGTACTCGCCGGTGTACTCCTTCCACTTCTGCACGATGGTGTCCATGGCCTCGTCCCAGCTGATGCGTTCGAATTCGCCCGAACCACGTTCTCCGACGCGTTTCATGGGATATTGCAGGCGTTTCGCACTGTAAATGCGATGCGTATGCGTAAGACCCTTCGTGCAGATGCGATTGTAGGAAGTGTCCGGCAAATCCCGTGCCGTGGTGCGCACCACCTGCCCATCACGAACATGCACGTTCAAAAAGCACCCGCTGAAGCAGTTCCCCCGGCAAACGCCCGAATAGATCTCGTCGGGCGACTCGGCGGCGACCGGTTCGACCGGCTCCTTGTCGTCCGCCTTCGGCGCGCAGCCCACCAGCGTGCCAGCCGCGCCCAGCACGGCAGCACCCTTGATGAAGTTGCGACGAGTGAACCCCCGAGGCTTCGATGTCTCAGCCATGTGACCCTTCTCCTCTCGTTTCCTTGTTGAAAAGCCCCTTCCCTGCTGGTACCGTCAAGAATCTTGCGCACTTTTCCGACAGCCTCATAAGCCCGCCGTCCGGTGCGGCTACCCCTCCAGCAGAGTCACGTC
>CAJFVW010000037.1 GCA_904420575.1 uncultured Gordonibacter sp.
CAGCTCGCGCGCCCAGCTGATCTCGTCGCGCTCGCCCTCGTACTCGGCGAAGCCCACGGTGAACGTCTTGATGTCCGGGTTCTCCTTGGCCAGGCACGCGGCCATGTAGCTGGAATCGATGCCGCTCGACAGGAACGAGCCCACCTCCACGTCGGCCACGTTGTGGTAGCGCACGCTCTCGCGCATGGCCGCATCGATGGCCTCCACGGTGTCCTCGCGGCTGCGGTCCTCGTCGAAGTCGTACGTGGGCCGCCAGTAGCGGCGCGTGGTCATGGTGCCGTCGGCGCGCACGGTCAGGCAGTGGGCGGGCTCCAGCTTGAAGATGCCCTTGAAGAACGTCTCGGGCAGCGCCGAGAACTGGAAGCACAGGTACTGCTCGAGCGCCTCCTCGTTGAGCGCCCGCTCGTAGGCGGGGTGCTCGAGGATGCACTTGATCTCGGACGCGAAGACGAACTGCGGGCCGCGCGGGCCGTCGGCCAGCGTGTAGTAGAACGGCTTGATGCCGAAGAAGTCGCGCGCGCAGAAGAGCTCGCGGGTTGCGCGGTTCCAGATGGCGAACGCGAACATGCCGCGCAGGCGGTCGAGCACGGCCTCGCCCCAGGCGAGGTAGCCCGTGAGCAGCACCTCCGTGTCCGAATGGGTCTGGAACGCCCAGCCCTCGGCCTCCAGGTCGGCGCGCAGGTCCTGGTAGTTGTAGATCTCGCCGTTGAACACGATGGCGAAGTCGCCCTTCGCGGCCGCGGCTTCCGCGCCGGCCACGGAGGTGCCGCCGCCCAAGGCGGGCGAGGTGACGCGCGCTTCGTGCTCGCCAGTCGCGCGCACCATGGGCTGGTTGCCGCCCTCGAGGTCGATGAGCGACAAGCGGCGGTGCCCGAGCGCGATGCCGTCGTCGAGGTACTGCCCCTCGCCGTCGGGCCCGCGGTGCGCCATGACGTCGCACATGGCCTTCAACGTGGGCAAATCGGCCTCGACGGCCCCGGTGAACCCGCAGATTCCGCACATAATGAGACTCTCCTTCTCGTTTCGTATGCGCCTATGATAGCCCAGCGCGGCGAAACCCCCAAGCGCCGGCCCGCCATCTCGCCAAAACCGCAGATTCCGACCGATTGTCCTGCGCGTGCGGCACGCTGCACTTTCTGCCAAAACGTACCCACAACCGGCGGCTTTGTCGGTATAATGATGCATCCGGGTCGCGAAAGAGCCTCGTTTGGCATGAGCGCGCGGCTCGTCGGTCTGCTGCTGTGGCGACCGAGCCGTGCGGCGTCAAGGCCCGCATGCGTCGATCCGAGGGGCACGAACCGTTTACCGGAGGTTTTCTGATGGCATCAACCAACAAGCCCGCCCGCTCTGCCTGGTCGGGCAAGTGGGCGTTCATACTGGCCGCGGCGGCGTCCGCCGTGGGCCTGGGGAACATGTGGCGCTTCCCGTATCTGGCCGCCAAATACGGCGGCGGCACCTTCCTCATCACCTACTTGCTCCTGGTGTTCACGTTCGGCGTGTCGCTGCTGCTGTTGGAGACGGCCTTCGGACGCCTGACGGGACAGTCGGCCATCGGGGCGTTCAAGCAGTTCGGAAAGAAGTACGCGTTCATCGGCGTGCTGGCCTCGGCGGTGCCGTTCATCATCACGCCGTACTACTGCATCATCGGAGGCTGGGTGACCAAGTACACGGCCGCCTATCTGGTCGAAGGGCCTGCGGCTTTGGCCGACGGCGGCAACTTCTTCACCGGCTTCATCACGAGCGACGTGGAGAGCTTCCTGTGGATGCTGGTGTTCATGGCCATCGTGTTCGCCGTGGTGTCGCTGGGGGTGAAGGGCGGCATCGAGAAGGCGAACCTGTTCATGATGCCGGCGCTCATCGTCATGGCCGTGGGCATAGCCGTCTACACGCTCACGATGCCGGGCGCGCTCGACGGCGCGCTGTATTACCTGGTGCCCGACTTCAGCAAGTTCTCGCCGGAGCTCGTCATCGGCGCGCTCGGGCAGATGTTCTACAGCCTGTCGCTGGCCATGGGCATCATGATCACGTACGGCTCGTATCTCGACCGCAAGTCGAGCCTCACGCAGAGCGTCGTGCGCATCGGCGGCTTCGACGTGGGCGTGTCGTTTCTCGCCGGCCTCATGATCGTGCCGGCTGCGTTCGTGGCCATGGGGTCCGGCGAAGCCGTGGCCGCCAATTCCGGCCCTTCGCTCATGTTCGTGACGTTGCCAGCCGTCTTCGCCGACATGGGCGGTGCGGCCACCGTGATAGGCTTCTTGTTCTTCCTGCTGGTGCTTTTCGCCGCGCTGACGAGCGCCATCTCGCTCACCGAGACGTGCGTGTCCATCGTACAGGACGGCGCCGGCTGGTCGCGCAAGAAGTCGCTGCTCGTGATCGTCGCCGTGGTCGTGGTGTCGGGCGTGTTCGTGAACCTCGGCTACAACGGCCTTTCGTTCATCGAGCCGCTGGGTGCGGGTTCGAGCCTGCTCGACTTCTTCGACTTCCTGTCGAACTCGGTCATCATGCCCATCGTGGCGCTGCTCACCTGCGTGTTCGTAGGATGGGTGGTCAAGCCGACACTCATCGTCAAGGAAGTGGAGCTTTCAGGCCCGTTCCGCATGAAGAGGCCCTGGACCGTCATGATCAAGTACGTGGCCCCTGTGCTCGTCGTGGTCATCCTGGTGGCCTACGTGGCCCAGACCTTCGGGATCATCAGCTTCTAGGGATTGCGGGAGGCCGCGGCCCGCGGGCCGCGGCGCCCTTTGGGCACGTCCTGCCTCGTTTCGTCCGCATTACGGCGCGCGCACGCCCGCCAAACGCTTGCGCGCCGCTCCGGCTTCCTTCCGGGAGGGGCGGTACCATCGTCTTCGCGCATGGCGCGCGCTGCCCTTTTCGGCAGACGATCACCGACCCCGACGAAAAGAGGACCCCATGATGGAAGATACGATCGACGAGTTGAAGGGCCAGCCCAAAGGCGAGAATTACGGCAAAGGCGAGAACTACGGGCAGGGCAAGGAAGGCTACGGCGAAGGCGAGCACTACGGCAAGGGAGAGAAGCACGCCGAGGGCAAAGGCGAAGGCTACGGCCAGGGCGAGCACTACGGCGAAGGCAAAGAGGGCTACGGCCAGGGCGAGAAGTACGATTCCGGCGAGAAGTACGGCCAGGGCGAGAAGTACGGCGAAGGGGAGAAGTACGGCTCGGGCGAGAAGTACGGCCAGGGCGAGGCCGGAAGCCGGCAGTAAGCCTTCCGCATGCAGTCGATACCCACGTGCAGCGTAGCCGACGTGGCGGCCGCGGCCCGCGCCCAAGGCTTGTCGCTCGAGGAAACCGTCGAGCGGGCCATGGACCTTGCGGGCCGCACGGCCGCCGAGCGCCTCTACGTCGGCTCCAACTTCTGCAGCCAATACTTCCTGCGCCAGCCGATGTCGCTGTGGAGCGAGGCGTTCGCCCTCTGCCGCCAGCGCGGCATGGCGGCCACGCTCGTGGTGCCCGTCGTGTCGCAGCGGGACCTGGCTTCCGCCTGCAGCCTGGTCGAGGAACTGCTCAACTCCCACGGCGATATGATCGACGAGGTCACGGTGAACGACATCGGCATGTTCGCGCACTGCCGCGAACAGTGCGGCCGCCCGCTCAACCTGGGCCGCCTCTTCTTCAAGGAGCCGCGCGACCCGCGCTATGCCGACCTGTTCGAGCGTCGGCACGCGGTCGGGCTTCCGGCGGTGCTGACCGACCTGTTTTCCGGAGGGGGCGTGTCCGGCATCGAGCTGGACCCGACGCATGCGGCGTTGGACCTCTCGGAGATCCGCGGGCTTATGCCGCACGTGAACGTGGGCGTCCATATGCCGTACTGCTACCTGTCCACGGGAACCATCTGCGAGTTCGCGAGCATCCACCGCCCCGTGCGAGAGAAGTTCCGCCCGAACCTGCCCTGCGCGCTGGAATGCGCGCGCTGCTCGATTGGCTACGAGCTGCCCTATGGCACGCGCCTGCTCAAATGGGGACGTGCCGTCTACTTCCCCAACCATGGCTGCAGCGTGTGCGAAGGGGAGGCCTTCCGCATGATCGTCACGCCCTTCGACGTCCTGGTGCCGCGCCGCGACAGCCGGACGCTTGGCGGCCCCACCGCCGTCTTCCGGCAGCAGGGGCACGTCGTGCCGGACGGCGCAACGTGCGAGCGGCTTCCCGTTGCGGCTGGCATGCGGGGCGCGGCGGGCGTGCAGAGCGGAAAGGCCCTGATCGGCGCGGGCGCCGGCGCGCCCGGAACGGAGGCGTGCCTGTGAACACGCTTGTTCCCGTGAACGACCGCGCCTGCCTGGAGCGTTATGCGCAGGCAGGAGGCGACGAGTTCTATGTCGGCTTCCACGACGAGGCCTGGCACGAGCGCTTCGGGCGCATGGCCGACCTCAACCGCATGACCGGCTTTCTGGACCAGGCGAACCCGTACTCGTTCGAAGAGGTGCTCGCCATCGCCGACGAGGTGTGCGCGCTCGGCAAGAAGCTGTACGTGACGTTCAACGCCAATGCGTACTCGAAGGCGCAGCTCGACTTCCTGTTTGGCTACTTCGAGCGTCTGAGGGAAGAAGGCGCGGCCGGCGTCATCGTGTCGGTTCCCGAGGCGGTGGAGCCGGCGGCCGACTGCGGGCTTGAGGTGGTGGCGTCCACCATGTGCGGCGTCTACAACGAACAGATCGCGCGGGCGCTGCAAGGCTTGGGCTGCACGCGCGTCATCATCCCGCGCGACGTGGGGCTCGCAGAGATCGAGGCCATCATGCGGGCCGTCCCCACGCTCGAGTACGAGGCGTTCCTCATGCGCAACGGCTGCATCTTCTCCGACTGCTACTGCCTGGGGCGGCATTTCCAAGGGCGCAACGCGCTCTGCTTCGACGTGCGAGACGTCAAGCGGGAGTTCTTCGTGGACGACGTGCCGGGGCTCGAGCGCGCCGTGCGCGAGAACGACCAGGACTACGGGCGCCTCCATCGCACGGCGTGCGGCCTGTGCGCCATCTGGCGGCTGGAACGGGCGGGCGTGTCGGCGGCGAAGATCGTGGGGCGCTCAGACGATTCGGCCTGCATCCTGCGCGACATCGAGACGGTACGCCGCAACGTGGCGATCGCACGGGGCTGCGCCGACGAGCAGGAGTTCCTGGCGCGCATGGACGTGCCGCCCGAACGGGCCGCCGCCTGTGCCGATGGCCTGAGCTGCTACTACCCCGAAGTGCGCTTTTCCTGAGAGCGGGCGAGGGAGGGGCACCTTCTGCTATCATGGGACGGCACGCATACATTCACGTACGAAGGAAGTCCCATGTCGTTGTCCATCGGTATCGTCGGGTTGCCCAACGTCGGCAAGTCCACGCTGTTCACGGCCCTCACGAACAAGGGCGGCCTCGCGGCCAACTACCCGTTCGCCACCATCGAGCCCAACGTGGGCGTGGTCCCCGTGCCCGACGCGCGGCTGGACGCCCTGGCCGCCATCGACGACCCGGCGCGCATCGTGCCGGCAACGGTGGAGTTCGTCGACATCGCCGGCCTGGTCGCCGGCGCCAGCCAGGGCGAGGGCCTGGGCAACCAGTTCCTCGCGAACATCCGCGAGACGGACGCCATCTGCGAGGTGGTGCGCTTCTTCGGGGATCCGGACGTGGTGCACGTGTCCGGCCGCGTGGACCCGCTCTCCGACGTGGAGACCATCAAGACCGAGCTCATTTTGGCCGACCTGGCCACGTTGGAAAAGGCCATCCCGCGCCTGGAGAAGGAAGCCAAGCGCGACAAGGCGGGCGCCAAGAAGCTGGAAGTGGCGAGGAAGGTGTTCGAGGGCCTGAACGAAGGACATCGCACGCGCACCCTTGGCCTGGACGCCGAAGAGCAGGAGGCCCTCTACGATTTGCACCTGCTCACGATGAAGCCCATGCTCTACATCGCCAACGTGGACGAGGACCACTTGGACGCCGACCTACCCGAGATCGACGGCTGCGCGCCGGTGCCCATCTCCGCGAAGGTGGAGGCCGACCTGGCCGAGCTCGACCCGGCCGAGGCGAAGGAGTACCTGGAAGCCATGGGCCTCGAGGAAAGCGGCCTCGCCCGCCTGGTGCGCGAGGCGTACAGGCTGCTCGGCCTGCAAAGCTACTTCACGAGCGGCGAGACCGAGACGCGTGCCTGGACCATCCCCATCGGGGCGAAGGCCCCCCAGGCCGCCGGCGTCATCCACACCGACTTCGAGCGTGGGTTCATCAAGGCCGAGACGGCCTCGTTCGAAGACTACGTGGGGCTGGGCGGCGAGAAAGGCTGCCGCGACGCCGGGCGCCTGCGCCAAGAAGGCAAGGAATACGTCGTGCAGGACGGCGACGTCATGCACTTCAAGTTCAACGTGTAGGGAGGTGCGGCCCGAAGGCCGCCCCTCCCTACACGTCGCCTGGCGGACCGAAGGCCGCTGGGCCGCCGGCAAGGGCGCCGCGTTCCTCGCAGGGTCACTCGTGCGAGCCGTTCGCCCTCGTCTTTGGGTCCCGGCTCGTCCCGGCAGGGCCGGGCAAGGGCGGCCTCGCGTGGCCGCAATGAGGGCAGACGGCGTCCGACAGGTCCCGACGGCCTCCGCATGCCGGACAGGTGAGGTTCAGCGTGCGCAGGCGGTCGACCTTGCCGCACGCATTGCAGCGGGAACACACGTAACACAAGGCGATCGTCATCCTTCCTGCGACCGTTGCCGAGGGCAGGCCCATCCTGCCGAACGGGGACGGGCCTGCCCCGGAGCAGGGCCTTACACGAACAGCACCATCTTCTTCGAGGTCATCTTCTTGGAGAGCTCCTCGACGCTTCCGTACTGCATGCAGCCTGCCTGGCAGTGCTTCACGCAGGTAGGCAGCTTTCCTTTCTCGACGCGGTCGGCGCACAGGTCGCAAAGCGCGGTGGGCACCGGCAAGAATTCGTACTGGAACCTGCCGTTGCCGAGATCGTGCGGCCCGATCTCGTAGGGGCTGATGCCGACCTTGCCCTTTTCCAGCACGTTCCGAGGAGCGAACCCATGCTCTTGCTGACAGGCGATCTCGCACGTGTGGCACCCGGTGCACCATTCGTAATCGATGAGAAGTCCGTTCATGTCCATTCACCTAGCCTTCGCACTTGCTGATTCTGCAGAGCTGTGATTTGTAGGAGTTGCCGAGACCTGTTTTGCCCGGACGCATGGGAAGCAGCCTGTTGATGTTGTTCTCCATGACGCCGAACAGCCCCTTTTCCGTGCCGTCGTATTCCGCATGGTCTTTGCGCTCGGGATACCACCAGCCGTGGTCTGCCGAAACGGTGCCCCGCCTTATCCGGGTCGAGAGCTCGGCCCGTTCCCGGCACGAACCGAACTGGTTTTCGATCAGCACCCAGTCGCCGTCCTGTATGCCGTAGCGGGCAGCGTCTTCGGGATGGATCATGACCTGCGGCCCGGGGTGGATGGCTCTCAGCGAAGGGGCCTGGCGATGCTCGGAGTGGAACAGGCTCCAACGCCGCGCCCCCGTTGTCAGCACGAACGGATACTCCTCGAACAACTCCGGCGTCGAAACCGGGCTTTCGGGCGGTTCTTCGTAGCTCGACAACGGCGAGTAGCCCATGTTCTGCATGGCGATCGAATAGAAGTTGTAACGGCCTGTGTCGGTGTTGAACCCGGGCTTTCCGTCGGGACGCAGCTTGCCGGTCTGGTGCTTGTAGTATTCGAATTCTGGATAGGCCCAGGTTCGTTCCTTGATGTCTTGGTAGGTGAAGGGGGAGCTTTGCAGGCAGAAGTCGTAGAAGTCCTCGTCGGACCGCCAGGCGACCGCGTCGCTGCCGTGAAAGCGCCGCCCTATCTCGTATATGATCTGCTGGTCGGATTTCACTTCGCCCAACGGCTCGATGCACTGCGCCACGGCTCCCAGCTGGTAGGGCTGGTGGCCGGTGATGCCGGGACGTTCGACGAAGGTGGCTGCGGGCAGGAAGACGTCCGCGACGCCCATGGCCGTCGGCGTCATGAACAGATCCACGACCACGTTGAAATCGGTCTTCATCAAGGCGGGGAGTATCCGCTGCGGCTCGGCCCCCATGTTGGCGATGGGATTGTTCGTTTGCAGCCATACGCACTTGATGGGGTAGGGCTTTCCGGTCTCGAGCGCTTCGAGCATCATGTCCTGGCTGATGGCCGCCATGGCCTTGCATCCGTTGTACTTCTGGTTCATGCGCTTTTCGCCCGGTGCCGCCCAGCTTGGCTTGGGAAGCGACTCGATGACGGCGTAGTCCGACATCCACGTGGACCCGACGCCGAAGCAGGGTCGGGCGCACACCATGGATCCCGGCTTTTCGTAGTTGCCGGTCACGGCCAGCAGATCGAAGACGGCCATGCCGGTGACGAAGCCCTCGGACGTGTGGTCCATCGCCACGCCCCACTGCAGGCAGGCCGAGCGCGCGTTGCCGAGCGCACGTGCGCAGGCCGTCACCTTTTCGGCGTCGACGCCGCAGATCGCCGCGGCCTTTTCGGCGGTGTAGCCGACGATGCTCGCAGCGAACTCGTCGAAGCCGTAGGTCCACAGCTCCACGAACTCGTGATCGTAGAGGTCCTCTTTGATGATGATGTTGGAAAGCGCCAGCGCGAGTGCGCAGTCGGTTCCGGGGCGAAGCTGGAACCAGAACTCGGCCTTGCCTGCCAGCCAGGTCAACTTCGGATCCATGCAGATGATCTTCGACCCGCGCTTCATGCATTCCACGATCCAGTGGCCCAACGTGCCGTCGGAATTGGCCACGACGGGATTGTTGCCCCAGACCATGACGTACTCGGGCACTTCGAAACGGGGGTCGTCGTAGCGGTCGGGAAAGAACTGCGAATAGTCGCAGACGAACATGTCCCCTGCTTTGAGCGAGGTGCTGAACAGGCGCGGTGCGTAGCATGCCTGTCCAGAGAGGAATCCCATGCCGTAGTTCGGCGTCCCCAGATACTGCGCGAGCATGGGGCCGTAGCCGTTTATGTCGCGGCCCGTGCCCTGCGTCACCCAGATGGACTCTGCTCCGTACCGGTCGATCACCTTCATGATCTCCTGGTAAACGAGGTCGTACGCTTCTTCCCACGTGATGCGCTCCCATGCGTCCTTGCCACGGTCCTCGCGGGCGCGTTTGAGGGGATGCAGGACGCGGTCGTCGTGGTAGATCATCTCCTTTGCAGCCAGGCACCGCAGGCACAGGCGTCCTTGGTTGTGCGGGTTTTCCGGATCGCCCTCGATGTGGTCGATGACGCCGTCCTTCACGTACACCAGCAGTCCGCAGTTCTGATGGCATCCTGGGCCGGTGCGTGCGTTGGTCCTGATGACGGTCATGCCGTCTTCTTCCCAGGTCCATTCCCGACCGGTCGGGTCGTCCTGGGTCGTCGCGTCCTTGGCTTCTTCCTTGACGAAGAAGGAGCCGTAGACGTCGGCTTCGATCTCGTTTTTGACTTCGGCTTGCGCTTCTGCCATGACGGGTGTCCCCTTTCCTTTTTATCGATGAGCGCACGCGCCGACGAGGCTTGCCGGCGTGGTGCCGGACGGCTCGGCGTCTCGCGTTCGCGCTCCGGACGGCGGGCCCTTGTCGGTGGCCGATGCGGTCACGTGCCGACGGGTAAGCGGGGGGTGGGCTTCCGTCCGCAACCGCAGGCGCCTTCCGGCAGAAGCGCGCAAGCCGGGCGGGGTTGTGCGCTTGCGCCATGGCTTGGCCGCCATTGGCTCGCAGCCACAGTGTAGAGCCCGCGGTTTTCGTTTCCGGCGAAGAAAAAGGCATGGGTCATTCCAACTTCCTTTATAATCGTCCTGGATTCTCGCGCGCGCATGAAAAGGGCGATCGGAGGAAACGGATGAACATCGACAACCTGAGAGAGTGCGTCGACCTAGCCAGAACCCTGAGCTTCACGCAGACCGCGCAGCGCTATTTCATCACCCAGCCGGTGTTGAGCAAGCACGTTGCCAACGTGGAGAAGGAGTTGGGGATCGAGATCTTCTTGCGGGGAAAGAACGGGGTGCACCTGACGGGCATCGGGAGGGCGTTCGTCGAGCGGTGCAAAGAGCTGCTCGATTGCTACGACGAGATGCTCGAAGAGATGGAACATCTGAAATACGGCAACGACCGGCCGATCGACCTGGGATACCTGTACGGGGCAAGCTCCCTCGTGCTGCCGAAGGCCATCAGGTCGTTCGCGAAGCGCCATCCTTCCGTCGACGTCCGGTACCTCTCCATGGAGATCGACGAAATACCCGAAGCCCTCGACGGGAACCGCATCGACGTCGCCATCACTTCCGATCTGGAAAAGTTCGACCCCGACCGGTTCGCCTGGAGAGCGCTCTACCGCGATTCTCTGTGTCTCATCGTGCCAAAAGCGCATCGGCTTGCCGACAAGGGCAAGGTCACCGTGGACGATTTGGCCGGCGAGGAGATCATCGTTCCCCGCTCCACCTTCATGCCGAACGAGACGAGCCACATCACCAAGGTGCTCAGCCCCATCCTGGAAACCGTGGAGCAGAAGAGGCTGATCGGGGACTTGAACGGCATTCGCATGTCCTTGATGGTGGAAGGGTGCGGCGCCATCGAGTTCTCGCACCTGCGGAACTACTACTCGGACGACGAGTTCAAATTCATTCCTCTGGATGCCGACTTGCCCGAATTCAACGTCATCGCCGTGTGGAAGCGGTCGAACGAGACGCTGGCCCTGCTCGACCTGGCGGCCGAGTTCGAACGCCAGTGCCGTCGGCTCGACCTGCCGCCTGCGTGTCTGTCCTGACGATCTTTTTTGCATAGGCCATAGCATTTTCGAACGGTGGAAGGAGGGCCTTCCTCCTTATAATCATGCCGTCCGGCGCCGATGCGCGATGCGCGAAGGGGGAGCGTCGGACACATCCCTGCGTGGCCGGGCGCAAAGCGGGGGATCCGCAGGGGCAAATGCTTCTCATAGCGAAAGGGGATTGGCAAATGAACGAAGCTGCTCCACGTGCCCAAACCGGCAAGTTCAAATCGGCCCAATGGGGCGTTTCCGAAAAGGCTCTGACCAACCGAGAGCGTTGGCTGTGCTTTTGGTCGTTGTTCGTGTTCGGGTCCTGCTGCGTGTACCAGTGGCTCATGCCCGCCTCTATCCTGACCAACATAGGGGCCGTCTTCGAGATGAGCCTCGACACTGCGGGATGGATCATGTCCGTGTTCACGTTGACGGGGCTGGTGCTCGCCTATCCTGGCGCGTGGATCATGCGCAATGTCGGCATCAAGGTGTCTATCCTGATCGCGGCGCTTCTCACCATTTCCGGCAACGTGCTTGCGCTCGTCGCCGACAGCGGCGTCCTGTTCATCGTGGCGCGTGCGATACAGGGCTGCGGGTTCGGCCTGATAGCCGTCATCGGCCCCAACATCATGCCGCGGCTTTTCCCGCTCGAGCGGCAAGGGCTCGTCATGGGCATCTGGTCCCAATGGGTCTGCCCGGGCGTGGCCTTGGCGGCGCTGTCCACTCCGCTTCTGTACGGAGCCTTCGGATGGAGGTCGATATTCTGCCTGTCGCTCGTGCTGCAGGTGGTGACCACCCTGCTCGTTCTCGTCTTCGTGAAGATGCCGGCCGTTCCGGAAAACGCGGCGCGCACGGATGCGGGGCGGGGAGGTGCGGGCAAGCCTTCCCGCGCCTACGTCGCGAGCGCCTTCGCCGTGGGCTTCTGCTTTTTGGCATGGTGCACCAGCTATCCGACGTTCAACACCTTCTATCCGACATATGCCCAGACGGTGCAGGGCATGGACATGTTCACGGCGTCCATGACCACGCTCGTGGCCGCCATTGCGACTATCCCTGGAGGCATCCTGTTCGGACTTCTGGCCGACAAGATCAGGCAGCGCAAACTCATGCTCGTCATCGGTTACGTCCTGCTCATTGCCGTATGCGCGACGGTCTTGTGGGCTGGGTCCCAAAACCAGGCGCTCGCCTGGGCAAGCATATTCTTCCTGGGATTCTTCTGTGCGGGCCTCGTTCCCACCATGTCGCGCGCGCTCATCCCGGTGCTTGCCCGGGATCCTCGGGCCACCGACTATGCTCTGACCGGCATGGCGTTCGTGACCCAGCTCGGCGGATTCATCGCTGCGTTCTTCGGCACGATCGCCGCGGGCACGTCCTATCAGTTCGCGGCACTCACTTTCGTCGTGCCGTTGTGCGCCGTTGCCGTGATCGTCTTGCTGTTCGTCAAGAACGACCATGCGTTGCAGGCGAAGCCGGACAAAGACGCGCTGCCGTCGTCGGCTCGCGGCAGCGAGGCTTCGTGAAGCAGGGAGGCGGTCACGTACCCCTGCGAAGGTGCTCGTCGATGAAATTTCGGAGGGCCTCGGCTTTTGCGTTGCCGCCCATGCCCTCTCTGCGGTAGCATTTCTTGCTGCCCGGCCGGACGAATCGCCCGGCCGGGCAGCCGTGCGAAGGCGAACGGAGAGGACGGGGACCATGACTTGCACGTACACGGATCTGCCGAAGCTGGGCTTCGGGTTCATGCGGCTGCCGGAGGTCGAGGGCGCGGACGGCGCCAAGGAGATCGACCTGGGCACGCTCTGCGACATGGTGGACACCTTCATGGACGCGGGCTTCACGTACTTCGACACGGCGCGCGGCTATCATGGCGGCCGCTCGGAGGCGGCCCTGCGCGAGGCGCTGGTCAAGCGCTACCCGCGCGCGTCGTTCCAGGTGGCCACGAAGCTGCCGGCCTGGCTGGCGAAGGACGCCGGCGAGGCGCGCGCCATGTTCGACACGTCGCTAGAGCAGACGGGCGCGGGCTACTTCGACTTCTACCTGCTGCACAACCTGGGGGAAGAACGCACGCACCTGTTCGAGGACTGGGGTCTTTGGGAGTTTTTGGCGGAGAAGAAGGCCGCGGGGCTCATACGCAACCTGGGCTTCTCGATGCACGACAAGGCCGACGCGCTCGAGGACGTGCTGGCAGCGCACCCCGAGGTGGATTTCGTGCAGCTGCAGATCAACTACGCGGACTGGGAGAGCGAGACCATCGAGTCGCGCGCTTGTTACGAGGTTGCGCGCGCCCACGGGCTGCCCGTCGTGGTGATGGAGCCCATCAAGGGTGGATCGCTGGTGAAGCTGCCCGAGGCGGCTGCCGGCGTGCTGCGCGCGGCGGACGCGAACGCGCCCTTGGCGTCGTGGGCGCTGCGCTTCGCCGCGTCGCTGCCTGGCGCGCTCACGGTGCTTTCGGGCATGTCGACGCCTGAGCAGGTGCGCGAGAACGTGGCCGTCATGCGCGCGTTCGAGCCGCTGACCTGCGAAGAGCAAGCGGCCATCGACCACGTGCGGGCCATCCTCGACGGTATCCCCACGGTGCCGTGCACCGACTGCCGCTACTGCCTTAAGAACTGCCCGCAGGGCGTGCGCATCCCCGCGGCGCTCGCCTCGCTCAACATCCTCGCGCTCTATCAGGACGAATACCGTGCCCAGGAGAATTACGACTGGAACGCGTCGGGTGGTCCCGCGTCCTTGTGCATCGGCTGCGGCGCATGCGAAGGCGTGTGCCCGCAGCACATCGGCATCGTGGCCGAGCTCGCCCGTGCCGCGGCGCTGTTCGAGTAGGGCGGCAGGGATGACGACGACAGGCCCCGGACAAGAGGTCGGCGCCGAGGCGCTTGCGGACTTCTTCGCGCGCACGCCGCGGTTGGCGGTGGCGTTCTCGGGCGGGTGCGACTCGTCGTACCTGCTGGCGGCAGCCGTGCGCGCCGGCTGCGACGTGAAGGCCTACGGCGTGCGCACGGCGTTTCAGCCGGCGTTCGAGATCGACGACGCGCGCCGGCTGGCGGCCGAGCTGGGCGCGGACTTCGAGCTGATCGACGCCGACGTGCTCGCGCGTGACGAGGTCTGCGCGAACGGCCCCGACCGGTGCTATCGCTGCAAGGCGTTCATCTTCTCCACCATCCTCGAGCGCATGGCGCGCGACGGCTACGAGATCCTGGCCGACGGCACGAACGCCACCGACGATCCCGCGAACCGTCCCGGTTTCCAGGCGCTCGCCGAACTCGGCGTGACCTCGCCGCTGCGGCGCGCGGGCATGACGAAGGAGGCGGTGCGGGCGGCCTCGCGGGACTCGAGCCTGTTCACGGCCGACAAGCCGAGCTTCTCGTGCTTGGCCGTGCACGTGCCGAAGGGGGAGATTGTCACGCAGGCCGCGCTCGACGCGGCTGCCGCACGCCTTGGCGTGGAGGATGGGAAGCGCCCCGTGGGCGGGTCTGTGGGCGGGAAGCGTCCCGTGGGCGACTCCGGGTCCTGCGAGGCGCGCAACCGGCCAGGTCGCTTCGTCCTCGAAACCGACCGCCTGCTCCTGCGTGAGCTGACCCGGCGCGACTTCGCCGCCTTGTGCACCATGCTGCAGGATGACGAGGTCATGTACGCCTACGAGGGCGCGCTGTCCGACGACGATGCGCAGGCATGGCTCGACCGTCAGCTGCACCGCTATGCGCGCGACGGCTTCGGCCTGTGGGCGGTCGTGCTCAAGGAGACGGGCGAGCTGATCGGCCAATGCGGCCTGACGCTTCAAGACGTCGATGCGCAGGGCACGCGCGGCGTGGAGGTGGGCTATCTCTTCTGCCGCGAGTTCTGGCACCGGGGCTTCGCCACAGAGGCCGCCCGCGCATGCCGTGACTTCGCCTTCGACGAGCTGGGCGCGGGCGAGGTGTTCTCCGTCGTACGCGATACGAACGTCGCTTCGCAGAGCGTCGCCCTCCGCAACGGCATGGTTCCGCGCCGCACGTTCGTCAAGCACTATCGCGGCGTGGACATGCCGCACATCGTGTTCTCCGTCACCCGCGCCGAGCGAGGCGCGAGGGTCGGGCGGTAACGCACCCGCCTCGCAAGGCGTATACTGGGCCCATCACGCCTGTGGCGCCTCCGGCGGGTTCCGGACGCGCCATCCAACGAAAGGGGAGCCATGCCTGCCTACGTCTTCACCCATGCCACCGTGCTCGACGGCACGGAGGGGATGGAGCCGCAACCGAACATGACCGTCGTCGTGAACGGCGGCCGCATCGAGGCCGTCGGCCCGGCCGCCACCACCGTGCCGCCCGCCGGCGCGCGCGAGATCGACCTGGGCGGCGCCTATCTCATGCCGGGAATGATCAACGCGCACGTGCATCTGTGCGGCACCGGCAAGCCCATGAGCGCGGGCGGCGCAGGCGACCTCATCGACAAGGTGACGGGCAACCCGATCGGCATGTGGTACTTGCGCCGGATGCTGCGCAAGAACGCGCAGCAGCAGCTGGCGAGCGGCGTGACCACGGTGCGCTCGGTGGGCGACCCCGCCTTCGCCGACGTGGACGTGCGCGACGCCATCGACGCCGGGAAGCACTCCGGGCCGCGGCTCGTGACGTCGGGCACCGGCGTGACGGTGCCGGGCGGCCACGGCGCGGGCCTGTTCGCGAAGGTGGTCTCCACGCCGGAAGAGGCGCGCGAGGCCGTGCGCGTCTGCTTCGCGCGCAAATGCGACCTCGTGAAGCTGTTCGTCACGGGCGGCGTGTTCGACGCCGAGGTGGAGGGCGAGCCGGGCGTGCTGCGCATGTCGCCCGAGATCGCGCGTGCCACCTGCGAGGAGGCGCACAAGCTGGGCATGTCCACGGCCGCGCACATCGAGAGCACCGAGGGCGTGCGCGTGGGCCTTCAGGCCGGCGTGGACACCATCGAGCACGGCGGGCCGCTCGACGACGAGATCATCGCGCTTTTCAAGAAGAACGGTGCCGGCCGCGCCTCGTCGCTTACCTGCACCGTCTCGCCCGCGCTGCCGTTCGTGGAGCTGCCGCCCGAAAAGACGAAGTCCACGCACGTGCAGCAGGTGAACGGCCGCATCGTGTTCGAGGGCATCGTGGCTGCCGCCCAGCAGGCGCTTGCGGCGGGCATTCCCGTGGGCCTGGGAACCGACTCGTCGTGCCCCTACATCACGCAGTACGACATGTGGCGCGAGGTGGTGTACTTCGAGCGCCTGGTAGGCGTGACGCCTGCGTTCGCCTTGCACACGGCCACGCTTGGCAACGCGCGCATCCTCGGCCTCGGTGACGAGACGGGCTCCATCGAGCCCGGCAAGGCCGCCGACCTCGTCGTGACGGACGGCAACCCGCTCGAGAACCTGGAAGCTCTGCGGCAGGTCCGCATGGTCATGGCCCGCGGCGTGCTCGACGAGCGTCCGCAGGTGAGGCGCCTGCCCGAATTGGACGCGGAGTTGGACGGCTTCCTGCCGAAGGCGAAGGCGTAGCGCGCCGACCGGGGTGGACGGGAGGCGCGGCGGGCTTGTGGCCCAGGCGACAGGCCCGCCTTCTATTCCTCCACGTCCATCACGGTGCCGATGAACAGGGGGACGTTCGTGTCGCAGTCCACGATGAGGTAGACGAACGGTCGGTCGAGATGCACGGTCTTGACTTCCCTCTCTTCCGGCATCGCGGCGGCGCACTCCATCACGACCGCAGTGGCGGCCGCTGCCTTCGTGCCGTGCTCGTCCACTTCGACGTGCGTCTTGTGGACGACGCTGTCGACGAAGAATTCCCCGGGGTCGCCTGCGATGCCTGAGAAGTCCGCACGGTCGAGGTCGAACGCGTCGGCCATGCCGAGCGCGTCGAGAGCGCCGGCGAGGTCGCATCCCCAGTCGCCCGAGAACTTCGGCAGTGCCGCGTCCACGTCCACGTCGTGCCGTGCGTTCTCTAGCGTGGCGCGCAGCCTCTCGCCGGTGAGCGAGGCCGCATAGTCGGACACGCTGGTGCCTTCGTTGGGCAGAAGCGCCGCGAACGCGAAGCGGCCGCCCTCGTAGCGCTTCACGAAACCCGTGGCCTTGGCGTCTTCTAGGTAGGCGCTTTCCCAGGAATGCATGAGCTTCGCCGTGCGAACGCTCCCGTCTTCGCAGGTGAACGCGGCGTCCTGCACGTCGCCGTCCTCGTATTCGTCAAGCCAGGCGGCCTCGAAGGCGAGCGCGTTCACCAGGTACAGGAAGGCGCGGGGGGATATCTCGTCCAGGATGCGCGGGATCATGCCGTTCGTGTGGTCGTCCGTCCAGGCGTTGATGTCTTCGAGCGTGGTGTCGTCGAAGGGCGCCAGGAACGCCCCCGCGTTGTAATAGTCGGCATTGGCCTGCAGAAACGCGGGTTCCACGGCGAAGTCCCCGCTGTCTTTGATCCAGAGGGAGTTCGCGAGGTCCAAGCGGCAGCCTTCCTGGTCGGGGAAGTCGTGCGCAAGCGCGCCCAAATAGGCGTTGAGCTCCCCGACGGTCAGGCCGAACGTGCCTTCCATCTGGGAAAGCGTCTCGCCCTTCGCCCCGTTGGCGGTCATGCCGAGCGTGTACAGGGCCGAAAGCGGCGACACGAGCATGCTTTCCTCGCCGGGGGCGCACTGCTGGAACAGCCGCACCGAGAAGTCGGTGACGGCTTCGGCGCCGGGCCCGGACGCCTCGACGTCCGAGGGCGCGGCGGCCGTCGAGGCGGGTTCCGCGCCGTCCATGAGGTCCTCGGCCGCGATGGCGCGGGCGCATCCGGCCAGGCCGAGCACAGGCGACAGGGCGAGCAGAAGGCCGAAGGCGACGCCGAGCGCGGCGGGGAAGCGCCGTTTCGCGGCTTTCGGCACGGTGGCGCCCTTCCTTCGGGTCGCGCTTGAGCCTGCGTTCGGCGCCCCGTCGCGCACCGCGGTCCCTTCCGTGATCTTTTTCATGGGCGGCCTCCTGGTCTTCGGGTTCACAGGAAACACGAACGGGAAGCCCGTTTTGTCGGGCGTTTTCTCGAAAACGAGGTTCAGGGCATCAGCCTTCGTCGACCGGGTCTGCGAGGAAGGCCTGCCCGTCGTCGAACCGCACGGCGAAGGGGTGGCTCTCGTCCGTGGTGGCGAACACGGTGCAGGGAGCCGTCTGCGCTTCGGCGCGGTTGAATGCCCGGGCGGTTTCGAGCTCGTTCCCAAGGAACGCGGGGTCGGCCACGAGCGGCCCGTCCTCGCCGAGCGCGATGCGTATCAGCTCTCCGGAGGAAAGCCGCACGAACGGATAGCGCGCATCGCTGTCGGCGTCGTCGTCGGTTCCGTCGCCGCCCGACTCGGGAGCGGCGACGTCCGACTCGGGGATGGTGCCCGACTCGGGCACGGCGCCCGACCCCCCCGCGTCGGGCGCGTACGAGGAATTGCGGACGTTTCCGCTCGAGGCCCGCAGCGCGTCCAAGGGGTTCTGCGCGCCGCCTGCTGCAAACACGCCCACGCCAGCCAGCAGCACGAGGCAGGCGGCCAGCGGCAGCACGGCCTTTCGCAGGCGACGCGCGGGCCGCGCGGCCGTCCGACCGCGCGTGGCCCGGCGCACGCCTGCGGGTGCGTGCCCGCAGGCGTGCGCGAGCAGGTTCGCCAGCATGCGCTCTTCGACCTCGGGGGAGGGGGCCATGCGGTCGTAGGCGCCGTGCAGGCGGCGCCCGAGTCCGGAATCGCGGTCATCCATGCGCCTCGCCTCCCAACATCGTCCTCAGCAGGGTTCGCGCCTCGCTCAGGTGGCTGCGCACCGTGGAGGCGGGCGTGCCGGTGAGTGCGGCTATCTCTCCCGTGCGGTAGCCTTCGTAGTAATACAGGTACACGCAGGTCTTGTACTTGGGCGGAAGCGCCAGGACGGCGCGCAGCGTCTCGTCGCCTTCGGCCGGCGCGCTCGTCCGCCACGTCTTCGGGCAGATCGGCGCGCAGCGTCCGCCGGGCGCTCTTCAGCACGTCGCGGCAGTGGTTCTGCGCGCACACGATGAGCCAGGCCTTTTCGCGCTCGGCGTCGTTGAAGGTGCGGGGACGGTCGATCAGCTTCATGAACACGCACTGCGTCGCGTCCTCCGCGTCGGCGGCGTCGCCCAGAAACGAGAAGCACAGACGATAGACCGTCTTGGCATGGCGGCGGAACAACGCGGCTATGTCGTTCTCGTTCGGCAGCTCCCTGTCCTTCCTGTCCCTAACACGATCGGACAGGCGGGATTGTCGGGAAACGAGGGAAGTTTTCCGCCGCGCTGCGGCGGCGTGCGCGGGATACCGCCGCGGCGCGCGTCGTCGCAGCGCGGCGAGCGCGCCGTGTGTGCCGCCGCCGCGCTGCGCGCTATTCCAGCGTGGTCAGCGTGCCGATGAACACGGGGAGGTTCGCCTGCTGGTCCACGATCAGATAGACGAAGGGGCGGTCCAGGCAGACGGTCTTTTCCTCGTCCGGCCCCATGGCCGACATCTTGCTCATGCCCACGACGGTGGCGGCTCCCGCCTTGGTCCCTTGCTCGTCCACGGCGATGTGCGTCTTGTGCAGCACCGATCCGATGCACAAGGCGTCCGCGTCCTCGGACAGGCGCGTGAAGTCGGCGACGTCGGGGTCGAACGCGTCCGGCATCCCGAGTGCCTTCAGCGACGTGGACAGGTCGGTGTCGAACTCGCTTTCGAACTTCGGCATGGTGGCCTGCACGGCGGCGGGGCGCGCGTCGTCCAGGATGTCCTGCAGGCGCTCGCCAGTGAGGGTGGCCGCGTAGTCCTGCACCGACATGCCTTCGGGCGGCAGCAGCGCGACGAAGGCGAACGAGCCTTCCCGATAGGGCTTCACGAATCCGGCGGCCTCGCCGTCTTCCAGGTAGAGGTCTTCGGTCGAGGACATCATCTGCGCCTTCTGCTGCGTGCCGTCTGCAGCCGTGAAGGTGCCTTCCTCCACGGCGCCTTCGTCGTAGGGGCTGACCCAGGTGGCGTCGAAGGCCAAGGCGTTCACCAGGTACATGACGGCTTCGGGGGGTATGTCGTCCAGCACGCTTTCGATCATGCCGTCGGTATGCTCGTTCACCCAGGCGTTGATGTCGCCTGCGGTTCCCTGGTCGAAGGGCGCGCGGAACGCGCCGGCGCCGTAATGGTCGGCGTTCGTTTGGAGGAACGGCTGTCGGACGTCGAAGCCGTTCTTGATCCAGAGGGCGTTCGCCAGCTTGAGCGGGCCCGTTGCGGCGTCGCCGCCCTCCGTGCCGCCTTCCGCATCGTCAGTGCCGCCTTCCGCGCCTTCCGCCGCGTCCATGTCGTCAAGGTCGGCGATCGGGGCCGCTGCTGCGGCCGCGTTGGCGGCGAGCGTCTGGTCGTAGGCGTGCAGGTAGGCGTTCAGGTCGTCGACGGAGGCGCCCAGCACCTCTTCCATCTGCGCGCGCGTCTCCCCGTCGGCGCCGTTCGCGGTCATGCCCAGGGCGTAGAGGACGGAAAGCGGGGAAACCAGCACGTTGTCGCTCTCGGCCACGTTCTGCTGGAACAGGGCGACGGCGAAGTCTGCCGCCCCGCGGGCGCCCGGTCCGTCGAGCGACGCCTGGTCGATGGGGGAGGCGGCCGGCTCCACGCCCGCCATCAGGTCTTCGGATGCCGACGCCTGCGAAGCGGCGCAGCCTGCGGCTGTCGGCAAGGTGCAGGCCAGCGTCAAGGCCAACGCTCCGGCCACGATGCGGTATTTCCCAGCAAGAGGTCCCATGCCCGTCCTTTCGAGAGGTTTCGCCCATTCTACCATGATGGTGGCCACGGCGGGCGCCGACCGGCTTCCTTGCCGCTTCGGCTTGCGGCAGATGGTTGCGGTGTCATGGACAAAAAGAGCGCGATTCCGTGGATTTTTCTGGCCCCAGAGCGTATTTGCGAAAGGTTCTCCAGAAAACGCCTGTTCAACTACACAAAGACCGAATCATTTTCAAAAGGGGATAAAGAATCGAGGCGATTTTGTCCATTTGCGGGTCGGAGGTTTCGGCCGGCCAAGGTGGCGTTCTGCTCTGGCTCGGGCCGAAGGACTCCACCGGCGATGTGCGTCTTGCGCGCATTCTTCTTGAGGCTCGATGCGGTATGATGGCGTTCGGACAAAAACAGGGCGGGCGGGAATCTGCCCCGAACGGCGGGGGGGGGTCGGCGGCTCGCCGGGGATCCGGGCGGCATGCCGCCCGGATGCGGGCGTCGTCGGGCAGGCGGGATCGACAGAGAAGGGACGGGCACGTGAACGACCTGGACAAGGCGCGCAAGGCGCTCAAGGACCACTTTGGATACGACGCGTTCCGTCCGGGACAGCAGGGCGTGGTGGAAGCGGTGCTTTCCGGACGCGACGCGCTCGCGGTCATGCCCACGGGGGCGGGCAAGTCGGTGTGTTACCAGGTGCCGGGCATCGTGCTGGACGGCTTGACGCTGGTGGTGAGTCCGCTCGTGTCGCTCATGGGCGACCAGGTGCGGGCACTGCTGGACGCCGGCGTGCGCGGCGCCTACCTCAACTCCACGCTCACGCCCGGGCAGCAGGCGACGGTGCTTCGCCGCGCCTTGGCGGGCGCCTATCAGATCATGTACGTGGCGCCCGAGCGCCTGTCCGACCCGCGCTTCCTCGCGTTCGCCCGCGAGGCGGCCCTGCCGCTCGTCGCCGTGGACGAGGCGCACTGCGTTTCGCAATGGGGCCAGGACTTCCGCCCGTCGTATCTGGCCATCGGCGACTTCATAGGTCAGCTTCCGAAACGGCCCGCCGTGGCGGCGTTCACGGCCACGGCCACGGAGCGCGTGCGGCGCGACATCGTGCGCCTTCTGGATCTTCGCGACCCCTACGAGGTGGTCACCGGGTTCGACCGCCCGAACCTCTACTTCGGCGTCGAACGTCTGGAACCCAAGCGCAAGGTCGCGCGCATCGCCTCCTATGCGCTGGAGCATCCCTTGGAAAGCGGCATCGTGTACTGTTCGACCCGCAAAGACACCGACAAGGTGCACGCGGCGCTCGTCGCCGCGGGCGTGCGGGCGACGCGCTATCACGCAGGCATGTCGGCCGCCGACCGCACGGAAAGCCAGCGCGCGTTCATAACAGACGACGCGCCCGTCATGGTGGCCACGAACGCGTTCGGCATGGGCATCGACAAGTCGAACGTGCGCTACGTCGTCCACCACAACATGCCGGGATCCCTGGAGGCATACTATCAGGAGGCCGGCCGCGCCGGGCGCGACGGCGAGCCTTCGACGTGCCTTTTGTTCTGGAGCGACGGCGACGTGTCCACCTGCCGTTTCTTCATCGAGCAGGAGTCGGGAAACGAAGAGCTCACGCCAAAGGAGGCCGATGCCGTGCGCGCCTCGCGCCGCCGGCTTTTGGAGGCCATGTGCGGCTACTGCCTCACCACGGGCTGCCTGCGCCGCTACATCCTGGACTACTTCGGCGACCAGCAGGTTCCGCCGGCTTGCCAGCCGGCGGAACGGGCCGGCGCTGCGGAGGTTTCTGGCACCGAATCTTGCGGTTCCAAGCCCTCCTCACGGCCGGAAGGCCGCTACGTCGGGCTTTCGCCGCAATCTCCGGCACCAGAAAACCCCTCGCTGACGTCACGAACGACCGGCGACTTTTCTTGTGGCAACTGTTCCAACTGCAAGGGCGACTTCGAGGCGGTGGACGTCACGGACACGGCCCGTGCCGTCATGCGGTGCGTGCAGGAGCTGCGCGGGCGTTTCGGCAAAGGCATGGTGGTGGACGTGCTGCGCGGATCGCAGAACGCCAAGGTGCTCGACCTGCATCTGGACCAAGCGGCCAGCTTCCACACCGTCGACGCTCCGGCCTCCCAGGTGAAGGAGGTCGTCGAGTTGCTGGCCGCAGGCGGCTACCTCGCCATCACGGAAGGGTCGTATCCGGTCGTGGGGCTGGGGCCGCGCGCCCGCGAGGCCGCCGAAGAGGGCTTTTCGCTTTCGATGAAGCGCGTCGTCCGCAAGGCCGAACGCGCGCGCAAGGCGGGCGGCGGCGTCGGCATGGCGGCCGGCACGGCGTTCGGCGGTTCCGGCACGGCGTCTTCCGCAGAGGACGTGCCGGCGCTGTTCGAGCGGCTGCGGGCGCTGCGCAAGCGCCTGGCCGACGAGGCCGGCGTGCCGCCCTACATCGTGTTTTCCGACGCGACCCTGCGCGACATGTGCGCGAAGCTGCCTGCCACCGAAGACGAGTTCCTGGACGTGTCTGGCGTTGGTGCCACGAAGCTCGCGCGCTACGGTGCGGCGTTCCTTGAGGAACTGGCCGTCTGGCAAGGGGAGGCGGCGGAGTAGAGGGGCGCTCCGCGGCGTGCTGGCCGCCTTGCGCGCGAAGGCTCTCGCATGCAAGGCGGACGGACGGTGCCGCGGGACTGCTCCCGGGAGCATGCGAAGTCGCTTGTGCCTCGGGGGCGCGAGGGCCGCCGTCAGGCTCCCAGGAACGCGCCCGCGAAGAGCGTGAGCATGATCGTCTCTATCCGGTGGCGTGCCTGGGCCACGGCGGAGAGACCGTCGGGCCCCGGCGCCGCGGCGGCCGGCGCATGCGCGCCCGCAACGTCCGCCGCAGACGCGGGCGCACCCGCGAGCGACGAAGCGGCCGAGGATGCGGCCCCAGCCGCGAGCGACGAGCTCGCTGGCGCCGCCGGCGCGTCCGGCGCAGAGGGGGCCTCCGGCGCAGAGGGCGCCGTCGGCGCGGCCGGGCCTCTGCCCGCTCCTGCTCCCGTGCCCAGGGCGCCGGCTGCCGCACCCGCGACGTCGTCTCCTGCCATGTCGCCGGCATCAGACGCGCCTTCCGCCACGAAGGCGATCGAGACGGCGCCAGTGGAAGCGTGCGCCCGCACGCGTCTGTCCGCGCCGGCCGACCCTCGCGGCACGTTCACGTCGCCCATCGACGAGGCGGCTTCCACCCGGTAGTCGCTTTCGACGCCTACGACCGTGACCTCTATGTCTCCCACGGACGTTTCGAAGACAAGGTCGTCGCCTGCGACGTCCGCCGCGTGGACGGCCCCGCTCGAGGTGCGCACGTCGAGAATGGGCGCGCTCACCTGTCGCAGGTCCTGGTCGCCGATGGAGGTGCGGCTCGTCAGCGTTTCGGTTGCCGTGACGTCCGCCATCGTGATGCTGCCGCTTTCGAGCGAGGCGTTCACGCGCGCCGCCTGCACGTCGGCGGCATGGATGCCCCCGACGTTCGAGCTCAGCGAGACGTCCTGCGCCTCGATGCGGGTGGCGTGGACGCTTCCGCTCGAAGAGGCGAGCGAGACCGACGACAGGCCGGCGAAGCCCGCGGCCTCCACGTCGCCGACCCCCGTCTCCACCAGAATCGATCCCGTGAAGGAGCGGGGCACCTTCACGACGGTCATGCCGCGTTGGAACGACATGAACTCGAACCGGACGAACCCGTCTCGCTGCTCGTCGGTTCCTTCGATGGTGAGGACGCCGTCCTGGTCGGTCAACGAAACGCTCCGCCGCTCGTTCGTCCAGTATTCCACCTGGAAGGCGTCGTCGTCGGTCGGCTCCAAGCGGATGCTCTGGCACCCGTCGTGAACGACGAGGGCGGTGTGCGGCGCCTCGGCTTCGGAGGGAAGCGTGCGCGTGCTCGACACCCAGTCGCGCGTCGTCGACAGGTTCTGCAGGCTGAATCCCGCCTTGGCGAACGCGAACAGCGAAAGTGCGCTGCCGCCCACCAGCAGCACCGTTGCCAGGACGAGCACGACCTTGCGCGATCTAGACATGGCGGGCCTCCTTCTGCTTGTTGGAACCGTCCGGCTTCACGAAGCGGCTCTTCACCCACCGGCCGAACGTGCCGGTCAGGCTGACGAGGCCCTTGCTGGCGGCCAGCACGCCGAACCAGGCGAACAGCCCCAGGCCCGAGGCCGCAAGGCCGGCGCCCAGCTGGAACAGGCCCGTGAGCGGATAGCCGTTGGCCAGGCACCACGCCAAAAGGAAGAAGCCGATCGGGGCGCACAGGATCAGCACCGCCACCGTCGTCCACAGGGCCACGATGACCATCCAGATGGACAGATACACCATGAAGACGGCCAGCGCGAGGACGAGCACGACGGGCACCCAGAGGGGGGAGAACACCACCAAAAGCACGACGTTCAGGGTGCGGCTGCCCGTGTTGGCCTTCGCGATGGCCTTGGGGATGGGCGGCGTCTCGGCGATGATCTGCGCCGCGATGGCCTCGACGGGTCCCAGCGCCGCCACGGCCTCCTCTTCGCGCATGCCGTCTTCCATGCGGTCGGCGATCATTTCCTCGTAGAACGCGATAGACTGCTCCACTTCGTAGGAGGGCAGTTTGCCGAGCGCGCGCCGGAGCGCTTGCGAGAACTCGGTCTTGTTCATTGGTTGGCACCTCGTTTCACGTAGTCGTAGATGGCGATAACGTCGTCCCGTTCACGCAGGAACTCGTCGATGTGGGCGACGCCGGCATCCGTGATGCGATAGTACTTGCGCAGCCGCCCGTTGTGCTCCACGGAGTACACGACCAGAAGCCCCGCCGATTCCAAGCGTTTGAGCAGGGGATACAGCGTCGATTCGGTCAGATTCAACACGGCGGGCACGTCTTTGACTATCTGGTAGCCGTACGAGTCCTGCCGCTTGATCGAGGCGAGCACGCACACTTCCAGGAACCCGCGCTTCATCTGTGCGTCCATCTGCATACCTCCTTTCGCCATATACTATATGATACATAGTATATGGCGTCAAGGGGTATTTGCGGAAAGTGGCGGAAGGGCGAAGGGACAGGGGCAGGGCGGGCGTCGACCGGGCAAGGCGCCGGCGGGGCGGGGCGCGAGGGCAGGGGTGGAGCAAGGAAAGAGAAGGGGGCGAAAGGGGGCGGGCGGAAGGACGGCGGAAGAAGCGAGGGCAGAAGTAAGGACGGCGGAAGGAGCGAGGGCAGGAGAGGGCCGAGTAGGTGCCGGCCGGGCATGGCGTTGCCGAGTAGGTGCCGGCCGGGCATGGCGTTGCCGGGCACGGTGCCGGCCGGGCATGCAATTTTTACCGGATATGCGAGCCGAAAGCCGCCCCTGCAGGGCCATATGGGCGATCTGCGGAAGAAAAGCGCAGGTCGGGATTCTCGCTTCCGTTCATCTGCCTCGCATATCCGGCAAAAATTGCGCCGGACCCCTCCGACGCCCCAATCCCGCGTTCGAGAGCGTCCAAAGAACCCCGACCGACGAAGACGCGTTCCTGTGGCGACATGAAGCCGTGAGACGGCACAGAGACGAGAGTGAAGGCGCCGGCAAGACGGCCAGGTTCGAGGTTGCGGCAAAAAGCACAACCGGCTGCATCTCAAGGACGGGCCCTTCTTTGTGTATCCCAACCATGTCCAAGCAACCCGTGAAATACCGATGGTGGTTCGACATGGAGGAAAATGAAGCGCCTTGCGGGAGCGTCCTGCCGTTGGGGCCACGGGTTTGCTATCATGGACGACGTTATGTTTTCGCCTGTTCCGCCTTCGCCAGCCACGCTTGCGGCGGCGTCGCGTGGAAACGAGAAGGGAAGAACGGACCCCATGACCCAACATTTGAGCGAACGCGACGTGCGCGGCATCGCGGAATACACGCGCATCGGGCTCACCGACGCCGAGGTGGCGCAGATGACCGTCGACCTGAACGCCATCATCGACAGCCTGAAACCCATCACGGAATACGACCTTGCGGGCGTGGAGCCCACGTTCCACCCCATCGGAGGCCTGTCGAACGTCATGCGCGAGGACGTGGAAGAGCCTGGCTTCTCCCAGGCCGTCGCCCTTGAAAACGCGCCGAAACGGCAAGACGGCAGCTTCCTCGTCCCGTCGATCTTGGGCGAAGGGGGCGATCGCTGATGGCGGCCGCGACCGAGCGGGCGTTCGCCTGCATGGGCGTGCGCGACGTCCGATCCGGCCTCGCCGCCGGCGCGTTCAGCGCCCGCGAGATCGCCGAGGCGTCGCTCGCGCGCGTCCGCGCCCTCGACGGCGCGACCCATGCGTTCCTGGAAACCACCGAGCAGCTGGCGCTCGCGCAGGCCGCGAAGATCGACGCGGCCGTGGCCGCCGGCACGCTCGACGCCTGCGGGCCGCTCGCCGGCGTGCCCGTGGCGTTCAAGGACAACATGAACCTGACGGGCACGCACACCACGTGCTCGTCGCAGATGCTCGCCAACTACGTGTCGCCCTACACGGCCACGTGCGTGGCGCGCACCATCGATGCCGGCGGCATCCCGCTCGGCAAGCTCAACATGGACGAGTTCGCGTTCGGCAGCTCCACGGAGACGAGCGCGTTCGGCCCTTCGCGCAATCCCTGGGACCTTTCGCGCGTGCCGGGCGGCTCGTCCGGCGGCAGCGCTTCTGCCGTGGGCGCGGGACTTGCCACCATCGCGCTCGGAAGCGACACGGGCGGCTCCATCCGCCAGCCAGGCAGCTTTTGCGGCGTCGTGGCCGTCAAGCCCTCCTATGGCGTGGTCTCGCGCTTCGGCGTGGTGGCGTTCGGCAGCTCGCTCGACCAGGTGGGCCCGTTCGCGCGCTCGGTGGAGGACGCGGCCTTCGCCCTGAACGCCATCGCCGGCCGCGACGCGCTCGATTGCACCAGCCAGGCTGTCGGCATCGACTTCGCGGCGAACCTCGCCGAGGGGGTCAGGGGCATGCGCATCGGCATCGTGCCGGCGTTCATGGAGGCGCGTGGCCTCACGGCCGAGGTCAAGGCCAAGGTGGAGGAGGCCGCCGACCACCTGCGTGCCCTCGGCGCGGACATCGTGGAGGTGGAGCTGCCTAACGCCCAGGCCGCCATGAGCGCCTATTACGTGCTGGGCCCGTGCGAGGCGTTCAGCAACCTGGCGCGCTTCGACTCCGTGCGCTACGGCTACTGCGATCCCGGCCACGCGGATCTCGGCAGCCAGTACGAAGCCAGCCGCGCCAAGGGCTTCGGCCCCGAGACGCGCCGCCGCATCATGCTGGGGAGCTACCTTCTGTCCGCCGGCGTGTACGACACCTACTACTATCCCGCGCAGCAGGTGCGAACGCTCATCACGCAAGACTACGAACGCGCCTTCCAGCGGGTGGATTGCATCCTCGCGCCCGTGTCGCCGCGCACGGCGTTCCGGTTCGGCGAGGTGAGCGACCCCACCGACATGTACCTGTCCGACATGTTCACCATCTCCATCAACATCGCGGGCAACGGCGGCATGAGCCTGCCGGCGGGCCTGGGCGCCGACACGGGCCTGCCCGTGGGCGTGCAGCTGGTCTCGCCACAGTTCAAGGACGAGAACATGCTGCGTGTGGCCGCTGCGCTGGAAACGGCGTACGGCCCGGCTCCCGTGGCGCCCGCCTTCCGCGAGGGCGGGACGCTCGAGGCCTCCCCGGCGAACATTCCGGACGCCGCCGATGCGGTTCCGGGAGTCGATCTGCCCGGCCTCCTTTCGGCAGAGGGGGCGCCCTCGGAGGTGCCCGCCAAGCGAGTTCCGCACGAGCCGGACAGCCCGGCGGGCTGTCCGTGCGAGCCAGGACTGTCTGAGCGGCCGGGTTCTGCCGAGGGCGTCGCAGCGCAGGTCGAAAGGGCGGGTGAGTAACATGCGGAAACTCGAAGAGGTGCTGCAGGACTGGGAGGCGGTCATCGGCCTCGAGGTGCACGCCGAGCTCACCACGCTCGAGACGAAGATGTTCTGCGGCTGCAAGCTGGAGTTCGGCGCCGCGCCCAACACGCACACGTGCCCCGTGTGCCTGGGCCTGCCGGGCGCGCTGCCCGTGCCGAACAAGGCCGCCATCGAGTCCATCGTGCTGGCCGGCCTGGCCACGAACTGCGACATCGAGAAGCACTCGATGTTCTACCGCAAGAACTACATGTACCCCGACATGTCGAAGAACTTCCAGACCACGCAGGGCCCGGTGGCCTTCTGCATGCGGGGGCATCTGGACTTGGACGTGGACGGCCCGGCCGCCAAGGAGCGCATCACGGCCGCGGGCCTCGCCGAGGGCGACTGTGACGGCAACGCCACGCGCACGGCGGACGGCTACACGGCGCACGTGGGCATCACGCGCATCCACATGGAGGAGGACGCCGGCAAGATGGTGCACGTCGGCGGCTCCGAAGGCCGCATCGCCGGCGCCACGCACTCGCTCGTGGACTACAACCGCTGCGGCACGCCGCTCATCGAGCTCGTGACCGAGCCCGACCTGCGCACGCCCGAGGAAGCGCGGCTGTTCATGCAGAAGCTGCGCCAGATCTACCTCGCCATCGGCATTTCCGACTGCTCGATGGAGGAAGGGAGCCTCCGCTGCGACGGCAACGTGTCCCTGCGTCGCCGCGGCGATTCCAAGCTGGGCGTGAAGACCGAGCTCAAGAACATGAACAGCTTCAAGAACCTCCACGACGGCCTGGCCTACGAGATCTGCCGCCAGGCCGAGGTGCTGGAAGAAGGCGGCCAGATCTACCAGGAGACGCGCCACTGGGATCCCACGTCCAAGCGCACCATCGTCATGCGCGTGAAGGAGACGGCCGACGACTACCGCCTGTTCCCGGAGCCCGACCTCGCGCCCTACGATCTCACGGACGAGTGGATCGACCAGGTGCGCGCCAAGCTCCCCGAGCTGCCGGACCAGAAGGCGGCCCGCTTCGCGCGCGACTTCGGGCTGTCCGCCTACGACGCGCGCCATCTGGTGGAAAGCCGCGCGACGGCGCGCTTCTTCGAGGCGTGCATGGAGCTGGCCGGCGAGGACGCGGGCGCGCTCGCCAAGCCGGTGGCGAACCTCGTCATCAACGACGTGACGGCGCACCTCAACGCGCATGCGGACTTCGACCTGGAGGACTCGCCGCTCACGCCTGCGCGCGCCGTGGCGCTCGTGAGGCTGGTGGCCGAGGACGCCATATCCTCCAAGCAGGGCAAGGAGGTGTTCGCGGCCGTCCTCGAGGAGGGCAAGGACCCAGCGGACGTCGTCAAGGAGCGCGGCATGGAGCAGGTGTCCGACGCCGGCGCCATCGAGGCCGTCGTCGACGCCGTGCTGGCCGCCAACCCCGACAAGGTGGCCCAGTACCAGGGGGGCAAGACCGGCCTCATCGGCTTCTTCGTGGGCCAGTGCATGAAAGAGATGCGCGGCCAGGGCAACCCGAAGGTGATAAACGAGCTTCTGGTCAAGAAGCTGGGGTAAAAGACGCGCCCTCTCTCCCCGTCCGGCGCACCGGGCGGGGAGGGGGTTCGAACGCAAGAGGGTGGCCGCATGGTCGCTTTTTTTATTCAAACATGCCATTTTCTCATCGATTTCGTTAAAAAACTTTCCCAAAGGGTTGACTTGCCTTCAAAACAGCGTAGTTTAAGCATGGAAATGCAGCCTAGATGGGGAGTCGCCATGCTCTGTCAGTTCACGTTCAAGAACTTCAAATCCTATCGAGACGAGACGACGCTCGATTTTCAAGCCGCGCCCATCAAGGAGTTCTCCGGCTCGCTGCTGAAAAAAGAGGGCGCCTCGGGGGCGTTTCTCCCCGTAGCTGCCATCTACGGCCCCAACGGTGGCGGCAAGTCGGGCGTTCTGGAAGCATTGCAGGCCGTTGTCCGCCTGGTGATTGCGCCGACCGTTCTCATGGACGCAGAAGCCGGCTTTTCGATGAGCATGCCCAAAATCGTCCCCTTCAAGTTCGACGGCCTTTCAAAGGGCGAACCGACCGAATTCGAGCTGTTCTTTCGCGTGGGGTGGTACGAGTATCGCTACCGTGTTTCCTGCAAGTCGGGAGCGGTTCTGGAAGAGTCTCTCTACAGGAGATCTTTGTCGGGCACCAAGCCGGCGATGGCGTTCGAGCGGAACGAGGGCGGCATCAGAGTCGGCTCGGTTCTGACGGGGGCCCGCATTCTGAAAGAAACGAGCATCAGCGAGAGAATGCCCCTGCTCTCGTTCCTGTCGATCAACTACGACATCCCGGTCGTCGAGGAAGTGATCGGCTGGTTCATGTCGACATCCTTCGTTCGGAGTGGCGGCATGCTCACGAGCGGTCCCAGGCTCGACTGGACCGCCATGGACGAAATGAAGGCGAATATCGAACGGCTGCTGGGAAACATGGACCTTGGCATCACCAGCTATCGCATCGAACGCCACGAACGGCATTCGCACGCGGATTCGTCCAAGTTGTTTCTCCAACATCCGGTGGGCGAAAACACGTACGAGCTTGAATCGCGCGAAGAGTCCGCAGGCACGCAACGGCTTCTCGAGCTGCTTCCCCATCTCCTTTCGTCGCTGCAAGAAGGCACGCTGCTCGTGGTAGACGAGCTGGACGACCGCCTGCACCCCAAGATGCTCAGGCAGATCGTATCGTTCTACAAGGATCCGGAGGTCAACGTGGGCGGCGGGCAACTCCTGTTCACGTCGCACGACGTGTGCACCATGCGCAATACCGTGTTCCGGCGCGACGAGATATGGTTCGCTGCCAAGGACGAGACGGAGAGCAGCATGCTGTACTCCCTCTACGAGATACGTGACGAGGACGGCGGCGCGGTGAAGGCCACGGCGGCTTACGACAAGCAGTACCTCGAAGGCCGCTATGGGGCCGATCCTTACTTCGAGCGCATGAAGGGCTGGTCGGGCGATGTCGAATAAGCCGACCAAGAAGAGCGACGCCGACAAGAAATGGATGCGCGAACGCAGAGGGCCCCATCGAATCATCAAGCCGGAATGCCATCTCGTCGTGTCGGAAGGCGAGAAGACGGAGCCCCTCTACTTCGAAGCGTTCGCCTCTGCGGTCAACCGGAGGTTTGCTGGTCAAGGGCGGCATGCTGCCGACCGCATCCGGTTCAAGGTGCGAGGCGTGGGCGACAACACGCTTGCCGTGTTCGAAGAGGCCAAACGGCTTGCGAGCGAATGGGCGCGCGAAGCGGGAACGCCGCCCGCGCACGTTTGGGTGGTCTACGACAAGGATGACTACGCCGACGAGCGTTTCGACGAGGTCGCACGGCTGTGCGGCAGCGAATCGGATGCCGACACGGAATATCACGCGCTCTGGTCGAACCAATGCATCGAGCTGTGGTTCCTTCTGCACTTCGAGTACCTGCAATCCGACATCGAGCGCGCGAGGTATTGCGAGAAACTGGACGCGCACATTCGCGACCGCGGGCTTGGGAATGGGTATCGCAAGAACAAACCGGACACGTTCGAGATGGTGTTTCCTTTTCGCGAGAATGCGATGAGGAATGCGCGCCGGCTCATGGAAATGCATGGAAACGCCTTCCCTTCCCGATGCGCGCCCGGGAACCCGGGTGTACGAGCTGTTCGAAAAACTGGACTGGTGCTTCAAGGGGTAGGCGGCAGGCCCGCAGGCACGACGACAACGGCTGCGTGACGGTTGCAGGCGGGGCCCTTCGGCCCCGCCTTTCGCATGCTAGCATGTGACCGTCGAGGTCATCGTGTGAAAGGCGGGCGTTGTGGGCGACGGCAGGCGCGTGGGAGATTGGCAGAACCGGAGCCACGACGAGGCGAACAGCCTGGTCGGGCAGAATCCCAAGAAATGGTACGACCAGACGTTCTGGATCGTCGTCTTGCTGCTGGCGTTCTGGCCGGTGGGCATCGTGCTGGTCTGGCGCAGCGACTGGCATGTGGCCGCGAAGGTGGCTGCCAGCGTGTTCGTGGCCTTCTGCGTCTACGTCGTGTGGAACATGAACCAGGCCGTCATGGCCATGGGCTACTGAGACTTCCCGCCCGCTTGGCCCGAAGGCGCCTTCCGCATCCTTCTGCCTGCTTCCTTCGCCGTCCCGTGCATGCTATCATGCTCGGCGAAACATGAGCTGAAGCATCATCATAAGGACGGACGGCATGACGAATCTGCAAGACGGCCACACGTTGGTTCTGGCCGGACACGGCTGCGACGAAGGCGGCCCCTACCTTTCCCTCAACGACGTCGAGGCGCGTGCGAAGGTGCGCTTTGCGGTGCGCGGCAAGACGTTCACCCTGAGGCGCCTGGCGCGCCGCCTGTGCACGGGACGCTTCGACCTGCAGACGAACGAGTCCGTCGTGTGCCCGCTCGACGTGGAGCTGTTGCCCGGCTCCAAGGAAACGGCCTGTCCGGCATGTCTGGAGGCCACGGGCTTCAACCCCTCGTTCTACTACGCGCTCACGGTGTCCCCGCAGCAGCGCGCCTACAACGAGCAGCCGCATTACACGTACCTCGCGTACTTCGCGCCCGGCTTCGTGAAGGCCGGCATTTCCTCGGAAGGCCGCGGCGTGCGGCGCCTGCTCGACCAGGGCGCCCGCGCCGCACGCGTCGTCGGCCGCTTCAAGAACGCCTATGCGGCGCGCGAGCTGGAGGCGGCGCTGTGCATGCAGGAGGGCATCTGCGAGACCATGCGCCTGTCGAAGAAGGCCGACCTGCTGGCGAACGCGCGGTTCGACTTCGGAGAGGCCTGCCGCGCCCTCGACGAGGCGGTGGCCAGCGTGGACGTGGCAGGCTGCTTCGGCACCGCGTCCGACGCGCCCACGGAACTCGACGCCGCCATGGAGAGGCTCGGGCGGGGCGAGGGGAAGGCGTACTTCGACTTCACGTCCGCGTACTTCGGCGACGAGGCGGTGCCGATGTGCGACGAGATGCAGCTGGCCGACGCCTCCGCCGACGTGTGCGCCGGCCGCTGCGTCGGCATGGTGGGCAGCATCCTGGTGCTCGAGCAGCAAGGCATGCACTTCCTGGCGCCCCTCAAGGACTGGGAGTCGCACGTCGTGGAACTCCACGAAGGCGAGGTGCTCCACGAATACGCCGTCGCGCCGGTGCAGATGTCCCTTCTGTGAGAAGGCCCGCCGCTCTGCGCACCGCCGGCCGCGACCGCGGCGTGCCGGTCGCTCTTCTGCGGGTGCCGCCGGCCCGCCGCTCGCCCGCCGCGCCCCGCTGGTCGCGGCGTTCCGCCCGCCGGGCAGCGTGGCATCCGCCCGCCCGGCTTTCGTCTGTGGATTCTTTCCGACGCTTGACTTGGAGCGCGCTCCAAGTGCTTTAATGGCAGCGAAGCAGGACGGGCAGGAGGAACCATGAAGATAGCCGAAGTCAGCAAACGGTACGGCATGTCCGCCGACACGCTGCGCTATTACGAGCGCATTGGGCTTCTGCGCCACGTGCCGCGCAACGAGAGCGGCATCCGCGAGTACGACGAGGCCAGCTGCAACACGGTGGAGTTCGTCAAGTGCATGCGCGGCGCGGGGGTGTCCATCGAGACGCTCGTCGAGTACATGGCGCTCTACGATCAAGGCGACCACACGGCCGCTGCGCGCAAGGCGCTTCTCGAAGAGCAACGCGCGACGTTGCAGGCACGCATCGCCGACCTGCAGGCCGGCCTTGACCGGTTGGACTACAAGATAGCCAACTACGAGCGCTTCATGGCCGACTGCGACGCGAAGCTGAAGAAAGAGGACGGGCGCGACGCCGTTTAGGTGCAGGGTCGGAAGGAAGAGACGTGGACCGAAAGGAACTGACCGAGGTGCTTGCGGCGGTGGAGGCCGGCGCGCTGTCGGCCGACGAGGCCGCGGCGCGGCTGGCGCGGGCGCCGTTCGAGGATCTGGGCTATGCCAAGCCCGACCTGGCGCGCGGCATGCGCCAGGGCGTGGGCGAGGTCGTGTACGGCGAGGGGAAGACCGCTTCCCAGATCGAGGGCATCTGCCGCGCATTGACGGAAGGCGGCCAGCCGCGCGTGCTGGTGACGCGCGTGGACGAGGCGAAGGCGGCGTCGCTTGCAGCGGCGTTGCCCGCGTTCGCCTACCGTCCCGAGGCACGGCTCGGCATCGTCGGCGGCCTGCCCGCAGCGCCGGGCGCGGGCCGCATCGTCGTGGCGGCGGCGGGGACGAGCGACGTGCCCGTGGCCGAAGAGGCGGCGGTGACGGCGGAGTTCTTGGGAAACGACGTCGTGCGCTGCTACGACGTGGGCGTGGCCGGCATCCATCGCCTGTTCGCCTGCGCCGACGAGTTGGCGCAGGCCCGCGTGGTCGTCGCCGTGGCGGGCATGGAGGGAGCCTTGCCGAGCGTCGTGGCGGGGCTGGTGGCGTGCCCGGTCGTCGCCGTGCCCACGAGCGTGGGCTACGGGGCGTCGTTCGGCGGGGTCACGGCGCTTCTGGCCATGCTGAACTCGTGCGCGAGCGGCGTGTCGGTGGTCAACATCGACAACGGCTTCGGCGCCGGCTACCAGGCGAGCCTGATCAACCATCTGGGCATCTCCCCGAACCGATAGCGACCCGCACGCGAGGAAGCGAGCAGCGTGGCCGGCACCCCTCCCCAGTGGGGACTGCGCCGTGTTCCGCATGCGGGGATGCGATGCCGGAAGCGACAGGGAAGACCAGCCGCCCCGCCGCGCCCTTCGAGCGCGCGGCGGGGCGGCACGGAACGGAACGCGAACGAAAGAGGACAGAGTGGGACGGATGCTGTACTTGGAATGCGCCTCGGGCATCAGCGGGGACATGACGGTGGCTGCGCTTCTGGACGCGGGGGCGAGCGAGGACGTGCTGCGCCGCGCGCTGGACAGCCTGCCGGTGGAAGGGTTCTCCGTGCAGGTGCGCCGCGTGCAGAAGTCGGGCCTGGACGCCTGCGACTTCGCCGTGCTGCTGGACGACGCGCACGAGAACCACGACCACGACATGGCGTACCTGCACGGGCCCGCAGGCGATCCGCCGCACGGCCACGGCCATGTCCATGGGCACGACCACGCCCACGACCACGCCCGCGGGGGCGCATCCCCCAACGACCACGCCCGCGGTCATTCCCACCCTCACGCTCACGAGGACGAAAGCTCTCACGCCCCTGCGCGCGACCACGCCCACAGCCACTCCCACGAGCACCGCGGGCTTCCCGAGATCCTCGCGATCGTCGAGGCGGCCGACATGAGCGAACGCGCGAAGGCCACGGCGCGGCGCGTGTTCCAGGTGTTGGCCGAGGCCGAGGCCGCCGCGCACGGCGTGGACGTCGACGAGGTGCATTTCCACGAAGTGGGCGCCGTCGACTCCATCGCCGACGTGGTCGCCGCCGCCGTCTGCCTGGACGACCTCGACGTGACCGACGTCGTGGTGCCGGTTCTGTGCGAAGGACAGGGAACCGTGCGCTGCCAGCACGGCGTCATCCCCGTGCCGGTACCCGCCGTCGTCAACGTCGCGGCCGCGCACGGCATTCCCCTGCGCATCCTGGACGTCCAGGGAGAACTCGTCACGCCGACGGGAGCCGCCCTGGTGGCGGCCGTGCGCACGCGCTCCCGGCTGCCCGAGCGCTTCGTGGTCGAACGCGTGGGCGTGGGTGCCGGCAAGCGCGCCTACGACACTCCCGGCATCCTGCGCGCCCTCGTCGTCCGCGAAGATACCGAATAGATGAGAAAGTTTCCTTTTACTTTATCACTCTACTGTGATAAAGTATAGCGACACGCAGCGATGCGAGGGCGGCGTGTGCCCAGTGCGTTCGCGACGTGTGTGCAGGGCGCGCACGGACTGCGCAGAGCGCCCGCGCGGGTGCGGCGCGCGCTCCAGGCCCGCCCGGAGCACCCGAGCGTGCGCGGCGTGCTCGGAGCATGCGGCGATCCCGAGCTTGTGCGCCCTCCGAATGAAATGCAAATATTCCGCTCATTTGCACGTTGAACCGAACAAGCAGGGGAAACGTCGCATAATGGGACGGATCGATGCCAAGCAGAAGGAAACAGGATGAATTTCGTCACACCGTCAGGGTTCCGCGACGTGCTTTCGGACGAGGCGCTCGTGCGCGAGCGCGTCGTGCATGCCGTTCAGCAGGTCTTCGCCGCGCGCGGATACGTCCCCATCGAGACGCCGACGCTCGAGGTCATGGACGTCATGCAGGCGGGCGGGCGGCTGCCCGGCTCGCCGTTTCGGTTCTTCGACGCGCGTGGCGACCTGCTGGCCATGCGTCCCGACGTGACCCTGCAGGTGGCGCGCATGTGCGCCACGCGCCTGGCCGACGTCGAGGGCCCCTTGCGCTTCCGCTACACCCAGCGCGTGTTCCGCGAGGCGGAGACGGAGATGCAGGCCACGGCGCGCGAGCACACGCAGATCGGCATCGAGTGCATCGGCGTGGCCGGCACGCAGGCCGACGCGGAGGTGGTGAGCCTTCTGGCGCAGGCGCTCGAAGCTGCCGGCGTGCGCTCGTTCTCGCTGGCCATCGCCACGGTGGGGGTGCTGCGTGCCCTGCTGGACCGCAGCGGCGCCCAGCCGGCGTGGCGCGCGCAGGTGCTGGAAGCCTACCATGCGTCCAACTTCGTGGAGCTCGACCGGCTGACGGATGCGGCCTTCCTGGCCGCCTCGCCCGACGCCGCCGGCGTCGCTCCCGCGTACGCGCAGGCCGTGCGCGCGCTGGCGCGCATCCGGGGCGGGCGCGAGGCCATCGACCAGGTGCGCGCGCTGGTGGCACCCCTCGGTTGCGAGGACGGCCTGGACGACTTCGCGTGCACGTACGACGCTTTGGCGGAAGCGGGGCTGGCCGAGCGCATCCTCGTGGACTTCTCGGTCATGAGCTCGTTCGACTATTACACCGGCATCGTGTTCGAAGCGTACGCCCCCCAGGTGGGCACGCCTTTGGGCAGCGGCGGCCGCTACGACAACATGATCGGCGCCTACGGGACCCCCCGTCCCGCCGCCGGCTTCGCGTTCTTTTTAGAACAGGCCTTGGTAGCGGCTTCGGTTCCGACGGCCGACGGGCCGTCGGAACAACCCCTGCGCGTCGCGGTGCCCAAAGGCTCGCTCAACCCTGACGCCGTGGAGGCGCTGGGGGCGGCAGGCCTGGACGTGGAGGGGCTGGACAATCCCGGGCGGCAGCTCATCGTCAGGCGCCCGGGCGTCGAGTACATCATCGTCCGCCCTACCGACGCGCCCGTGTTCGTGGCGCTGGGGGCGGCCGACTGCGGCATCTGCGGCAAGGACTCGCTTCTGGAAGCCGATCCCGACGTGGTGGAGCTGGTGGACCTGAAGTTCGGCGCGTGCCGCTTCGTGGTGGCCGAGCCGGCGGGCGCTTCCGCGACGGTGGACGAGCACTGCCGCGCGCTCGGGTCCATCCGCGTGGCCACGAAGTACCCCAACATCACGCAGGCCCACTATGCGCGCAAGGGCGTTCAGGTGGAGATCGTGAAGCTGCGCGGCAACATCGAGCTCGCCCCGCTCACCGGGATGGCCGAGCGCATCGTGGACATCACGGCCACCGGCACCACGCTGCGCGAGAACGACCTCGAAGTGGTGGAGGACGTGCTTTCGTCCACCGCGCGCTTCTTCGCGAACACGTGCGCGTTCCGCACCGACCCGCGCATCATCGGCCTCGCGCGCGCTTTGCAGGAACAGGCGCAGGTCAGAACCTACGACCCCGTTGCGGGCGGCGCGCAGACGCCCGCCGACGCCATGGCGGCCGCGAAGCCCACATCCGCATCCGTGCCCGCCACCGGCGCCCCGGCGAACGCCGCGTCCCGCCCGCCCGACCAAGCAAAGGAGTCCCTATGAGACGCATCGTCCTCAAGCCCGGCGAGCAGTTCGCCGCCTCGTCCATCAACCGCACGGGCGCGTTCAACGCCGCAGCCCTCGCGGCGGCCACCTCCATCATCGAAGAGGTGCGCGCCCGCGGCGACGCGGCCCTGCGCGACTTCACGGAGAAGTTCGACGGCGTGCGCCCGCGGGCGTTCCGCGTGCCGCAGCAGGCCATCGACGAGGCCGCCGGCCGTCTGGATCCGAAGACGGCGGACGCCTTGGCGCACGCCGCGCGCCAGATCTGCGAGTTCCACGAACGCCAGAAGCAGCAAAGCTGGTTCTTCGCGCGCGAGGACGGCGCGCTCGTGGGCGCGAAGGTGACGCCGCTGGACTCGGTGGGCATCTACGTGCCGGGGGGCCGTGCGCTCTACCCGTCCTCCGTGCTCATGAACGCCTTGCCTGCCGCCGTGGCCGGGGTGGGGCGCATCGTGTGCGTCACGCCTCCCACGAAGGACGGCACGCTGGACGCGGCCATTCTGGAGGCCTGCCGCATCGCGGGCGTCACGGAAATCTACACGGTGGGCGGCGCGCAGGCCATCGGTGCGCTGGCCTACGGCACGGAGTCCATCAAGCCGGTGGACAAGATCACCGGCCCGGGCAACGCCTACGTGGCGGCGGCGAAGAAGATCGTGTCGGGCGACGTGGGCATCGACATGATCGCCGGCCCGTCGGAGGTGTGCGTGGTGGCAGACAAGACGGCCGAGCCGTCGCTCGTGGCCATCGACCTCATGGCCCAGGCCGAGCACGACCCGCTGGCGGCCTGCTACCTGGTGGTGTTCGACGAAGCGTACGCCGATGCCGTTGAGCGCGAGGTGGAGCGGCATCTGGAAAGCTCCACGCGGGCCGAGATCACGGCCGCGTCCTTGGCCGACCAGGGGCTCGTGGTGGTGTGCCCCGACCGCGAGGCCGCCCTGCAGGCCGTGAACGTGATAGCGCCCGAGCACCTGGAGCTGCACGTGGAGGACGCGATGAGCCTGCTCGGTTCCATCCGCAACGCGGGCGCGGTCTTCCTGGGCGCGTGGACGCCGGAGGCGGTGGGCGACTACGTGGCCGGCCCCAACCACACGCTGCCCACGGGCGGCACGGCGCGCTACGCGAGCCCGCTTTCCGTGGACGAGTTCGTGAAGAAGACGAGCGTCATCCAGTATTCGCCCCAGGCGCTGGCCAACGACGCCGACGCGGTCATGACCATCGCCCGCCACGAAGGCCTCTGGGCGCACGCCATGAGCGTGGAGCTGCGCTGCAACCTGTTGGAAACGCGGAAAGGCTAGCAGGCGCCCTCCCCAAGAGCGCGGAAGCCGCACAAGGGGAGCCCTGCGAAGGCGAAAGGAAACGGAAGCAACCACATGAACCAGGTCAGACCATCGGCGCCCCAGCTGGCAGGGTTGGAACCCTACGATCCCAAGTACCTGCCCGCCCGCGCGCTGCTTTCGGCGAACGAGAACCCGCACGACGTGGACGAGGACGTGCGGCGCGCCGTCATGCGCGAACTCGGGCGTCTCCCGCTCAACCGCTACCCCGACCCGCTGGCGAACGACCTGCGCGACCTCATAGCCGAGGCGAACGGCTTGGGACGCGAGCAGGTGCTCGTGGGCAACGGCGGCGACGAGCTGCTGTTCAACCTGGCGCTGGCATGGGGCGGCCCGGGCCGCACCTTCCTCAACCTGCCGCCCACCTTTTCCGTGTACGACGCGAACGCGCGTCTCACGAACACCACGGTGGCGAACGTGCCGCGCCTGCCCGACTTCTCCATCGACGAAGACGCGGTGCTGGCGCGCGTGGCCGAAGGCGACATCGACTACCTGGTGGTCACGAGCCCCAACAATCCCACGGGGAAGCTGGCCGACGAGGCGTTCCTCTACGCGCTGCTGGAAGCCACCGACGCGCTCGTGATGGTGGACGAGGCGTACTTCGAATTCTCCCGCATGACCATGCGCCCTGCCCTGGAGCAGCACGAGAACCTGGTCATCCTGCGCACGTTTTCCAAGGCGTTCTCGCTTGCGGGCGTCCGCCTGGGGTACCTGCTGGGGAACGCCGCGGTCATCAGCGAGTTCGTGAAGGTGCGCCAGCCGTATTCCGTCGATGCCGTGTCGCAGGCCGTCGCGCGGGTGGTGTACGCGAACCGCGCGAAGTTCGAGCCGGGCATCACCGCCATCATCGCGGAGCGGCAGCGCGTGTTCGAGAGCCTGAAGAAGATCCCGGGCGTGACGCCGTTCCCCTCGGACGCGAACTACGTGCTGTTCCGCCTGGACCGTGCCGCCGAGGCGTGGCAGGCCCTGTACGAGAGCGGCATCCTCGTGCGCGACTTCTCGCGTGCGCCTATGTTGGAAGGCTGCCTGCGCGTGTCCATCGGCTCGCCCGAGGAGAACGACGCGTTTCTGGCCGCCCTGCGCGATTTCGAAATGGGAGGGAAACCGGCATGAGCGAGCATCGGACGGCAAGCATCGTGCGCACGACGAAGGAGACGGACATCCGGTGCACGCTGGACCTGGACGGCACGGGCGTGGTGGACGTGGAAACGGGCGTGCCCTTCTTCGACCACATGCTGGACGCGTTCGGCCGCCACGGCCTGTTCGACCTGACCGTGCGCGCGCAGGGCGACGTGGACGTGGACGCGCACCACACGGTGGAGGACACGGGCATCGTGCTTGGCCAGGCGTTTTCCACCGCGCTCGGCGACAAGCGCGGCATCACGCGCTTCGGCTCGCAGTTCGTGCCCATGGACGAGGCGCTGGTGCTGGCGGCGTGCGACGTGTCGGGGCGCGGTCAGCTGCACTACGACGTCGCGCTGCCCATCGAGATCATCGGCACGTTCGACACCACGCTCGCCAAGGAGTTCTTCATAGCGCTCGCCGCCAACGCCGGCGTGACGTTGCATGTCCGCAGCTTTTCGGGCGAGAACGTGCACCACCTCATAGAAGCCGCGTTCAAGGCCGCCGGCCGCGCGCTTTCCGCCGCGTGCGCGCTGAACCCCCGCATCGAAGGCGTGCTCCCTTCCACGAAGGGCACGCTATGATCGTCGTCGTGGATTACCGCAAGGGAAACCTCAAGAGCGTCGAGCGCGGGCTGGCCTCGGCGGGCGGCGACGTGCGGGTCTCCGACGATCCCGCGCTCATCGCGCAGGCCGACGCCATCGTGTTGCCGGGCGTGGGCGCGTTCGCCGATGCCGCCGCCACCATGCAGGCGCTTGGCCAGACCGACGTCGTCCGCGGCCGCATCGCCGCCGGCGTGCCGTTCCTCGGCATCTGCCTGGGAATGCATCTCATGTTCGAGGAAGGCGTGGAAGGCGCGCCCGACGAGGACGACGAGGAGTCCACGCACAACGCGCGTGGCCTGGCCGTGCTGCCGGGCGTCGTGACGAAGATGCCCCGCGTCGATGCCGCCGGCCGCGCCTGCAAGGTGCCCCACGTGGGTTGGAACACCGTGGTTCCGCCGGCCTGCCAGCCGGCGGAACCTGCCGCCTTCGCCTTCCCCCTCTTCGCCGGCATCCATCCCGGCGAGCATTTCTACTTCACCCACGGCTACGTCGCGCCCGAAGGCCCGTTCGTCATCGGCGAGACGACGCACAGCACGACGTTCCCGAGCGCCGTCCAGTACGGCGACGTGGCGTTCGGCGTGCAGTTCCATCCCGAGAAGAGCTCGGACGCGGGCTCGCGGCTGCTGCGCAACTTCGTGTCCATAGTGAAAGGGGCGTGAGCGCCGTGTACCTGCTGCCGGCCATCGACATCCTGGACGGGAAGGCCGTCCGCCTCGCCAAGGGCGACTACGACCGCGTGACCGTGTATAACGACGACCCCGCCGCGCAGGCGCAGGCGTTCGAGGATGCGGGCGCCACGTGGCTGCACGTCGTCGACCTGGACGGCGCGCGCTCGGGCCAGCCCGAGAACATCGCCATCATCGAACGCATCCTGAAGAAGACGCTGCTCAAGGTGGAGGTGGGCGGCGGCATCCGCTCGCTCGACACCATCGCGCGGCTGGCCGACGCGGGCGTGTCGCGCGTCGTCTTGGGCACCTCGCTCGTGGCCGACCCCGCCTTCGCCGAGGCCGCCGCCGCGCGCTATGGCGGGCTGCTCACGGCCGGCATCGACGCGAAGGGCGGGGAAGTGGCCGTGGCGGGCTGGCGAGAGGGCGCGGGCGTGGCGGCCGAGGAGCTGGCGCGCCACGTGGCGCAGCTGGGTTTTCGCCACCTCGTGTACACCGACATCGCGCGCGACGGCATGCAGACGGGCGTCGACCCGCAGGCGTACGTGGCCATGGCGGCGGCCTTCGGGCATCCCGTCATTGCCTCGGGCGGCGTGGCCGGCGTGGCCGACATCGAGCGGTTGGGCGAGGTGGCCGGCAGCATCGAGGGCGTCATCGCGGGCCGCGCCGTCTACGAGGGCGCTCTCTCGGTGGAAGAGGGCGTGCGCGCATGCGACGAGGCCACCAGGCGTGCGGAAGCCGCCGCCGTGGCCGCCGATCCCTGTGGGATGGGAGGCGCGCCATGCTAGCGAAGCGCGTGATCCCCTGCATGGACGTGAAGGACGGGCGCGTGGTCAAGGGCGTCAACTTCGTGAACCTGCGCGACGCGGGCGACCCCATCGAGCTCGCGCAGCGCTATGACGAGGAGCGCGCCGACGAGGTGATCTTCCTCGACATCACGGCCACGAGCGACGGCCGCGCCACCACGGTGGGCCTCGCCAGCCGCGCGAGCGAGCAGCTGCACCTGCCGTACTGCGTGGGCGGCGGTTTCCGCAGCGTGGCCGACATTCGCACGATGATCGCCGCCGGCGCCGACAAGGTGTCGGTGAACTCGGCGGCCGTGGCGGACCCGTCGCTCATCACGCAGGCGGCCGCCGCGTTCGGCAGCCAGGCGATACTCTGCGCCATCGACGCGAAGCAGGTGGCGGGTAACCCGAACAAGTGGGAGGTCTACGTGCACGGAGGCCGCAAGGCGACCGGCATAGACGCCGTGGCCTGGGCGGCAGAGGCCGCACGTCGCGGGGCGGGGGAGATCCTGCTCACCAGCATGGACCGCGACGGCAGCCGCGACGGCTTCGACTGCGCGCTCACCCGCGCCGTCGCACGTGCCGTGGACGTCCCCGTCATCGCGTCGGGCGGCGTGGGCAAGCTGGAGCATTTCGCCCAGGGCATCCTGGAAGGCGAGGCCGACGCCGTGCTGGCCGCGAGCGTCTTCCATTTCGGCGAGCTCACCGTCCGCCAGGTGAAGGAGCACATGGCAAGCCAGGGCATCCCCGTGCGGCTGTAAGGCGCCGGAAAGGGAATCCGGCCGAATCGCGCGGGCGCCGTCTGCGCAAGCGAGCGCCGTCTCGCCGCGGCCCTCCCCGAAGCCGCGGACCCGTTGCCTTTGCAGGAGGACATCGAAAACGGTTATGATGGTGCCAGCGCGCAGTCGCCGCGCACCCATGCTGCCACCGCGAACAAGGAGCCGCCATGCCTGACTTGCCCGAACTCGCCTACAACGCCGACGGCCTCGTTCCCTGCATCGTGCAGGACGCCGACTCGCGCGAGGTGCTCATGATGGCGTGGATGAACGAGCAGTCGCTGCGCCTCACGCTCGAGCAGCGCACCACCTGGTTCTGGAGCCGCAGCCGCCAGGAGCTGTGGCACAAGGGCGCCACCTCGGGCAACACGCAAAGGCTCGCAGAGCTGCGCTACGACTGCGATGCCGACGCGCTGCTCGCGCTCGTGCATCCGGCCGGCCCCGCCTGCCACACCGGCGAGCGCAGCTGCTTCTACCGCGTCCTGGACTAGCGCCCCGGCGGAAGCGCCGTCCGCCCGCAGGAGACGCCCGCCTTTCCGCCGGCGCGCCCGAACCTCCTGCTGTGCGGCCGCCCGAAGCGGGTATGCGCCCGAAGCGGGCCTACGCCCCGCGCCGGCACGGGCGGCGAACCCTTCGGCTTCATTACAAATCCACGTGAAAGGCCTTTTTCCTGCTTGAAGTGGCGCGGGACATACGTTACTATGGTTGTCATCGTCGAGGCGGCGCAGGACGCCGCCATCCGTTTCTCCCCCGAGAGACGCAGATCGAAAGAAATCTAGCGAAACAGAGCCATCACCATTTTTGCATCCCTGTTCAGGCACCCATGCGCGCAGGCGCGCGCTTTCACAACACCAACCTGTCTATAAAAGGAGGATCCGGGTGAAATTCTTTCTGGACACCGCCGATCTGGCCGAGATCGAAGAGGCGGCCAGCTGGGGCGTGCTTGCCGGCGTGACCACGAACCCGACGCTGTATGCGCGGGTCGGAGGCCGGCTCGCCGACTTCCCCGACCACATCAAGCGCATCTGCGAGCTGGTCGACGGGCCGGTCTCGGCCGAAAGCGTGGCCATGACCCGCGACGAGATCGTCCGCGACGGCCGCGAGCTGGCATCCATCGCCCCCAACGTCGTGGTGAAGATACCCACCATGGTCGAAGGCCTCGCAGCCACGCGCACGCTGGCGCAGGAGGGCATCCCGGTGAACATGACGCTGTGCTTCTCGGTGCCCCAGGCCATCATGGCCGCTCGCGCCGGCGCACGCTACATCAGCCCCTTCGTCGGCCGGTTCGACGACATCTCCGAAGACGGCCTGGTCCAGCTGGAGCAGGTCGTGCAGGCCGTGGGAAACTACGACTTTTCCGAGAGCACGGCGGGCGGCGAGCAGGTGGAGATCATCGCCGCTTCCGTGCGCAGCGCGAACCACGTGGCCCAGGCCGCCCTCATGGGCGCCGACATCGCCACGGTACCGTTCGCCACGTTGAAGAAATGCGTGCAGCATCCCCTGACGGACCGCGGCCTTGACGCGTTCCTCAAGGACTGGGAGAAAGTGCAGAAGGCATGAGCATGAACGAAGTGATCGCACCGGTCGCCACCGAGGCCGCCGAGCAGGCCGTCCCGGCAAAGCCCCAGCAGCCCCGCCGCCGTGCGGCCGCCGCGAAGCGCCCCGCGGCCGAAGAAGCCGCCGCCGAGGCGCCGAAGCCCGCACGCCGGACGAAGAAGGACATCGACGCCCCTGCGCCCGAGGCGGCAGGCTCGCCTACGGAGCAGGCCTCCGACAAGCCGGCCGCCCGCATGAGAAGGACCCGCAAGCTGGCCATTCCGGACGCTGCAGAGGCTCCCGCGAAGGACGCGCCGCATGCCGCCTCCGAAGCCGCGCCGCGCCGCGAGGCGTCGGGCAAGCCCGAGGCGCCGCAGCGCCCGGAAGGCCAGCAGAGGCCGGGCCGCCCGCGCCAGGCCGCCCAGGGCAAGGCCGCGCCCGCGCGCAACAACAATAACAACAACGGCAAGAACGGCAACCGCCAGAACGCCGGTGGCGCCAAGCAGGGCAACGGCTCGTACAACAAGAACGCCAACGCCAACAACGCCAACAACGCCAACCACCGCCGCCAGCGCCGCCCGCACCAGGGGCAGAGCCGCGAAGTCGTGCCGAGCGTCAGCCGCGAGGAGCTGGCCAAGCTCAAGGTGGCCGACCTGCGGGCGAAGGCCGCCGAGCTCTCGATCGACCCGACCGGCCTCAAGAAGGCCGAGCTCGTGGAAGCCGTGTTCGACGCCAGCGTGAAGGCGGAAGGGTTCAACGAGGTCGCCGGCGTGCTGGACATCCTGGCCGACGGTTACGGCTTCTTGCGCACGCAGGGCTACCTGCCCAGCGAGACCGACGCCTACGTGGGGCTTTCCACCATCCGGCGCAACGGCCTGCGCAAGGGCGAC
>CAJFVW010000038.1 GCA_904420575.1 uncultured Gordonibacter sp.
GATGGCGCGCGCGATGGACACGCGCTGCTGCTCGCCGCCGGAAAGCTGGTCGGGACGCTTGCCCAGCTTGTCCTGCAGCCCCACGAGCCGCAGCACCTCGGGCACCTGCGTCTTGATGACGTGGCGGCTCTTCCCGATGACCTCGAGCGCGAACGCCACGTTCTCGAACACGGTCTTGTTCGGCAGCAGCTTGAAGTCCTGGAACACGCAGCCGATGTTGCGGCGCAGGTACGGCACGCGCCAGTTGCGCATGGTGGTCAGGTCTTCGTCGGCCACGAAGATGCGGCCCTGCGTGGGCTTCACCTCGCGGATGAGCATGCGGATGAAGGTGGACTTGCCCGAGCCGGAATGCCCCACCAAAAAGATGAACTCCCCCGCATAGATCTGCAGCGATATGTCGGAAAGCGCGGGTTTGTTGGGCTGGGCGGGATAGACCTTCGTCACGTGGTCGAAGGTGATGACCGGCGAACCCGTCTGCTGAGGCAGGTCGTCCACCTCGAGCACGGGCAGGGACGCAGAAAGCTGCGACGCCACCTGAGCTTGCCGGGAATGCGCCGCGCGGGCTCCGGCACGGGCGTCCAGGCGCGCGCCGCCCCCTTGGCTGGGAACGTTCGTCACAGTTTGCTCCATTCGAATCGTGATGTACTGAGACTCACCGATTTTATCAGACCCGTCAGCGCGCCATGACGTTCTTCACAGCTTCAACAATGGCGGCCGCGTCCAGGTGGAAGTAGCCCAACAGCTGCTCGAACTCGCCCGACTTGCCGAAGACGTCCTGCACGCCGACGAAGGCGCAAGGCGCAGGATGGCGCCGAGCAAGCACGTCGGCCACCGCCGAGCCCAGGCCGCCCACGACGCTGTGCTCCTCGGCCACGACGACGCGCCCCGTCTTGCGCGCCGAGGCGAGGATCGTCTCCTCGTCGAGCGGCTTCACGGAGAACGCGTCCACCACTTCCGCCGACACGCCCTGCTCGGCCAAAAGCTCCGCGGCGGCCAGCGCCTCGCGGATCTCCACGCCGCACGCGACGATGGTCACGTCGTCGCCCGGACGCAGCACGTAGGCACGTCCCAGCTCCAGCTCCATGTCGTCGGCGTACACGCACGGCACCGAGGCGCGGCCCATGCGCACGTACACCGGGCCCGGCGTGGCGGCGGCCAGCTTGAGCGCGGCGCGCGCCGCGGCGTAGTCCGCCGGCACGAGCACGCGCATGTTGGGCAGGACGCGCATGAGCGCCACGTCCTCGAGCATCTGGTGGCTGCCCCCGTCGGGGCCCACCGACACGCCGGCATGCGTGGGGCATATCTTCACGTCCAGGTTGCTGTAGCACACCGTGTTGCGGATCTGGTCGTAGGCGCGGCCCGTGCCGAACACGGCGAAGGAACCCGTGAAGGCGACGTGGCCCGTGAGCGCCAGCCCGGCGGCCACATCGACCATGTTCTGCTCGGCGATGCCGCAGTTGAACAGGCGCTTCGCGTATTCGGGAGAGGCGGCGGCGAAGGCGGCCGTGGTGGTGGAGCCGGTGAGGTCGGCATCGACGGCCACGACGGGCACGCCGGCATCGGCCAGTTCGGCGAGCGTCGCGCCGAAGGCGGCACGCGTGGCCTTCTTCGTCTGCGCGAGCGCCGCGTCGGCAAGCTTGACGGCGGGAGCGGCGTTAGCCACGGCAGGCCTCCTTCTCGCAGGCGTCCACCAGTTCGGCGAGCGCAGCCTCCAGCTGTTCGGCGTTGGGCGCCTTGCCATGCCACCCTGCCTGGTCTTCCATGAACGACACGCCTTTGCCCTTGACGGTGTGCGCGATGAGGGCGTGCGGGCGTCCCGCCCGTTCGGCCTTGCAGGCCGAAAGCACGTCCACGAGGGCCTCCAGGTCGTGCCCGTCGACGGTGCGCACGTCCCAGCCGAAGGCCGCGAACTTGGCGCCCAGGTCGCCCGGATCGCACACCTCGCTCGTGCGGCCGTCGATCTGCAGGCCGTTGCGGTCCACGATGGCGGTCAGGTTGTCCAGACGGCGATGGGCAGCGAACATGGCCGCCTCCCACACCTGACCTTCCTCGCACTCGCCGTCGCCCAGAAGCGCGAACACGGCGCTGCGGTCCCCGTCGAGCGCCAGGCCGGCGGCGCAGCCGGCGGCGATGGAGAGCCCCTGCCCCAACGACCCGGTGGACACTTCCACGCCGGGCAGCTGGTTGGAGTCGGGATGGCCCTGCAGGCGCGTGCCCAGCTTGCGCAAGGTCGAAAGCTCTTCGCGCGGGAAGTAGCCTGCCTGTGCGAGCGCTGCGTAGAGAGCCGGCGCCGCATGGCCTTTCGCCAGGAAGAACCGGTCGCGGCCGGCCTTCTGCGGGTCTGCCGGGTCGTGCTCCAGCACGCCGCCGAAGTACAGCGCCGCGAGGATGTCGGCACATGACAGCGACCCTCCCGGATGGCCGCTGCCCGCCTCGGCGATCATGCTCACGATGTCGCGCCGCATCTCGTTGGCGCGCCGCTCAAGCTCGGTCATTGCGATCCTCTCTTTGCCCAGATCCTTCGACTGCGCGCCTGCGGCGCTCCGCTCAGGATGACGAACATGGCATTGCCGGACAACAGTGTACGGCAACACGCTCGCGTTTCCTACCCGACTCCGCAGGTTGAACGCAAAATCCCCGGTTGGCGCAGTCAGTCAGCGAGGGGCGTCCTCGTGCCCCGCATTGCCGCGTTGCGCGGCCGCGCGGCCTTCGGGCCGTGAGGGCAAGCGCAAAAGCGGCAAGGCGGGGTGCGAGGGCGCTCCGCAGCGTCGAGTGGTTCCGCCGGCCGGCAGGCCGGCGGAACGGATCATTGCGACACCCTCCATTTGTGGTAGCCGATCACGAACTCTTCCAACTCGCCGTCGAGCACGGCGTCCACGTTGCCGGTCTCGATGCCGCTGCGCACGTCCTTCACCAGCTGGTAGGGGTACAGCACATAGTTGCGTATCTGGCTGCCGAACGTGTTCTCCATGCGCTCGCCGCGCAGCTGAGCCAGCTCTTCGGCGCGCTTCTGCTCCTCCAGCTCGTAGAGCTTGGCGCGCAGCACCTTGAACGCCGCCTCCTTGTTCTGCAGCTGCGACTTCTCGTTCTGGCACGTCACCACGATGCCCGTGGGCATATGGGTGAGGCGCACGGCCGAGTCGGTGGTGTTCACGCACTGGCCGCCCGGACCGCTGGAACGGTACACGTCCACGCGCACGTCGGCGGGATTGAGGTCCACCTCGATGTCGTCGGGCAGCACGGGCAGCACCTCCACGCCGGCGAACGTGGTGTGGCGGCGCTTCTTGTCGTCGGTGGGGCTGATGCGC
>CAJFVW010000039.1 GCA_904420575.1 uncultured Gordonibacter sp.
CTCCCCTTCGGGGAGCCCCAGGCGCTTCTTGCAGGCCACCTCGCAGGAGTGGCAGCCCGTGCAGTACTCGTAGTTGATCAGAATGCCGTTCATGGGTTTCTCCGTTCCACCGCGCGAAGGCGGTATTCTCAGTCGACCTTGCTGCCGCTCATGGCGCCTTTGGTGTAGTCGCCGAAGCCGCCCCGACGCGTGACCTGCTCGCCGGGCAGCACGTCGCCTTCGTGGCAGGGGTAGATCCTGCAGATCATCGACTTGATGGGGCTGCCGATGCCGCCCTCGCCCGTTTCGAAGGCGCGCGTGCAGTTGTTGGGGTTGGAGTCGAACGTGCCGAAGAGGCTCGGCTCGCTGGCCTCCTGTTCGGGGAACCACCAGCCATGCTCGGCATGGACGACCCCGGGCGCCACGCGCGGCGTGACGAAGCACTTCTGCCTGAACCGGCCGTGGTCGTTCTCGATCCATACCCATTCCCCGTCGGCCACGCCGTACGTCCTCGCATCGGCAGGGTTCACCATGACGAGCGGCCACGGATGGAACTCGCGCATGGTGGGCATCTGGCGATGCTCGGAATGGAAGAATTCGAAGGAGCGGCCGCCGCATGAAAGGATGAGCGGGTAACGTTCCATCTTCTCGGGCGTGCTCACGGGGCCTTCGGGAGGCTCGGTATGGAACGGCGTGGGCGTGAGGCCCCAGACGCGGTACGTGTAGGGCGCCAGCTCGATGCGGCCGGAAGGCGTGGCGAAGCCGGGATTGCCGTCGTCGCGCAGCAGGCCCTTGGCATATTTCTCGTAGGTGTGGTTCCAGTCGTCGTAGGCGTAGCCCCCCTTTTCGGAAAGCTCTTGGAAGCTCATGCCGCAGCCGCCCTTCGCCTTTTCCGAAATGTTGCCCTTCACGTTGGACGACGCGCCGTGCTTCTTGCCGTCGCCCCCGGCCAGGTACCAGTCGGCGATGTCGGTGTCCTTCGTCCAGCCGAACGACGCGGCGGCTTCCGGGTTGAGGCGCGGCATGAGGTCCACGACTATCTGCTCGTCGGTCTTGGCCTCGCCCGCCGGCTCGACGGCGCGGTACATGGTGCGCACCGGCGTCCACCAGGTGCGGGCGGAGTTGCGCTCGCAGCTCATGGCCACGGGCAGCAGCACGTCGGCGACTGCGGCCGAAAGCGGCGTGAGGACGGGGTCGGCGTTCACGATGAAGTCGACCGTCTTCAGCGCCTCGTAGTCGCGCGGCGCGTCCATGCCTGCGCAAGCGAGCGAGTTGGAGCTTTGGAACCAGATCATCTTGATGGGATACGCGTCGCCGTTGGGCAGCTCCCCCGCCTCGATGCAGTGGAGGATGCCGTCGGTGGCGGCATGCGCGATGAACTCGCCGCCGCTGATGCCCAGGCCGCGCGCGATGGTGAGCTTGCGGTCCTTGGCCGACTGCGGCGTGAAGTCCTCGCCCGACGCATAGCCCGCGTTGATCTCGAAGGAGTTGCGCACGAGGATGTTGCCGCCCGGGCGGTCGATGTTGCCGCAGATGGCCATGAGGTCGCACACCGCCAGGTTCAGCGCCATGGCGCTTACCTGCTGGTCGAACGCAAGCCCCCATTGGATGGCGGCGTTGTTGCCGCTCGCGTACAGGCGGGCCGAACCCACGATGTCCTCTTCGGCCAGCCCGCAGATGGGCGCCGCCCAGGCCGGGGTCATGTCGCGCACGCCTTCCCACAGCTCGTCGATGCCGCTGGTCCAGCAGTCCACGAACTCATGGTCGTACAGGTCCTCGGAAATGACGACGTTCAGCCAGGCGCACGCCAGCGCCGCGTCGGTTCCGGGCCGCAGCTGCAGATGATAGGCCGCACGCGCGCCCCACCAGGTGAGGCGCGGGTCGATGGAGATGATGCGCGACCCCATCTGCACGCACTGCACCAGCCAGTGGCCTATGTAGCCGTCGGCGTTCGAGGCGAGCGGCTCGTTGCCCCACACGACGATCACCTCGGGTGGGCAGTAGGAGGGATCGGCGTAGCGCAGCTCGTGCGCCACGGCGGCGTCGGCTATGGGGAAGTCGCCCAAGGGCGCCATGGCACCGCAGACGCGCGGCATGTAGCAGGCGAACCCGGTGAAGAACAGCGTGGAGATGTTCGGCGTCTGCAGGGCCGCCTGGCCGAACAGGGGCACCAGCCAGTTGACGTTGCGGCCCGTGCCATGCACGCACACGATGGACTCGGAGCCGTATTCCTCGCGGATGGCCTTGACCTTTTCTTCTATGAGGTCGTACGCCTCGTCCCACGTGATGCGCTCGAACTTCGACGCGTCGCCGCGGTCTTCGCGCGCACGCTTCATGGGGTGCAGCACCCGGTCGGGGTGGTTCACGATTTCGGGCAAATCCAGGCAGCGCATGCACAGCTTGCCGTTCGTGAAGGGGCTCAAGGGATCGCCCTCCACATGGTCCAGCTTGCCGTCCTTGGCGTAGAACAGAACGCCGCAGCTGTCATGGCAGCCGGGCGGAGAATACTGGTAGGTGCGCGTGACGGTGAAGCCGTCCTCCTCCCACGTGAGCTCGCCTTCGTGGTAGGCGGCACGGTCGAGGCCGTCCAAGAATTCCTGATAGTCTGCCATTGCTCCTCGCTTTCTTTCTCGCGATGGCGAAGTTCCGTCCATCGAACCTCCCCGTCTTGACGGCATGAAAGATAGCGTCCAGGCGCACGGGTGGCATTATCCGGCGGGGTCGCTTCCGCGAAATAGAGCCGGTTTCCTGTAGACCTCAGAGGTTTAATTTGGAGAAACCCCTGCAAAACGACCTGGCAAGCCGAGCGAATCTTCACCGGCGCACAGCGCCGACACGGTAGAATGGTCGCAGTGACGATGCAGCGTAAAGGGGGGCCTTGCATGATCGCGCAGAGCATTCAGAGAAGCGTCGAGCGTTCGTTCGGCACCGCCTGCTTCCTGGCTTACTTCGCTCTTCTGTTTTTCCGCCACACCGCCGAGATGGTGGGCAGCTATCTTCCCTACGCCGCCCTGGCAGGAGTGCTGTTCGTGGCAGTGTTCGCCGGCAGCGCCCACCAGGCGGACCAGCTCGACCGTTTGGGGCCGGCGCGGCTTTCCGCTCTGGCCAGCATTCTGTGCGCAGCGGGCGTGTTCCTGCTGGAAGCGCTGCCGACACCCCTGCTGTTCGTGTTCGGCGGCGTGCTGTCGCTTGCGGGCTGCGCCGCGTTCTTTCTGATCTACGGAAAGAATCTGGCGTTCTACAATCATCAGGAGCGCATCTGCCAGCTGGCGACGGCGTTCGTCGTGGGGGCGGCCATCGTCGCCCTCACCGCCACGCTCGCCGACACCGTGGCCTTCCTCGTCACGCTGTTTTTGCCCCTCTTCGCCGCGCTCCACCTGTTCACCCTCAAGCCCAACAAGGACACGTTCGCGTTCGCCTCCTTGGCCGAAACGCGCAAGAGCCACCAATTCGCCTTGTCTTCGCTGTTCACCACGGCGTTGACGGGCTTCGTGTGGGGCATCGCGTTCTGCCTACTTGCCGTGCGCTCACCGGCGGCGGAGGCTGCGCCGCTCTGCTTTGCCCTGCCTATCGCCGTGGGAGGGCTCGCGTTCCTGGTCGACCTGTTCACCGGCAAGAAGCTTTCGGAAAGCTCGCTTCTGCGCTGCTTCGCCACCGTGGCCTTCCTCGCCATCGCCCCGCTGCCATTCGTGCCGGGCTGGGTGCAGCAGCTGTGCGGGGCCTTCCTGTTCATGACGTTTTCGCTGGACACCCTCGTATGCTTTTCCGCCATGGGCGAGGTGGCGCGTTTCAACCAGATATCGCCCTACTGGGTGTTCGGCACCAGCCTTGCCTACTATTTCTCGGGCGCGTTCGTGGGCTTTTTGGGGTTCGGGTGGGCCTTCTCGTTCGGCACGCAGCTCCCCCAGCTCGTCGCCTGCTTCCTGTCGCTTCTGCTTATCGTGTGGTGCAGCAACTACGTGTTCCAGGACAGCTACCCCTGCAGCGAGTCGATCGCCGACATGGTGGAGGCCAGCCGCAGCCTTTCCATGAACGAGAGCCGACCCGCCCTCTGGCAGCGCAAGATCGACCGCGTGATCGAGCAGTTCGAGCTCACCACTCGTCAGCAAGAGGTGTTCCGCATGCTGGTCCGCGGCCGGAACGCGCAGTACATCGCCGAGAAGTTCTTCATATCCATCAGCACGGCGAAGGCGCACATCCACAACATCTACCGCAAGCTGGACGTCCACTCCCAGCAAGAACTCATCAACCTCGTGGAAAACGTCGAGATGCCTACAGCGCCGGTGCCCGCAAGCGACGACCAGGGGTAGGGGCGAGGGCGGAGCGGGGGCGACCTCCTTGGCGGCCGCTCCCAGGTGGCTGCCCATGACGGCCGGTGGCTGCCGGTGACGGCCGGTGGCTGCCGGTGACGGCCGGTGGCTGCCAGAGTGGCGGCCGGGCGGGCCCGTGACGGCCGGCGTCGGCCCCAGGTGGCGGCCCGGGTGGCCTCCCTGCCCCTCCGGACGGGTGGCAAGCTGCGAGGATTGGCGGCCCGTAGCGGCCTTCCGGGCGTTTGCGACCCCTCCTGATGGCGCTCTCCGGGCAGGCAAGCTCGTCGGGCTTGGCAGCGTCCGCTTTCTTGCAGGTCGCCCTCTTTGTGGGTGGCGCGCATGACCGCTGTGCCTCCGGGTCGGCAAGGCCGACCGCTGTGCCTCCGGGTCGGCAAGGCCGACCGCTGTGGCACCAAAATGGCAAGGCTGACCGTTATGGCACCGAAAACACGCGTTTCGGGTAGGTGAAAAAATGGCGACCAGGCCTTTTGCTTTGGCTTTCGCCTGTCTGCTCCAAAAATCGGCCTCTATCACTGCCATAGCAGTCAACCTTGCCATTTTGGTGCCATAACGGTCAGCCTTGCCATGAGAGAAACATGTCGGCCTGCCGATTAGCGGCGCTGGCAATCGTGTCGACGCCCGTGCCGACAGCGAACCGGAAACCTCTCCGAGAGAACGCCAGAAGGCGGCCGCCCTCGAAAGCTGCCATAAGGCAGGCACGGAAAGCTGCCAGAGGGAGGCCCGGAAGCCGCTATAAGGCAGCGGAAAATCACCAGAAAGCTGCCGCCCGGAAGCCCCACCCTTGCGCCGCATCGCGAAGATCGAGCGTCGGATTGTGGACTATCGCACGCCGACAGAAGTCAGCCGGTGCCAGAGGCCGTACTGCGCCTCCGACCAATCGCGTCGGCCCGCACGCCTGCGCTTTCCCAACCGCTTCTCAAGCACCGAAACGAGCTCGTTGAACTCCCGCCAGTCGAACACCTGCCTCCTGCCCACCGTGATCACCGTGATGCCCATGCTAGCAAGCGCGTTGCGCCGCGCAGCGTCGTTCGCGATGCGGTCGGATCCGGTATGGAATGCGTCGCTGTCGTACTCAAGCGCGAGACCCGGCACGCGCCAGAGCAGGTCGCATTCGAAATAGCGCCTGCGCGTGCACCTCATGGCCTCGTCCGTCACCCCTATCCGCCCGTTCATTTCGGGGAATGGAAGGCCTCGGCCTCCCCTTGGCACCGGCAGGCACAGGAGCAGCGCCACGACGGTCTCCATGGGCGAATGCGCATTGGAAACGAGGTACGGCAACGCCTTCCGGGCTTCCTTGACGCCACGCGAATGGCCGGACTGCTCGATGACCCAGGCGATGCTCTCGGGACTCGTCAAGGGAGGTCCGTCGCGAAAGCCACGTGGCGTGCCCGGCGCCAGCCGGTAGCTTCCGCACAGCTCGTATCCCAGCCCCACGAGTCCCGGGAAGTCCCGCTCCGACCCCTGATGGAGAAAGGACAGTTCGGGGGAGGTCACAAACACGTCGCCATCGATCCGAGCCAGAGCCCCAGGCGGAAACGGCTCCGGCCGAACATGGCATATCACGTCATCCGCACGCGTTCGGTCTGCTGCGTTCGAAACGATCACGTGCAAGGGCGATGAGAAATCGGCAACGCCCGATCGGCGAAACTCCCTCAACCGAGGTGCGGAAGGTTTTTCTGGGAACGGGACGAGGCGCGACTCGCCCGGAACGGGCGCAGCCGGAGAGGTCGGGTCAAAGCCCCCGAAGCCTTGCGAAGATCGATAACGCAAGGCATTCTCCATGGCACGAGGCTGCGCCGTTCGCCAAAACTCCAAAGCGGAAATATGTCCCAGGACGAGCGCCATGACCATAGGCTACCACGCCTCAAGAACGTTGTATACACCCTGTTCAAACGCTTTTTATTGCGATTGAAGGCCGCTGGTTCTTTGCGAGGAAAACGCTGGATGTGCGCTAGGGTCCGGCTGGTTTCCTGATGGATGCGCGCTAGGGTCCGGCTGGTTTCCTGATGGATTTGCGCCCCACATTCGCCAGGAAAAGGCGAGGCTTTTGCGAGGAAAACGTTGGATACGCGAAGAAAGCCCGGAGATTCGCCGTCGGACGTCTGCTGGCTTCCTGCAAGAAGGAAGCCAGCACGACAAGAGCGCGTCGGGCGCAGGCTTTGCCGGCGCCTCGGGCGCGGTCTGCGCGTCGAGCGCCCCAGGCTCTGCCGGTGTCCACGCGGCCCGCGCCTTGGCATCTCGCCTCCTGCGGTTTTTTGGCGCGCCCGATATCCCCGGCGCGCCCCTGTGCCTCCTGAACTCCCGGTTTCCCCGGCGCGTCCCTACTATTCCGGAGACCTCAGCCTCCCCGGCGCCGAGCGCGCCGACGGCACGCCTGCTCCCCCTGGCGCGCCCCTACGCCTCCGGAGTCCCCGGCGCTCCCGGCGCGCTGGGAGCGCCGGGAGCCTTGGGCGCGCTCGACATCACCGGCACTCCCGGCGCGCTGGGAGCTCCCGGCTTCCCCGGAACCGACGGCGCGCCGGGAGCCCCGGGCGCAGGAGGAAAGGCCGAGGCGGGCAGCTCGGCGCCGCATTGCTCACAGGTGGACGCCGTCGGTTCGTTTTCCGCACCGCATTCGGGGCAGGTTTTCTTGATCTCTACTGCTGCAGGTCTGAAGCACATGACAGTCTCCTCACGTTGTCTTTTCTTTTTTCTCCCGGAACGGGCAGGCCCGTTCCGCAGGCAGGGCATCGTCGAAGCGACGCTTCGAACACGGTCTTGCAGGCAAGGCAGGTCGTGACAGGTGGCTGCGAAAGAACGAACAGGTCGCTTTCGAACTTGCCACAGGCACCGCAGAACGTGCAGGGATAGCACATGGCCTGCCAGCCCGTCACGGAAACGCCCGCGTCGTCCACGACGTCGACCAGCTTGAACCAGTATTCCAGGTCTTTGCCCGCCAGCAGGTGGTTGAAGTCCACGACCACGGCGTCTTTGGTCGCTTCCACGCACTTGACCGGCACGCTTGCGCCCGTCACCGGATGGCGCCACGCGAACACGACGCCCGCCTCAAGACGGTCGCCTCCGGGCACGAGCATGCGCGCATAGCGCTGCACGCCTTCGGGGTCGTGGCGGCCGAAGGCCCGGTCGCAGGGGATGACGGCCCTCCGTTCCTCCCCAACCTCCATGTCATACAGCACGTCGCTCACCCCGAGGGGCACTTCCCCACTGCCGAGAAGGATGCGCTCGGGCTCGCTCTGCACGGCCGGCGAATGGTCCTCGACGATCTCTTCGCCTGCAGCGCCGCCTCGGTAGTACACGAGCGCCGTCTTGCCCCGGTATTCTCTGTGTCTCATGGCCGACCTCTTCCTGCGTTCCTTCGCTCCTTCGGCACCTCTCCCGCGGCCATCCGGTCACGAGAGGCGGTCGCAGCGCGCCCGCCTCTCCCGCAGCCGCTCGCGCTTGTGCGACAGTCCCGGCGCCGCTCCCGGCGCCGCTCTCGGCGCACTCCGGGTCGCTCGGCACGCGGGCGACCCGGCACCGAGAACCTACTCCAACCCGGCTTTCGTGCGGCTGTCGCTCCGCTGGCTGCTCGTCGTGAAGTCGGTGTTCTCCTGCACGTCGATGGCCGCCGCCCGATGTACCTTGCCCGCAAGCTTGTTCTTGGGCACGAACGGGCCCTTGGCCTCGTATGGCTTGAACTGGGGCACGAACAGCACCTGCTTGGGCTTTTCTGCCAGCATCGGGGCCAGTTCGGCCACCGTGCCATAGCGCATCACGTTCGCCAGGCAGTGGTGCACGCACGTGGGCTCGCGCCCCACCGCCGTGCGTTCGGCACACAGGTCGCACAGGTCGGTGGGGAACGGCAGCTTGTTCCAATTCACGTGACGATCCTCGACTTCCCAGGGACCGTCGTCGAACACGCGGATGCCCCACGTGCCCACCGGATAGCCGTGCTCTTCCTTGCAGGCCACTTCGCACGACTGGCAACCCGTGCAGTATTCGTAGTCGATCAGAAGCCCGTACGTGTTTTCCATCATCGATCCTTCCTCGAGACGTGCGCGCACCGCTGTTGGCGGTTTTTTTGGACGAACGCATGCACGCGTGTGCCCAGGCCGCCGCGCCACGAGGCGCGCGAGCGCATTACTGGTCCTCCCTCTTGAACTTCTCCCAGACCATCTGCATGTCGGTGTCGTAATTCTCGGCCAGGGGCCTCACGTTGCAGATCATGCACTTGCAGGGAGCGCCGAACCCGAGCTTGCCGAAGTGGAAGTTCGGGATGAGATTGTTGATGTTGGAGCGGAAGGTGCCGTACAGGTTCGGTTCCGACCCGTCCTCTTCGGGGAACCACCAGCCATGCTGTCCATGGATGGTGTTCTCGTCCACGGCAATGGTGACCTTGGCCTTCATCTTGGCCGAGCCGAACTGGTTCCACACTTCGCACCACTGGCCGTCCGTTATGCCCAGCCGCGCCGCGGTCTTCGGGTTGATCTCCACCAACGGGTCGGGACACAGTTCGCGGCAGTACGGCACCTGGCGGTTTTCGGAATGGAAGAAGGCGTACTCGCGCGCGCCCGTGGTCAGCACGAAGGGATACTCCTTCGCCAGTTCCGGCGTGCTGACGGGGCTGAAGTCCGGCTCCTGGTAGTACGGCAGCGGATCGTCGCCGAACTGGGAAAACATGGTAGACCACAACTCCACGCGCCCGGTCGGCGTGTTGAATCCGGGCATGCCGTCCTTGCGCAGATGGCCCGTTTCGTACTTGTAGTATTCCACGTCCTTCTGCACGTACACTTCCTTGCACACGTCCTTGAAGCGGTGGTTGTTGTGCAGGCGCAGGTCGTCGATGAAGTCGTAGACGTCGTGGTAGTTCTCCCACAGCTGCGGGTTGAGCCGCTTGCCCACCAGCATGCACGTCTCCATGTCGGTCTTGCACTCGCCCACCGTGATGGCCTTGTTCATGAACCCGGTGCCCACCGGCGTGGCGCCGTAATGCGCGAATTCGACGCCGTCCTCTTCCGCGGCGGTGGCCAGCGGCAGGAACACGTCGCAGGTGGCCTGTGCGGAGGGCGTCATGAAGCACTCCAGCGTGAAGCAGAACTCCAGCGTGTTCACCATGGCGTCGTGCCACCGCTTCGGTTCCATGGACGTGCAGCTCATCAGGTTGTTGCCGGCATAGAAGCCCATCTTAATGGGATAGGGGTCGCCCGTCTCCATGGCCTTGAGCGTGAGGTCCGCATGGGCGTCGAGGATGGTGTTGGCGTAGGCGGGATACTCCTTCAGGCCGATCATCTTGCTGATGAGGTCCTTGCCAAGCGCCTCTTCGAAGCCGAAGCCGGTCTCGTTCTGGCCGGAGTTCGCATTGCCCAGAATCTGGCCGCCCGGAACGTCGATGTTGGCCGTGAGCGCCATGAGGCAGATGGCGCAATGGGACAGTTGCATGCCGTTCGTGCTCTGGTCGAACGCAAGGCCCCATTGCAGCGACGCGGGCTTGGCGTTGGCGTACATGCGGGCGGCGTCCTTGATGTAGGCGGGATCGATGCCGCAGATCTCCCCGGCCTTCTCGGCCGGCATCTCTGCCACCCGTTCGGCAAGCTGCTCGAAGCCGTAGCACCAGTATTCCACGAAGTCGTGATCGTACAGATCTTCCTGAATGATGGTGTTCAGCATGGCCATGGCAAGCGCCGCATCGGTGCCCGGGCGGACCCGCAGGTGATAGTCGGCCCGGGAGGAAAGCCACGTGATGCGCGGGTCGACCACGATGAGACGGGCGCCGCGGCGCATCATGTCGACGACCGCATGGCCGAAGAATCCGTCGGGATTGGAGGCAAGAGGGGCTTTGCCCCAGATCATGATGCATTCGGGATTTACGAACGCCGGGTCTTCGAAGCGGCCGGGCAGGCCGCCGGCATAGTCGATTTCCGGGTAGGGGCTGCCCAGGTTGTACGCGGCCGCAGCCATGCGCGGCACGTAGCAGGCGTAGCCCGACTGCGTGTAGCACATGTTGGGCGAACGCAGCATGTAGGTGCCGTACGGGCCGAGCGTGCCGCCCTCGCGGCCGGTGCCCACGAAGAACACGACGCTTTCATAGCCGTACTCTGCCGTGATGCGGCGGTAGTTCTCCTCGATGATGTCGAGGGCCTCGTCCCACGTGCAGCGCTCCCATTTGTCGGCCTGTCCGCGATGCTTCGGGTCGCGCTTCAGGGGATGGACGATGCGGCTAGGATTGTACACGTAGTCCTTGAGCGTCAGGCAACGCACGCACAGGCGGCCTTGGGTGATCTGCTGGTTCTCGTCGCCCTCGACCTTGACGAGCTTGCCCTCTTGGTCGACGTACAGCTTGAGGCCGCATCCGACCGGATGGCACCCCGGAGGCGACCAGGGAGCCGTGCGGGTGACGGTGCAGCCGTCCTCCTCAAAGCGCCACGGCTTGCCCAGGTCGTTGGTGGCTCCCAGCGTGGGAAGCGGAACGGCGGGCCTGGCCTTCATTTCTTCCATACGTTTCCTCCTCTTCTCGTCGCGATGGTGGCAGCGCTTTCGCGACATGGCGCACGTATGCCCCCATCGCCGAAAGTCAGCGACGCGGCTGCACGAAACAAGGCGCGGCCGCTCGTTGCCGTCCGTTCAAAAGTACGGGGAGAACGCAGGTTTGGCTATTGTCCTGCGCGGTCAGAATGCCCCTGGGGGGCGGGCGGGGCGTACACCCTACAGGTTTAATTTGCGGAAAGCCGCCGATGGGCTGCTGCTTGAAGGCATTGCGCCTGCGGATCCCCTTGTGGACGCAGGGAGGTCGGACGTCGGCCACAGGTCGAGGCCGGGATCGCAGGCCTCCGTCGGCCGGACTGCGCGCACAGCCCGTCCCTGCCGGAAACCTTGCGTACATGGCAAGCGAGCTTCTTGACGAAACATATACTTGCGTATATACTTGTTTCAAACGACGTGCGCGGCGAAGGAGCGATTGCCATGCCACAGCTTTCTCTTTATCTTGACGACGACACCATGGATATCTTGCGCCAGGATGCGACACGCGAAGGCGTTTCCCTTTCCAAGCATGCGAGCAGGGTCATCCGCGAAAACAACGTGTCGGCCTGGCCGAAGGGCTTCTTCGACCTGTACGGCGCACTGGACGACGAGACGTTCGTGGCGCCGCCCGAATTGTCCTGGGAAGACGATTCCTATTCCTTTGACGATTTCGCTTTCCGAAACTAAAAGGCAGCCATGTATCTGATTGACACGAACATTTTCGTCGACTTCTTGCGCGGTCGCATGCCTCACGGCTACGACATCATGCGCGCGAGCGATCCGCGCCTGTTCAAGGTTCCTGCCATCGTCGAAGCCGAACTGTTGGTAGGAGCAGAAAAGAGCCAGGATCCAGAACGCGCGCGCTTTGCAATCGAAAGCCTGCTGCTGCCGTTCGAAGTAGTCCCCTTCTGCTCGAAATGCGCACGGCATTACAGCCGAGTCCGTTCCTACCTAGAGCGGAAAGGCAAGCTCATAGGCCCCAACGACCTGCTCATAGCCGCCACGGCGCTTGCGCATGGCGCCGTGCTCGTCACCAACAACGTCCGCGAGTTCAAGCGCGTCCCCGGCCTGTCGTTGGAGGAGTGGGACGAGGTCGCGCTGTAATTGCGTCGTGACGAAACGGCGTTCGTCCCTGCGAGCATCAGAAGGACGAACGCCGCCGACACGTCACGCTGCTTCGGTGCCCTGCCACCTTGCCCTCACTGGTTCATGTCGGTGCCGGGCACGGTGCCCTTCTTCAGCGGCACGTCCCCGCGCCGGGCGATCTCCTTTTCGAAGGCCGCCACGTCGTCGGCGTAGGCGTCGCTGTAGAAGGTGCGCCCGTAGACGAAGCAGTCGTCGAGTGCCTTCATCACGTTGGGGGTGAGCGACACGGCAAAGGGGATGAAGCGCGCGCCCGCGTTGCCGAACAGGTCTATCTTGCCTTTGACCTCCGCCATGATCTCTTCGTCGGTGGCGTCGGGACGGTCGATGACGTTCTGCGCGTCGAGGGCGCCCATGAACACCACCTTGTCCTTGTATTCGTCGATCCAGTGCGGCAGGTCGTTCACCGGCTGCACGGGGTCGAGCACGTCGATGCCCATGTCGATGACTTCGCCCACGATGCGGTCGATCTTGCCGCAGCTGTGCTGGTCGAACAGGACGCCCAGTTCGTGAGCCGCATCCACGACGCGCTTCACGTGAGGCCGGATCAGCGTGCGCCAGATCTCGGGCTGGAACATGAGGTCGGTCTGCGTGCCCCAGTCGTCCTGGAAATGCACCATGTCCACGTCGTAATGCTCTTTCAGCCGCTTGATCTGCTCGATCTTGAAGTCGCACAGCCGGGAGAAGAACGCCTCGCACTCTTCGGGGTTGGTCACGAGCGCGCAGAGCGCCCCCTCGAATCCCATGAGGTCGTGCAGCCGCTCGAACGGCCCCGAAACCATCATGGCGCACAGGATCTTGGACGGGTCCTTGACGGGCACGTCCTTGCGCGCGCACGCCTCCCAGTCGATGGCGTCGAGGTCGGGCCACTCTATGACCTCCTCCCAATCCTCGATGTCTTCGAGCACCGGGGGCATGCCCGGCGTGACCATCGGCATCATGGGCATGTCGGGATCCTCGGTCCAATGCACGCCGAACCAGTCGTATCCCGTCCCGCAGTTCTCGGCACGGTCGCCGATGGCGCTCGGGATGATCATCTGCAACAAGCTCGGCTGGTGCGGCATGAAGTCCGGTCGCTCGTGCCGCAGCATGCGCAGAAAGTTCTCGCGTTCCGTGATCTTTTCCATGTAGCTCCTCCTGTCCACTCGTCTTTTGCACGCGTATGCGCCCGCTCGGCACCGCGCGCCCGAAGCGCCCTTGCTCCAGGGCGCGCGTCGAGCGTGCCCGCCTCTGGACGGCACGCTCGCCGCGCGCCGTCCAGGCTCCCGATTCGTGCTTGCCTTATGCTTCCGCGCTCGCAAGGGCGTCTTCTTCCACGCCCTCAAAAGCAGGCTCTTCGCGCTCGTAGTCCACCTTGTTCTTCTTGACGATGGCCATCACCAGCAGGATGACGCCGCCCACGGCCAGAATGGCGATTGCGGGGTAGTACTGGTAGAACGGGTTCTCCTGCGTCTGTCCCGCCACGCCGGCAAGCGCGGACAGGAAAAACGGCGAGAGGAACTGCGCAATGCCCGAGCCTGCAATGAAGATGGACGTGCCCGTGGCGGACGCCAACGGGTAGTCGCGCACCTTCTTGTTCGCCATGTCGCCCCAAGCGGAGTTGAGGCCGCTGAACACGATGCCGATCACCACCGCCATGAC
>CAJFVW010000040.1 GCA_904420575.1 uncultured Gordonibacter sp.
AGAAGGTGGAGGACGACCCGTCCGACCCCCGCGTCATCCAGACCGTCTGGGGCATCGGCTACCGCCTGGAACCGGAGGCGTGCTAGGACGGCAGACCGAAGGACCGCGACCGGCACCCCGCCCTCTAAAGGCCCTGTCCCCTCGTCAACTGCCGCAGCGCGAGATGGCTTAACCGCCAAGCGCATTGCGGCAGAATCGCGCAAACGGGCCTTCGCCACTGGGCGCGAGGCAGGTGTGCTAGTATTGCCTTCTAGGGTTTCCGATCTGTCCGGGAGGGGCAATCACGTGACGACGCTCGAACCGCAGGTGCCGAGGGGGAACGCGCTCGTCCCCTTCCGCTGGGACCTTTTGGGGTTCGGGCTGTGCCGTGCCTGGGTGACGAGCCTGCTCGCCTTTTCCGGGAACGAGATCTGGGGCGGGGGGCTCTCCCTCAGCCTGCAGATAGTCCTGTACTTCGCGGCCGCCTTGGTGGCCGGGGCCCTGGCGCTTGCCTCCAAACCGGCCGCTTTGGCGCGCATGGCCCGTCGCGAGAAGCCGTTCGCACTGGTCAGTGCAGGCATTGGCCTGCTTGGTATGGTCTGCATCATTCTGGGGAAGCTCGACCACGTGGACGCGCTGTTCCTTGCAGGGCTGGTCCTTGCAGGATCGTGCGGCGGCTACTTCGAAACCGTCTGGGGAAGCAAGTTCGTGAACCTGTCGTCGGACGGCATCCAGGTGTACACGTTCTTCGCCATGGCGGTCTCGTCGCTCTTCGGCATTGCGGCAGGCTTTTTGCCCTCGACGGCCTTCTATCTGGCTTCCACCATCATGCTGGGGGCGATGACCGCGCTTTTCCTGGCGCAGCCTTTCCGCACGGCCGACAAGGACGCCCCCTTGCCCGAGAACGCCGCCCCCATGCCTGACCGGCCGCGTCCCGAAGCCGAGGCCTCCCCGAGCCTGCCAGAGCCGTCCGTCGGCCAGCCGGCCGAGAGGCAGGGCAGGCGCGCGCTTGCGAACCTCCTGCTGAGCTGCCTTTTGTTCTCGCTCATCTACAACCTCATCGTCACGGTTGCATACGACTCCCTGCCTTCGGAAACGGCCTCCCAGATTCGGTTTTGGGCGAACCTGCTTGCCGCCCTCATACTGCTCTGCACGTTTTTGCTGGTCAAACCGCTTAGCGCCACGACGCTGTTCCGCCTGGTCCTGCCCATCACGGCGGTTGGTTTCGTGCTGTACCTGGTGTCTCCCAGCGTGCTCAGCGAACCCGCCCTGGCGCTTTCGAGCATGGGGCGCAAGTTCTTCGACATACTGACGTGGATCCTGGTCGCCAAGGCGGTGCAGGAGTTCTCCCTGCCGCCGACGCGCTACTTCGGCCTGTTGGTGGCCGGCAAGAACCTCGGCTACGCAGGAGGGTCCCTTCTTGCCACCATGGCCCTGGACGCGCTCGACGCCGCCGTCATCCAGCTGGCCACGCTCGTCCCCATCCTGATGCTCGCCCTGATCGTCTGCTTCTTCTGGCTGCTTCCCGAACGGACCATCGACCACCTGTTCAACGCCGCCCCCTCGCTCGTGCGCCAAAGGGCGCGCGAGCGCACCACTGCCGAAGCGGCCGAGGCGCTGGCTTCCCGGTTCGGCCTGACGCCACGCGAAACCGAGGTGCTCGTCTACATGGCGAAGGGACGCAACCTGTCGGTCATAGCCGCGAAGCTGACCATTTCCAAAGGCACGGCCCACACGCACATGATCCACATCTACCAGAAACTCGGCGTCCACCAACAGCAAGAGCTCATCGAGATGGTCGAGCGGCTCCGCCTGCAAGAGGACGACCCGCGCTGACCCCGCGCGGCAGGGGCAAGACCCCCGGCCCTCGTTCGACGCCGATGCTTTTGCCCGCGGCCCGCGGCCCCTCATTCGGCCGCCCCCAGCCGAAACGTGCTGTTCGGTTGCAGGACGCAGGGAGCGAGAGCCGCAACCGCAAGAAAAGGGCCGCCCCGTTGGCTAGGTGGCGTAACGCCTGGCGAAGCCCGCGTATAGACCTCACCGGTAGAGCTTTTCCCCTTCCTTGGAAACGCAAGATCCACGAGGCGGGTCGATGCGCCCAGCCTTCCGCCGCCCTATGGTTTCCCTGGTTCGCATCGGACATACGATCAAGGAGGGAACCATGCACGAAACCAACAACGGCCTGTCAAGACGCTCGTTCCTCAAAGGCACGGCTGCCGGCATCATGGGCGCTGGCGCACTCGGCATGGGCGCGTTCTCGCTCGTCGGCTGCAGCGGCGGCGAAGGCGCAGGCAGAGGCGGCGCCTCGGGCCCCGTCACGGCATCGGCCACGGCGCCTGGATACGGAGGCGACGTCACGGTGGAGCTGACCGTCGACACCGGCAGCGGCGCCGTGCAGGATGCCGCCATCGAAGGCGCCTTGGAGACCCCCAGCCGCGGCGGGCGGGCCATCACGACCATGCAGCAGGAAATGCTGGACGCAGGAAGCATCCAGGTGGACGCCGTGTCGGGAGCCACGGTGACGTCCACGGCCATCCAGGACGCCTCGGCTGCTGCGTACAACGAGGCGATGGGCGCTTCGACCAACCTGGAAGTGCGCATGGCCCCGGGCAAGTACACCGGAAAGGCCAAGGGCTATTGGCAGATATGGGACCTTCCCGTCACCATCACGGTCAACGAGACGTCCATACTGAAGATCGACGTTCCCACCGACCGCTTCGAGCATGGGGAGACGGAGGTCATCCTTCAAAGCGTGAAGGACTCGCTTTTCCCCCGCATCATCGAGAACCAGTCCATCGCTGTCGACGCCGTTTCGGGCGCCACGGTGACGAGCAACGCGGTGAAGACGGCCATCAAGCAGGCCTTGCAGGAAGCCTTGGTTGCCGGAGGCTCGAACGCAGGCGCAGTGAGCATGTTCCAGATCGCGCCGGAACGCGTCCAGGAAGAGCCCGAAGAGCGCAGCGTCGACGTCCTGGTGGTGGGCATGGGCACGGGCGGCATCATCGCCATGAAGAGCGCCTGCGAGACCATCCAGGCACTCAACGGCGACGGCCGGGTAAGCCTTTTGGCCATCGACCGCGCAGGGAAATACGGCGGCAAGTCGGCCCTCACCCACGAGGGATGCGCCGTGAATCCCCCGCAGTACCAGGCCGACAAGAACGGCGGCAAGCCGTTCGTGGACGCCGAGGCCTTCAAACAGACATGGAAGCAGTTCACGACGACCGAGGGCAAGCAACATGCGAAGGAAGACGTTCTGGACACCTACTTCGCGGAATCCGGCAAGACGATAGACTGGCTGTACGAGACCGGCTGGATTTTCGGCGACATGGGCAAGGAGAACCGCTTCACCGGGGGTTTGACCAGCTACAACGTTGCACTCACGTCGAACGTGGACACGGGAACCTACGAAGACCGTCGCAAGATCCTCAATTCCTACTATCAACAGATGGTCGCGGAAGTGGCCGCCCAGGGCGGAGAGTACCTGCTCGAGACCGAAGGGTACGCGTTCTTGACCGAAGGCGACAAGGTCGTGGGGGTCAAGGCCCGCAACCGCCTCACGGGAAAGGAATACACCATCCACGCCAAGGCGGTCATCATGAACACGGGCGGGTTCAGCGCCAATCCCGACATGGTGGACGCCTTGCTTGACGAACGCTGGCGCGGCGAACGCAAGCGCATCGGCACCGACCAGGACACCGGCCTCATGATCCAGGCAGCGCTCGACATCGGCGCGGGCACCTACAACATCGGCATGAGCCCCAACGTCATGCACGTCAGCATCGACCACTGGCTGCACCAGTTCCCCATCAATTTCTACGACGACGTGCTTGACGGCCGCACGGGCCGCTACAAGGTGTGGACGCTGAACAACATCCCTCTGGCCTGCGGCATTTCGGCCAACACGGTGGCCGTCAACAAAGAGGGCAAGCGCTACATGAACGAGGCCAAGTACGAAAGCTTCTCGGACGATCCCGAGCACGAGTCGTGGCCCTGCTTCGCTGCGGGCAACTACTACTACACGATCATTTCCGACGACGTCCTCCAGGGCATCGCGAACGAAGGGTTCAACAACATCTACAAGTGGGAAGGTTACTGCGCGCAGGGCGACATTCCGGCCGACCTGCCCGTTCCCGAAGTGTACGAAGGCCTTGGCTACGCCATTGACGAAGGCATGGCCTGGAAAGGCGAAACGCTTTCCGAACTCGCGGAACAGATAGGCATCGAAGGAAGCGTGCTGGAGGCCACCATAGACGAGTACAACAAGCTGTGCGACGCCGGCGAGGACACGGCCTTCGGCAAAGACCCGAAATACCTCGCCAAGTTCACGAGCGGCCCGTACTACGCAGTCCAGATTTTTACCACCTCGTTCTCCACCTGCGGCGGGCTTGACGTGGACCCGAGCATCCGCGTGCTCAAGGACGACCATCAGACCCCCATCGAAGGCCTGTACGCCATCGGCGTAGACTCCATGGGCGTGCTTTTGAACCCCAACCGGAACTACGTCGGGTTCGGCGGCGTCGCCCAGGGATGGCTGTGGACAAGCGGGCGTTTGGCAGGCATCAACGCAGCCACCTACGTCAAGGACGCCTACGGCGAGTTCACCTACGTCAGCCCGGCGCTGGTGGACGTGGAGGCGCAGTCCTCCGCTCGTTAGCACGGCAGCGGGCCCGCCACGGCATGTGTGGCCGTGGCGGGCCGTTGTCTCGGGAACGGCGCGTGCGGCGCGGCAAGCGCCTGCCAAGCGTGCCGCCACAACAAAAGGTTGCGCGTGGCGCACGTTACGGATACAATACGCCCCAGATGAATTCTGTTTCAGGGCGAGGTGGAAATCCTCACTGGCGGTAAGCGGGAACCCGGCACGGCCGGCACCCCGCGAGTCCGCGACCCTGATGCTTGTCGTCGTCCCGGCCGGCAGCGTTTGGCGGACGGGTCGCGCAGGCCGCACGAGCGGCCCGCGCGCGGCGAGGGCATGAGGCTGATCCGGTGAAATTCCGGAACCAACGGTCACAGTCCGGATGGAAGAGGCAGAGTTCGCATGGGAAGCGGGGCCGCAGGCGCCGCCGATCCTGCGAATCACAAGCCCGTATAGAAGGAATTCATACGGGCTTGTTTCTTTTCTGCGAGGCAAGGAGCAACCCGCACGGAAACGCCTCGCGAAAGGAAGGTGGACATCATGTCCGAAACCATCCGCGCCAATGCGGACGACGCCATCGTCGCCGCCGAGGCCGCCGAAGCCGACGTGCCTGCGGACAGCCCGGCCGACTCCCCCGTTGCCGCACGCGCGGCCGACGACGGGCGGAACGTGGACTTCACGAACACGAACCGCTGGGACACCCGACAGCTGGTCACCATGGCGCTCATGTGCGCCATCGGGGTGCTGCTGTCGTTCATCGAGTTCCCCCTGCTGCCGGGCGTGACGTGGCTCAAGTACGACGCCTCGGCCATGCCGGCCATGGTGAGCGGGTTCGCGTTCGGGCCGGCCGCCGGACTTGCGGTGGGCGTCGTGGGCGCCGTCATCCACGGCATTCTCATGGCCGACTTCTCGGGCGCCGTCATGAACATCCTCGTCGTCTTCGGCTTCGTGTGGCCCGCCGCCTTCCTCTATGCCAAGCGCCACACCTTCAAGGGCGCCGTCGCGGGCCTGGCCGTGAGCGTGGTGGCCGCCACCGTCATGGCCATCGTGGGCAACCTGCTCGTCACGCCCGCATGGCTCGGCGTGCCCCTGCAGGCGGTCATCGACATGATCGTGCCCATTCTGACGCCGTTCAACCTGATCAAGGCCGTGTTGAACGCAGTTTTGACCCTGGTGGTGTACAAGAGCATCTCCAATCTGGTGACTCCCAAGAAAAAGCGGGTGAAAGGGCGGAAATGACATCGGATCCAGTCGCAGGCCTGTCAAAGACAGCGGAGGGCTCCCCCGCGCCCGAGGTTCGCGGGATCGCGGAGACTGCGCGTACCGAGGTGCGCGAGCCTTCGGGACCGAACGGAGATCGGATGCGAGGGGAAGCCGCAGCGGCAACCCGTCTCGATGACCGCCAGGTCGTCGAATTCAAGGGCGCCGGGTTCACGTACGACGGCGAGACGTTCGTGTTCGAAGGGCTCGACCTGAACGTGAGGCAGGGGCAGTTCGTCTGCCTGCTAGGCGGCAACGGGTCGGGCAAGTCGACGCTCGCCAAGCACGTGAACGCCCTGCTCACACCCGACGAGGGAAGCGTGCATGTGCTGGAACGCGACACGCGCGACCCGCACGCGACGTACTTCATCCGCAGCAACGCGGGCATGGTGTTCCAGAACCCCGACGACCAGCTGGTGGCAAGCTTGGTGGAAAACGACGTGGCCTTCGGCCCGGAGAACCTGGGCGTGCCCACCTCGCAGCTGGCGACGCTCGTGAAGCGCTCGCTCGCCGAAGTGGGGCTGCAGGGATACGATGCGCGCGAGACGAACGCGCTTTCCGGCGGCCAGAAGCAGCGGGTGGCCATTGCCGGCGTGCTGGCCATGAATCCGCAGATACTCGTGCTTGACGAGGCGTCGGCCATGCTGGACCCGCGTGGACGGGCGGGGCTCCTGCGCGTCTGCCAGGAACTGCACGAGCGGGGCATGACCATCGTCATGATCACCCACTTCATGGAAGAGGCGGCGCTCGCCGACCGCGTGGTCGTGCTCGATGGCGGACGCGTGCGCCTGGACGGCACCCCCGAGGAGGTGCTCACGCAGGGCGAGCTGCTGGAGAGCCTGAACCTGGACATGCCGTTCGCCTGCCGCCTGTCCTTGCAGCTGCAGCGCCGCGGCGTGCCCGTGAAGGCCTGCGTGACCGACGCCGAGTTGGAGGAGGAACTGTGCCGATTGTTTTCGACCAGGTAAGCTTCACCTACGAAGATCCCGATCGCGCAGAGAAGCAGCGCCGCCGCGAGAAGAGGCGCCTGCGTGCCGCGCAGCGCGCGGCGCGGAAGGCCGCGACGCAGGGGCAGGCCGAAGCCGGGGCCGGGCCCGCGTCCGATGCCACAGCTGCGGCCCCCATCGGCGGCTGCGCACCTTCCAACCCAGGATCCGTACCGGCGCCTTCCGACCCGGGAGTTTCCTCTGCGTCTTCCACCGCCGACGCCGCGTTCTCCCTGTTGGAAGATGTCGAAGAGAAGCCGGCCTGGGGCACGGCGCCCGACGCGGTGTGGGCGCTGCGCGGCATCGACTTCACGCTGGAGGACGGCGAGTTCTTCGGCATCGCGGGGCACACGGGCAGCGGCAAGAGCACGCTCATCCAGCATATGAACGGACTCGTGCATCCCACCTGCGGGCGCGTGCTCGTGGGCGGGCAGGACCTGGCCGACAAGAAGGCCGCGCAGGCCTTGCGCGGGCGCATCGGCATCGTGTTCCAGTATCCCGAATACCAGCTGTTCGCCGCCACGGTGTACGACGACGTGGCGTTCGGCCCCCGCAACCTGGGACTGGACGCCCCGGAAGTGGACCGGCGCGTGCGGCGCGCCCTGGAAAGCGTGCGGCTGGACTTCGACGCGCTGCAGGCCAAAAGCCCCTTCGAGCTTTCCGGCGGACAGCAGCGGCGCGTCGCGTTCGCGGGCGTGCTGGCCATGAACCCCGAGGTGCTGGTGCTCGACGAGCCCGTGGCCGGCCTGGACCCGCAGGCGCGGACCGAGTTCCTGCAGCTCATAGCCGAACTCCACGCCCAGGGCATCACGGTGGTCATGGTGTCGCACAGCATGGACGACCTGGCGCTTCTGTGCGACCGCATCCTGGTGCTGAAAGAGGGCGAGCAGTTCGCGCTGGGAACGCCTGCCGAGGTGTTCGCCCATGCCGAAGAGCTGCGCGCCATCGGGCTGGGCGTGCCTGCCGCCCAGAAGCTGGCGAACGACCTGCGCAACGCAGGGTTCGCGCTGCCCGCCGCCCTGTACGACGCCGACACGCTCGCGGACGACCTGGCGGCGCTCTACCAGGCGCATCAGGAGGGCTCCCATGCCTGACAAGGCCATGTTCGGGCGGTTTTGGCCGGGCACCAGCCCCGTCCACCGCATGGACCCGCGCGCGAAGCTATTGCTGTCGCTGGCCCTCATGGTGGCGACCTTCTGCGCCCAGAACTACGGGGGGCTGGCGGTGTGCGCCGCGTTCGTCGTCGGCTTCTACGCCGTGGCCGGCATACCGCTCGGGCAAGCGCTTCGCTCCATTGGCCCGCTGCTGTTCATCGTGGTGGTCACGGCGCTTCTGAACGTGTTCTTCGTGCAGGGCGGCACCGTGTACTTCCAGTGGTGGGTCTTCTGCATCAGCGAGGCGGGGGTCGCCTCTGCGGCGTTCGTCGCGTGCCGCCTGTTGTTGCTGCTTCTGGGCGTGAGCCTGCTCACGCTCACCACCACGGCGCTCGACATCACCGACGCGTTCGAGTACCTGCTCAAACCCTTCGCACGCATCGGCCTGCCGGCGCACGAGCTTGCCATGATGATGGGCATCGCCCTGCGGTTTTTGCCGCAGTTCGCCTTCGAGCTGACCACGGTCTACCGCGCGCAGATCAGCCGCGGCGCCACGTTCACAGGCTCGCTCAAAGGCCGCGCACGCATGCTCAGCTCCATGATGGTCCCGCTGTTCACGAGCGCGTTCCGCCATGCGGAGACGCTGTCGGCAGCCATGGAGGCGCGCTGCTACCATGGGGGGTCCGGACGCACGCGGCTGCGCCCCCTGGCGTACTCCCGGCGCGACATGGGCGGCGTGGCGGTCATGGCGGCGCTGTTCGCCCTCGTCGTCGCCACGAACTTCCTGCCACTGTGAGCGGGCGCGACAACAGAGGCCGGAGCGCGGCAGGCGCCTGCCGAAGGCAGCACGGCCAAGGCGCGCCGCCGGCGCCTGCCGAGCGACAGCACGACCGGGACGCGGCGGAAGCGCCCGCAAAAGAAACCGAAGGACGGAACGCGGCAGGCGCCTGCCGAGGCACAACATGCATGACCGGGGCGCAAGCGCCCGCCGAGAAACCATAGGACCAGGGCGCGACAGAAGCGCCCGCCGACAGAAAGGCTCACCCATGGAACAGACCGGAACCCAGACCATCGTCGACTACCTGACGAGCGTGCCCGCGTGGTACCTGGCCACCTGCGAAGGCGACCAGCCCCACGTGCGTCCCTTCAGCTTCGCCGCCGAACAGGACGGGCGCATCTGGTTCTGCACCGCCACCACCAAGGACGTGTACCGCGAGCTTGCGGCCAACCCCAAGTTCGAGCTGACGGCCTGGAAGCCGGGCAGCGGCTGGGTCATCCTGCGCGGCAAGGCCGACCTGCAAGACCAGGCGAACGACGACGTGCGGCACGCCGGCTTCGAGCATCTGGTGGCGCTTGGCGAAAGCTACGACGGCCCGGACGATGAGACGCTCACGTTCTTCTCGGTCACCGAGCCTCAGGCGTGGATCTGCGACATCGACGGCAGCTGGAATCCCGTCCTCCTGCCCTAAACCCCTTTTCCACCAGCTGCGTTCCCGCCTGACGCGCCAGGCGCGGGTGCATCCCCGCCTGGCGCGTTCGCCGCGGGCACGTCTCCGCCGAACGCGATCCCCTCAGGCGCCGCCGAAACCTCTCGCCCGGATGTCCTCGGCGGGCGCGTCTGCCGCCGGAGCGCGCGGCCGGCAGCCTTCCTCCCCTGCTGCGCTTGCCAGCCACGCTCCCAGCCACACAGCCGGCGACCCCCCCCCATGCGCATGGTGGGGCTGGCGCTCCTCCCTCCCTGCCATGCGTGGCCTCTTCCCCAGCCACATGCACCACCCGAACGGCAGCCCGCCCCATCACATGCGTCGCGCGGCCTCTTCCTCCGCCGCGTGCGTCCAATCGCCCGCACGCGGCGGATTGCGTTTTACATGGAAAATGTGCCTCATCCAAAAAGGCTCGGTATCACCCAAGGGGAAAGCGTAAACTATAAGCGACCGGGAAGGGCAGATTCCGCGACCTTCCTCATCATCGTTTGCGCAGGACAGGCTGCGCGCTTGGGAGAGGCCACGGCAAGGGAGCCGCAGAGGATCGGGCAATCGCCTGGTCCGTGCAATTGGGAAAGCAGGGGTTGTCGAAATGGACATGGTTGCATACGCGCAGCGCATGGAGGCGATCAAGCAGGCTGCTGCACGCATGTTCGAGCTGGCAGGTACCGAGGACGAAGTGTGCCAACTCGAACAGGCCATAGGCCGCGAGGTCATGTACTTGGCCGCCATTGCCCAATCGGAACTGGTGAAGCCTCCTGAAGGCTGGGATCCGTTCGGCCGTTAGCCCTCGACGGGCAGCAAGCGGAGAAAGGCGCCACAGCGGGATCCGCGCGCGGCGCCCTTCTCTTTTCGGATCGCGGAGAGGCGCCGCCGGTCTCAGTCGGAAAAGTCGTAGAGGTCCTTCGTGGCCTCGCGGAAGACCTCGTAAGCCTCCGTCGCTATGGATTCGTCCTCCACCAGCTCGAAAGCGGCCGGCTGATCGTCTTCGTCCAGCTCGGTCACCTCCAACACCACGATCTCTCCCGACGACCCCGCCGGGGCGTCCTCCGACACCGGGAAGAAGAAGCCGTAGCGGCGGTCCTGGTGGATGATGAGGCCCAGGAACTCGAGTTCGGACTGTTCGCCCTGTTCGTCTTCGAAGACGATGGTCAGGCCCTCCTCCACCGGAGGACAGAAGTTCGGAGCGCTCCCTTGACGCATGACGATCCTTCCTCGAACGGTTGCAGATGCTGGTAGCGTACCACACTGCCCTGCGTCCAATCGGCCCGACCGGCCCTTTTTCACCAAGTCGATGGTCTTTGCCGACAGCGTTTTTGCGGGTGGACAAAAATGCGCCAATTCTTTATTACCGTATGCGAATAATTTTGCCCACGCTCATTTAAGCAGGCTTTATTGGGGCAGGGACCGAAGAAGGCGGCTCCGCATTCTCTCAAATCCAAAGAATGGAGCCCTTTTTGTCCACGATGCTAGGGCTTGTGCTAGGATGAGTCCGCGAAACCCTCTTTCCTCCTGCACGCGTTAGGATGAGACGACGACCCTGTTCATCTCGCATACCACAGCAGCGGAATGCTGGCGATCGGGACGGTTCGATGCGCTGCTTGGCGGACCCTCGATCACTCCGAAGTATCGGCCGGCCGGCTCCGCCACCGTCGGAAGGATGGCCAGCCTGCTCGCGTTCGATCGCCTGGGGACCACCTGCAAAGAAGCGCTGCTCTTCGACGGCGGCAACCCCGTCGGAGCTGCCGCTAACAAGCCGTACGCGCATGAAGTCCGAGAGGCAAGGGCGGGCGCGCTCGCCTTCGCTTCCAGCCCCTTGCATGTGATGGTAGCCGGCAAGTCGCTGGTGAATCCCGTCCGGGATTCCGTTTGCCACCTCTGTTCCACCGGACTGCCCTCGGGTTCTTTCGTTCGCGTTAGCGACGGCTTGCTCCTATGCTCTCCCGAACTGTGCTTCCTGCAGATGGCTGCTCTCATCCCCTTTCACGCGCTCGTGAAACTGGGCTTCGAGCTTTGCGGGCTCTATACGTTGCAGCCCGACGGTCGCGCAGAATACCAGCGAGTGCTGCCCCCGACAACGGTGAGCGCGCTCTCGGCATACCTCGAGCGACGGCCAAGGGCCACCGGCGTGGCAACAGCCCGCAAAGCGCTCCGTTACGTGGCCGTCGCTTCAGGATCCCCCATGGAAACCGCGATGGCCGTCATACTTTGCCTTCCGCTGCGCCTCGGCGGTTACGGCCTGCCTCTTCCTCGCATGAACTACCGCATCGACGCGCCGAGGAGCAAAGGCCATGGCTGGGAGAAAAGTTACTACCTTTGCGACCTCTATTGGCCCGATGCCCACATAGGCGTCGAATACGACAGCGACCTGGAACACACCGGCCCGATCCGCATCGCCGAAGATGCGCGGCGGCGCAACGACCTCGCAAGCCGTGGAATCACGACCATCACCGCGACGCGCGAGCAGGTCATGGACGGAGAGGGATTCGACCGAATCGCCCGCCAGCTCGCGAAAAGGCTGAACGTGCGCATCAGAAGCGAACGGGGATGGAACCTTGACGCACGGCAGCAGCTTTTCCGTTCGCTCGTCACCATGAAAGACGTCGAGGCAAGTTGGACAAAAACGCGCCGATTCTTTATATGCAAGTAAAAATAATCATGGTCGCTCTTTGATGACCAGGCCTTTCTGAAAACAGTGTGCGGGCAACGCTTCCTGCAGCGTGAAAATCTACGGAATCGCGCCATTTTTGGCCACAACGATATCGTTCGAGCGAGAATCCGGGCTCTCGCAGGCACAAAGCTGCCCCGGCGCGAGTCGGGGCAGCGAGCGCCTTCTTCGCAACCGGGGCTGCGGGCGCTTCATCCCGGCATGCACGGGGTCCGCGGGCGCTTTCGTTCGCGAGCTGCACCAGGATGGGGGGCGCTTCCATTTACCGGCATGTACAGGGGCCGCGGACGCCAACTTCCTTTCCTCGTGGACCGAGGCAGGAGAGGTTCTCAAGCTGGCACATGGATCGGCAATGCTCCTTCCGGACGTGCACCAGAGCTGGAGGGGTCATTTCCTTTTCGAACGCTTCCCGCGTGGGGCCTTTGAATGCTTGGAGGGCTCGGGCGCGGTGCGCTTGGCCGCAGCCGGCGTGGAAGGCTGGGGCTCGCCCGGATCGGAGGCTGCCGAACCGGGAACCGTCGAACCGGACGCGCCCTCCCCGTCCGTCGCCGCCGCGTCCTGCTTGCCGACCGCCGCCGCGTCCTGCTTGCCGGCCGCCGTCGGTTCCTGCTTGCCGACCGCCGCCGCAGCCAGAACCTGCATGCCCGCGGCCTTGCCGCTTGCGCCCTTCCCGCCGGAAGCCTTCGCGGCCGGCGCCTTCCCGCGTGCCTTCGCGGCCGGCGCCTTGCCCACGGGAGCCGCCGCCGGATGGGCGAACTCGAAGCGGCCGATCTCCGGGCCGTACTTCCTCGCCAGCTTGGCATAGCGCGGCTCGCGCGTCTTCCACATGGAATACAGGGGAACCGCTATGGCGATGGACGAGTACGAGCCGCACACCAGGCCGATGGCCATGGCGAACGCGAAGTCCTTGAGGGTCTCGCCGCCGAAGAACAACATGGCGAGCACGGGGATGAGCGAGGTGAGCGTGGTGTTGATGGTGCGCACGAGCACCTGGTTGATGGAGTGGTTCGCCATGGTCATGAAGGTGCACTTGATGTCTTCGCCCTTCATGTTGTCGTTGATGCGGTGGAACACGACCACCGTGTCGTAGAGCGAATAGCCCAGAATGGTGAGCAGCGCGGCGATGGTGTTGGGGTTCACCTCGCGGCCCACGAGCGCGTACACGCCCATGACCAGGACAAGGTCGTGCAGGAGCGCCACGATGGCCATGATGCCCATCTTGTATTCGAAGCGGATGGCAATGTAGACGATGATGAGCACGATGGACACCAGGAACGCGATGAGCGACGACTGGATGACCGAGGCGCCCCAGTCCGGCCCGATGGTGGTCACCTCGAAGCTGTCCGTGGAAAGGCCCAGGTCGTCGGCCACTTGGTTCGCTCGCGCCGTGGCTTCTTCTGCGCTCGTCGTGGTCGTGCGCACCAGGAAGCCCTCTTCGCCGCTCGCGTCGGTCGTCTGGATGACGGCGTCCGGCTCGCCCGCCTGGTCGAAAGCGGTGCGCATCTGCTCGGTAGTCACGTCCTCCGTCCCATGGAACGCCACGGACGTGCCGCCCACGAACTCGATGCCGAAGTTCAAGCCCCGCACTCCCACCACTACGAACGAGGCGGCAACGAGCACGGCCGCCACGCCCAGGAACACGCGCCGGTGCCCCAGGAAGTTGATGTCGTGCTTGATGAACTTGCCCCGCACATGCCGCGCGCGCTGCGCAGCCTCTTCGCCGGCCTGCCCGTCCTTCGCCTCGGCCACCCGCTCGCTCTCGACGGAATCCATGGCCAGGCCCACTTCGGCCTCGGCCGTGGTGGTCCCTTCGGCCACGGCAAGCGCCTCGTAGTCCTTGGCCGCCTCAAGGCTGTCGCGCACGCCCCAGAAGCCGGGGTGCTTGGCGATGGAGCGCGGGGCGAGCAAGCGGATGAGGGGCGCCTTGAACAGCAGCATCATGACGATGTCGCACACGATGCCGAGCGCAAGCGTCAGGCCGAAACCCTTCACGGAGGCCGACGCCAGGAAGAACAGCGAGAGCGCGCTCACAAGCGTCACCAGGTCGGCGTCGACCGACGTCACGATGGCGTGCTTGACGCCCGTGATGGACGCGGCCCGCACGCTGCGGCCCATGCGTATCTCCTCCCGGAAGCGCTCCATGGTGAGGATGGACGAGTCCGCCGCCATGCCGATGGTGAGCACGATGCCCGCGATGCCGGCGAGCGAAAGGCTGAACAGCCCGAACGCCGAAAGCGCCGCCAGGATGCCCAGGTACAGCACGGCGAACACCGCCATGGCAGCAGCCGTGACCAGGCCCAGGCCCTGATAGAACACCAGCAGGTAGAGCATGACCACCGCAAGGCCGATGCCGGCCACCACGACGCCGGAAGCCAGCGCGTCCTGGCCAAGCGTGGGACCCACCACCTGGCTTTGCGCGTATTCGAAGCTCACGGGCAAAGAGCCGCTTTCCAGCACGGTCTGCAGCGACTTCGCCTCTTCGAGCGTGTAGTTGCCCGTGATGGAGACGTCGCCGTCCAGGATCTCCGACTGCACGGCGGGGGCGAACTGCACCTCGTCGTCCAGGATGATGACGATCTTGCCCTTCGTGGACACCAGGTCGGTGGTGGCCTCGGCGAACGCCGCCGTCCCTTCCGCATCCAGCCGCACGTTCACGGCGTAGTCGGTAGACGTGTCCTTGGGCTTGCCGATGGTGACGTTCGTGATGTTCTCGCCGGTGACCAGCGGCGTGTAGGTGCCCTCGGCCACTTCGAGATGGACGGTCTTGCCCGAAGGGAACTTGTTGCCGAACTCGTCGGTGATGGTGCCCTCTTCACCGAACTGGCCGTTCTCGATCTGGCTCTTCACCTCTTCGTCGGTGAACGAGTCGAGCCGCGCGAACGTGAGCTTGCCGGTCTTGCCGATGGTCTCGAGCGCCTTCTCGGGGTCGGACAGACCGGGGATCTGCACAAGGATCTGGTTCGTGCCCTGCACCTGCACGACCGCCTCGGACGCACCGAGGGCGTTGACGCGGCTTTCGATGATGGCGCGGCTTTTCTCCATGTCCTCGGTCGACACGGCCGCGCCGTCCTCGCCCTTCGCAGTGAGCACCACCGAAAGGCCACCTTGGATGTCGAGGCCTTGGTTGATCCTCTCCGCCGGCGGGGTGAAAAGAAACACCGAGCCGATGACGAGCAACGTGGTGAGGACGAGCAGCCACAGGTTGCGGCGGTCGGCCGAGCGATTGGCCTTTTTCTTCTTCTGCGGGGCAGCAGCCATGGACGGAACCTTCTCCTTCTCGGCGCTTCGGGTGCCTCGCCGGCACCTTGCGTGGCGCGATCTCGTGAACCGTCCTATTGTGCCACAAACGTCCGTCTAGCGAAAGCGCATGCTCAAACCTTTTTGTTCTTGGGCAAGGAGGGTTTGCGCATGGCGCGGGCGTACAGGAAGCCTACCACCAGACCGACGGCGACGATCCCCATGGCTATGGCCAGGGTATGGGCGAACCCGTCGGCGTAGGCCTGCGTCTTCGCGAGGCCGGCGGCGGTACCGCGCAGCACGTCGGCCGAAAGCACGCCGACGAACAGCGACGAGCCGATGGACGAAGCCACCTGCACGAGCGTGGAGTTGATGGACGCCCCGTGCGGATACAGGTCGGGCGGCAGCTGGCGCAAGGCGGTGGTCTTCGAAGGCGTGTAGGCGAGCCCCTGTCCCACGTAGATCAGGGCGGCGGAAAGCACCACCAGGCCGACCAGCAAATGTTCCGAAAGGAAGAACAACGCCACCTGCCCCGCAACCACCAGCGTCAAACCCGCCGGGATGAGCGGCCACGCGCCCACGCGATCGTACAGCTTGCCGCCCGCGAAGGACGATGCGGCATTCACCAGCACCGGCCCCAGCAGCAACAGGCCTGCCGCGAAAGCCGTGCTGCCGTTGGCCCCTTCGAAGAAGAGCGGCAGCAGCACGCTGAGCGAGTACGACGCCATGGTGCCCACCATCACGAGAACCATGCCCACCGCGAAGCGCGGATGCACGAGCGGATGCAGGTCGAGCAGCGGGCTCTTCAACGCGAACTGGCGCCGTACGAACAGCGCAAGCACGGCAGCACCCGCCACCAGGGCCACGAGGGACGGCATGATCAGATGGGTGATCTCGCTCAATCCGAACACGAGCGCCCCCAGGCCCACCAGCCCCAGCCCGACGCTCGGAAGGTCGACCGCGCCCGCACGGCGCGCGCCGATGTCGCGCACCAGGAAGAACCCGCCTGCCATCAGGGCGACGGACAAGGCAAGGGGAGCCGCGAACAGGGCCTTCCACCCCACGTACGTGAGCACCAGGCCAGAGACCAGGGGCGACACCGCCAGCCCCACGGCGATGGCGCCGCTGTTCAGCGCCAGGTGCACGCCGACGTCCTTCTTAGCCGACACGGTCATGATCACGCCCGTCACGGTGGGATAGAAAAGCCCCGTGCCCACGGCCTGCACCAACCGGCAGCCGAGCAGCGTGAGGAAGTCGGGCGCCACGAACGCGAACGCGCTTCCCGCAACCAAAGCGCCGGCAGCCACGAGGAAGAGCCGCCGCAGCCCCAGACGGCCCAGCAGGAACGCCGCCATCATGATGGCCGTGGCGGCCACCACGGTGTACCCGATGATCAGCCAGTTCGCTACCGACAGCGTGACCCCGAACCGCTCGGAGGCCTGAGGCAGCGCGATGTTCATCATGTTCTGCACGAACGATGCAGAAAACGAGCACGCCAGAAGCACCGGCAGCATCGTCGTGCGGCCGTTCGCCGCCTTGCCTGCCCGTGCGTTCATGTGTCCGCCCTTCCCGTCCGTGCCGCTGCTGGCCGCTTCGTTGCGCCGCGCCCGAAAGCGGCATGCGCAAGCCCCACAGTCTAGCGGACGGACGGGCAGGCGGACGCAGCGCCCCACAGATGCAACGGACCGGTCACCTGGACGAGTCCCCGCGGTGACGCCGCGCCCGAAAAGTCGGCCGGCAGCGGGCCGTCAGGCCACCTGCGCCTCGTAGCCCGCTTCCTCCACGGCTGCGACGAGCGCCTGGCCGGGCACGTCGGCCGACAGCAAAGCCTTGGCAGTGCCCGCGTCAAGGTCGACGACGGCTTCCTCCACGCCCTCCACGCCTTCGAGCGCTCTCTTCACGTGCGCCACGCAATGCTGGCACATCATGCCTTCCACCTTGAGCGTCTTTTCCATGACCCGCTCCTTTCCGTTCTGGTTGACTGGCTGTTCATGTCCGCTCGCGCCAGAGGCCCCTTCGGCAGGGATCGCAGGCGCGGAAAGCGCCGGCTGGCCGCAGGCGTCCTCGACGGACTTGGAGGCCTCGGGCACGCTGGCAGAGTCGGCGGCCTCGGGCGCGTCGGCGGGGTCGGGCGCGCCAGCGGCTTCGGGCATGCTGGCAGCCTCGGGCGCGTCGGCGGGGCCGTCCGCGCCGGCAGGGTCCTGCGCAGCACGAACGGGCTTCCAGCGACGCAGGCGCAGGGCGTTGCCCACCACGCACACCGAGCTTGCCGACATGGCCGCCGCCGCGATCATGGGGTTCAGGTCGACGCCGAGGCCCGCCAGCACGCCTGCCGCCACCGGGATGCACACGGCGTTGTAGACGAGCGCCCAGAAGAGGTTCTGCTTGATGTTGCGCAGCGTGGCGCGCGACAGCGCGATCGCGGCCGGCACGTCGGCCAGGTCGCTGTGCATGAGCACGATGTCGGCGCTCTCGATGGCTATGTCGGTGCCCGCGCCGATGGCGATGCCCACGTCGGCGCGTGCGAGCGCCGGCGCGTCGTTGATGCCGTCGCCCACCATGGCGACCGCGCCCTGCCGGGCGAGCTCGCGCACGGCGCGCTCCTTGTCCTCGGGCAGCACGCCGGCGATCACCTCGTCCACGCCCACGCGGCGCTGGATGGCCTGCGCGGTGCGCTCGTTGTCGCCCGTGAGCATGACGGTGGAGACGCCCATGGCGCGCAGCTGCGCGATGGCGCCCGCGCTCGACGGCTTCACGACGTCCGCCACGGCCACCATGCCCGCAAGCGCCCCGTCGCGAGCGAAGTAGAGCACGGTCTTGCCGTCGTCGGCCAGGGCGGCCGCACGCTCGCGGCAGGCCGACACGTCCACGCCGGCCGCCTCCATCATGCGCGCGTTGCCGGCAAGGCACGTCGCTCCCGCCACGCGGCCCCGCAGCCCCTGGCCCGGCACCTGCTCGAAGCCCTCCACGTCCCGAGGCGAAACGCCGGCATCTTCCGCGCGCTCCACGACGGCGCGCGCAAGCGGGTGTTCCGACTTCTTTTCCAGGGACAGCGCAAGCGACAGGAGCCCGTCGCGCGCAGCCGGCCCGTCACCCTGGCCTTCCGCCACCACCACGTCGGTCACCTGCGGCCTGCCCTGCGTGATGGTGCCCGTCTTGTCGAGCACCACCGTGTGCACGCCCTGCGCAATCTCCAATGCCTCGGCCGACTTCACCAGGATGCCGTTGGCCGCGCCACGCCCCGTCCCCACCATGATGGCCGTGGGCGTGGCCAGCCCCAACGCGCAGGGGCACGAGATCACCAACACCGAGATGGCGTGCGACAGGGCCCAGGCCAAAGACCCGCCGAGCGCCATCCACACGACGAACGTCGCCACGGCGACGGCGATGACCGCCGGCACGAACACGCCGCTGATCCTGTCGGCTATCTTCTCGATGGGCGCCTTGGAGCTGGTGGCATCGTCCACCAGGCGGATGATGCCCGCCAAGGTGGTGTCGGCGCCCACCCGCTCCGCACGCATGGTGAACCAGCCCGACCCGTTCACCGTGGCTCCCGTGACCGCGCTGCCCGGCCCCTTCTCGACCGGCACGCTCTCCCCCGTGACGACCGACTCGTCGACCACGCCGACGCCGTCGAGCACCGTCCCGTCCACTGGCACGGCTTCTCCGGCGCGCACCACCAGGACGTCGCCCGGACGCACAAGGGTCGCCGGCACCGTTTCCTCCACGTCGCCGACCAGCCTCGTGGCGGTCTTGGGAGAAAGGTCCATGAGCTTGGTGATGGCGTCGGTGGTCTTGCCCTTCGCACGCGCCTCGAAGTACTTGCCCAAGGTGATGAGCGTGAGGATCATGGCCGCCGACTCGAAGTACAGATCCATCGCCGCCACATGCGCCGAAGTCAGATCGCCTGCCCCCAGCGCGAGCGCGATGCGGTAGAGCGCGTACACGCCGTACACGGTGGACGCGGCGGATCCCAACGCGATGAGCGAGTCCATGTTCGGAGAGCGGTGGGCGAGCGCCTTGAAGCCCACGCGGAAGAACCTGAAGTTCACGAAGATCACGGGCAGCAACAGCAGGAACTGCGTCAGCGCGAACGCCATGACGTTCGCATGGTCGGTCAGAAAGGCCGGCAGCGGCCAGCCGAACATGTGCCCCATGGATATATAGAAGAGCGGGATGGTGAACGCGAAGGACACCGCCAGCCGGGTGCGCACCGCCTTCGCCTCTTTGGCCGCCGCGCCCGCCGGGCCTGCCGGCGCGCCGGAACCCCCGCCGGGCATGCTGCCGGAAGCGCCACCGGCCGGCGCCGAGCCTTGCGGCATGCGCGGAGACGCGCCGTAGCCCGCCTTGTCGATGGCGGCGCACAGGGCGGCCGCCGTGTCGGGCGAGCCGTCGTAGTCCACCTCCATGGAGTTCTTGAGCAGGTTCACCACGGCCGCATTTACCCCGGGAACCGCGTTCGCCGTCTTTTCCACCCGTGACGAGCAGGCCGCACAGGTCATGCCCGTCACGTCGAACGTCTGCTTCATGTCGTCTACTTCCTGTTCTCGCGCGCCGCGCCCCGCCTGGGCGGCGGAGCGGGCGGTGCCTTCATGCGGCGCCCTCCCGCCGGAGCGGCGCCTGCCCCCGTTCGCCGACCTGTCGGCGGCTTGCGCCCGCCCGCCGCGAGCTGGCGGGCCCGCGCCTGCCAGCTGGGGGCGGACAAGTTGCCTGCCTGCGCCCGCCGGTCAGCGCGAGAACCGCTTGACCAGCTGCACGACTTCCTCCACCACTTCGTCGTTGCCACGCCGGATCTGCTCGACCACGCACGTTTCCAGGTGGTCCTGCAGCAGCATGCCCGACACGCTGCGGATGGCGCTTTCGGCGGCGGCCAGCTGCGTGAGCACGTCGCCGCAGTAGCGGTTGTCGTCGAGCATGCCCTTCACGCCGTTCAGCTGGCCGATGGCGCGGTTGAGACGCCGCTGCAGGTCGGCCTGGAACTGCGCGCTGCGCGGCGTCTCCTTGTGGTGGCAGCATGCCGCGGTTTCTGTCTGGGCTGCGCCAGGGGCGCCGTCGCCTTGTGCGGCGTACGCGCCCTTGCGCTGTGCGGCGGACGCGGCCTCGGCGCCTGCATGCTCGCCCGTCAAAGCAGCCTGCTCGTCTTCTCTGCCCATCGCAAGTTCCTTCCCATGCCCCCAGGGGGTATTTTTATGCGCCTAGTATATACCCCCACTCGGTATTGTCAAGAGCGAATGCATGGACAGCCCTTCCCAGCATGCACGGCCTCGCGGATCGACTTTCCCCTCAGGGTAATGGATGCGTGCCAAAATCAGGCATGCGCGCCCGGCGGTGCTATCATCGGCGCGAAAACGCACTGCAGGCGGGCGGTGCCGCGCCGGCTGCGCGGCAGTTCGCGGCGCCGGTCGCCACACGCCGCCGGTCGCGTGCCCGCCAGCGCCGTCGGCCGCATGCCTGCCGGCGCCGCGCCGCCGGCGCGGCCGCGTTTTCCCGATGATCCGCCGCCCGCCTTCGCCCTTCGACCAGGAAAGCCTGCACATGAAGACCGTCTTCGCCCTCTTCGCCCGCGACGTGCGCCGCCTGGCGCGCAACCCCGTGGCCCTCGTCATCCTCGTCGGCGCGCTCGTGCTGCCATCGCTGTACGCGTGGTACTGCATCGCCGCCAACTGGGACCCTTACCAGAACACCGCCGGCATCCGCGTGGCCGTGGCGAACGAGGACCAGGGGGCGCAAAGCGGCGTGGCGGGGCACTTGGACGTGGGCGCCCAGGTGGTGGACGAGCTCAAGGACAACCACCAGCTGGGATGGGAGTTCGTGCCCGAAAGCGAGGCGCTGCGCGGCGTGGAGTCGGGCGACTACTACGCCGCCATCGTCATCCCCGCCGACTTCAGCGCCTCATTCGCCAGCCTGCTCACCGCGCACCACGAACGGCCGCGCATCGACTACTACGTCAACGAGGAGATGAACGCCGTGGCCGTCAAGGTGACCGACACGGGCGCGAACACGGTCGACGACCAGATCAACGACACCTTCGCCGCCACTGTGGCCAAAGCGGCCACGGACGCGCTGAAAGGCTTCGCCGGCCAGGTGAAGGCCGGCGCCGACGAGGCCGGCGGCTCCGTCGCCCGCGAGGTGGCGCAGGCGGCGCAGGCCATTGAAGGGGTGCGTCGTTCGCTCGACGGCGTGGGCGCGCAGGTGGACTCGTCGCTGGCCGCCGCCGATGCGGCCCAGCAGACGCTCGACGAGATCGAGGCGCAGCTGCCTTCCGTCCGGCAGGCCCTGGACGAAGCCTCGTCGGCCCTGCAGGACGCGCGCCGGGAAGCAACCGGCCTGTCCTCGGGCCTTTCGCAGGCGGTCGGACAGGCCACGTCCTCGTTGGGCCGCGCGGCGGCGCAGGCCCATGCCACAATCGGCACGGTGGCCGGAGACATCCTCCAGGTGCAGGGACAGGTGGACGGCATGCTGTCCGACGCCGAGGCGCTCGAGGCGCAAAACGAGGCGCTCGTCGAGGACCTGAAGGGACTCGAGGACCAGTATCCGCAGATCGCCGACGCCGTGGCGCTGCTGGAGACGCAGAACGCGCAGCATCGGCAGACGATTGCCGATCTGCGGCGGACGAGCGAGGGCGTGAAGGACGCCGCCGACAAGGCGATCTCGGCTTCCGATTCGGTCAACGCGGCGACGCAGGACGCGCTTGCGGCCATCGACCAGGCGCAGCGGGACATCGCCGCAGGTGCCCTGCCCGACCTGTCGAGCGGGCTGGACGCCTTCTCTTCAGCGGCCGCCCAGATGGCAGGCGCCGTGGCCGGCCTGGAACCCGCCCTCGAACAGGCCCAAGGGCTGCTGGACGCCCTGAGGGGCACGCTGTGCGAAGCGAAGGGCACGGCCGCTTCCGCCAGCAGCGCGCTGGAATCCACGCAGGACGGCCTGACGACCACCGTCACCGACCTGGAGGCCTTGAACGACTCCGCCACCATCGAGAAACTGTCGACGCTGTGGGGCATCGAGCCCGCCAACGTGGCCGACTTCATGGCCTCGCCCGTGAAGATCGACACGCGGACGGTGTACGCCGTGGACAACTACGGGTCGGGCGTGGCGCCTTTCTACACCAACCTGGCGCTGTGGGTCGGCGGCTTCGTGCTCATCGCCATCATCAAGCTGGAGGTTGATCCCCGCGGCATGCGCCCCTTCGGGCCGACGCAGGGGTATCTGGGCCGCTGGCTTCTGTTCGTCGTGCTGGGCGCGGTGCAGGCCCTCGTCGTGTGCGCGGGCGACCTGGTCATGGGCATGCAGTGCGTGAGCCCGGTGGCGTTCGTGGCGGCCGGCGCGTTCACGTCGTTCGTGTACGTGAGCCTCATCTACGCCTTGGCGGCCACGTTCAAGCACATCGGCAAGGCCCTGGCCGTGGTGCTGCTGATCATGCAGATACCCGGTTCGGCGGGGATGTACCCCATCGAGATGATGCCCCCGGCGTTCCAGATGGTGCATCCGTTCTTGCCTTTCACGTACGGCATCGAGGCCATGCGCGAGACCATCGCCGGCATGTACGACGCGCATTACTTCATCGATCTGGGGCGCCTTGCCCTGTTTCTGCCCTTCGCCTTCCTCGTCGGTCTGGTGGCGCGGCCCTACCTGCTGAACCTCAACCTGCTGTTCGACCGCAAACTCGCCAAGACCGACGTGATGGTCAGCGAAGAGGGCGAGGCGCCCCGCGTGCGCTATCGCCTGCGCACCGTGATACAGGCGCTACTGGACACCGAGGCGTACCGCGCGAAGCTGGTGGGCCGTTTCGAACGATTCGAGCGCCGCTATCCCGCGCTGCGCCGGCTGGCCATCGCGCTTCTGGCCACGCTTCCCGTGCTGCTGCTGGCGGTCATGTCGGTGCTGCCTGTGGACGTGAACGGCAAGATCGTCGCCTTGTGCGTGTTCGTGCTCGTGCTGGTGGCGGTCTGCTTCTACCTGATCGTCATCGAGTACGCCCACGACAACCTGGCCCACCAGATGCAGCTGGCCGCTCTCGACGCTTCCGAGCTGGAAGACCGGATGCGCCAACACGTGCCCCGCTGCCTCCCGCACGAAAGGAGCAGGCGGGACGGGCGCGAAGGGAAGGACGCCCCGCGCGAAAGGGGCAGCGGGGAAAGCGGAGGCGCAGCCCACGCGAACGAGGACGGCGCGACCGTCTGCGACGACGGCCATGCCAGCGGGGACGCCCCGCGCGAAGGCGGCGAAGGGAGGCCGTCGTGAGGAACGCCTGGCGCATCTTCAAGGGCGACGTCAGGCTGGTGGCCGCCAACGCCATCGGGCTCATGGTCGCCATCGGCCTGGTGGTGGTGCCCGCCCTGTACGCCTGGTTCAACATCGCGGGCACGTGGGACCCCTACGAGAACACGGGCGGGCTCAAGGTGGCGGTGGCGAACGAGGATGTCGGCTACACGAGCAGCCTTCTGCCCACCGACGTGAACGTCGGCAAGTCGGTGGTGGCAGCCCTGCACGAGAACGACCAGTTCGACTGGGTGTTCGTCGACGAAGGCCAGGCGGTCGAGGGCGTCAGGTCAGGCGAGTACTACGCCGCGCTCGTCATTCCGGAACGCTTCAGCGCCGACATGATGACGCTGTTCTCCCCCGACATCGAGCACGCGAGCATCACCTATTACACCAACGAGAAGGAGAACGCCATCGCCCCTCACGTCACCGAGCAGGGCGCCGACGCCGTGCAGAACAAGATCGACCGGACCTTCGCCGAAATCGTGGACGAGACCGGCCTCAAGACGGCGGTCAACCTCATCGACTTCATGAACGGCGACGGCGTGGGGACCTACGCCGCGGTGCTGAGCCGCAGCCTCGAGCAGTCCATCGAGGGCGTGCGCGAAGCGGCCGACCAGGCGGCGGCGTTCTCGTCCCTCGTGGGATCCACCGCCTCGCTGGTGGATGCCACCTCGGGCCTGATGCGCGGCACGGACGGCATGCCGGGAGATGCGCAGGACGCCCTGTCCTCGGCCCAGGCAGGCACGATGGACCTCGGAAGCGCCCTCGAGCAGGCAACCGACGCCATCGGGCAGGCGCTCGCGCAGGCCGGCGCCGGCCTTGACGGCGTGTCCGACAGCGTCGACGCCGCCTTCGACGCGCTTGCGGGAAGTTCCGAGGACGCCGTGGCGGACCTGCACGACGCGGCAGGCGAGGTGCAGGGCCTCGTCGACGGCTACACGGCCGTACGCGACGCGCTCGCCCCGCTTGCCGGGAGCGATCCGGCCATCCAGCAGGCCGTGGACCAGCTGGATCGCGCCATCGCCGTGCAGGAGTCGCTCAAGGAGCGCATCGACCAGACGGCCGAGCGCCTGTCGCAGGCAGACGCCGACGCCGAGCAGCAGCACCAGCAGATCAAAGACGACATCGCGCAGGCCAAGGCCAGCATCGACGGCATCGACGCGAACCTGGCGGCCGGCCTGTCCGGTCAGATGGACCGGCTGGCGGCCGCGCTCGGGTCGGCGTCCTCGTCGGCCGCCGCCCTTTCCGACAGCCTGCAGGCGGCCCTGTCGCGTCTGGCCGACGCGTCGGGCTCGCTGGTCGGGCAACTCGCTTCGGCGCAGGAGGCCCTGGACGGCGCCGCAGAGGCGCTTGCCCATTCGGCCGACCGGCTGCAGTCCGTCAAGGACCGGCTGGACGAAGCGCTCAAGGGCGGGGACGTGGAACGCATTCGGGAGATCGTCGGGTCCGATCCCGCGAGCATGGCCGAGCTGCTGGCCGCGCCGGTGAAGCTGGACCGCCATGCCGTCTTCCCCATCGCCAACAACGGGTCGTCCATGGCGTCGTTCTACACCGTCCTGTGCCTGTGGGTGGGCTGCGTCATCCTGGCCGCCCTGATGAAAGTGGGCGTGTCCGACCGGCGCGTGCGCGAACTGCACGACGCTCGGCCATGGCAGCTCTACCTGGGCCGCTTCGGTCTGTTCGCCATCCTGGCGCTGTTGCAGGCCACGCTCGCGTGCCTGGGAGACCTGTTCTTCCTGAAGATACAGTGCGTGCACCCGTGGCTCTTCCTGCTGGCCGGCTGGGTGACGGGCTTCGTGTTCTGCAACCTGGTGTACACGCTGGTGGCGTCGTTCGGCGACGTGGGCAAGGCCATCGCCGTGGTGTTGCTGGTCATGCAGGTGGCGGGGTCGGGAGGCATCTTCCCCATCCAGATGAGCGCCGGCTTCTTCCAGGAGGTCTACCCGTTTCTGCCCTTCACGCACGCCATCGCGGCCCTGCACGGCTGCGTGGGCGGCTTCTTCGGGAACGACTACTGGGTGTCGCTCGGCAAGCTCGCGCTGTTCCTAGTCCCGTCGCTCGCATTGGGCCTGGGCCTGCGCAACCCCGTCATCCGGCTGAACCGGTACGTCATGGACAAGCTGGAAGAGACGAAGGTCATGTGACGGCCGGCCGCGCGCCCCCGCAAGCAACGCCGCCGCAAGCGCCTTCGCGCCCCCGCAAGCGCGCTGCGCGCAAGCCGCGCCATCCCCTTGCCGCCCGAAACGGTGGCTTTTGCGGAAAAACGACCGTTTCGGGGAACGATGCCGGGGCGTCCGGCTGGTCAGTGCCTCCGGATCAACGCGGCGGCCAGGGCGGCCACCACGCCTGCCGTCAGCACCGTGCCTGCCAGCATGCCCGTGCGCACCGATCCGACCGAGAACGCGCGCAGGCCGCCGAAGTCCACCGCATGGGCCGCGCGGGCCAGCTCGCGTTCGGACGCATAGCCGCTGGCGCGCCCCGGGCTGTCGGAGAGGACGTGCTGGGCGAACGGGAAGCAGGCCAGCTTGGCCGGCCGCGAGACCAGCAGGTCCGCATGCCACGTGAGGCATTCCAGGTTCAGGCCGTCCAGGGGAACGTCGAGCGCGCAGGCCATCTCTTCGGGAAGGAAGGTGAGCGAGAACACGTCCGCCTCGTCGGCGGACAGGGGGCGCCCGTAGCCGACCGACAGGTTGCCTTCCACCCAGAAGCGCCTGTCGAGCGGCCGCATCTCAGCGCCTTCCAGCGGCACGTCGAACGCGGCGCGCGCCGGGCTTTCCGCGTCCTGCACGTCCACCAGCACGCGTCCGTCGCAGGTGGTCGTGACCACGGAACGCGGCGCGGAGGGCGCACGCAGACCGTGCGCCCGGTCGTAGCTGATGGTATCGCTCAGGTAATCGACGATGACCCAGCTGAGAAGCCCCGTCCGCATGTCTTCGGCCATCAGGTAGCATTCGGCGCGGGCTCCCCAGAACGCGCTCGTGTGCACCCGGAAGAAGCCGAACACGGCGTAGACCGCCGGCCGGTCGCCCTCGAAGACGCTCGCCTTGCACAGCCGGAAGCCTTCGGGAAGCAGCGCCGCAGCACGCTGCTGGTCGGCGACCTCGTAGAACAAGAAGAACGCATAGGGCTCCACGACGAAGCCCATGTACGGCGACGCTTCCGACGACCGCGTCAGCAGCGAGCGCTGCACGCCTCGCGGCACAAGCCCGACAAACTGTTGCAGGAAATGGATGGAACCCACCGTGACGGGGTCCACCAGCCTTTCCGTGCCTTTGGCGAAACGGTCGGTGTCCATGGCGGCTCCTTGGTCGGTAGGGTGACGGATAGGCCGGCCCACGGTCTCCCGAAGACGCACGACTTCAAGGGCATGCCGCCGTCAGGGCGCGCAGCCAGGGAGGTGCGCCGCAAGGACGCAGGCAGCGGCATCATGCCCACCATGGTAGCGAGAGCAGGTCGCCAGGCGGGATTCTGCAAGCGAGCCGGCACCCGCCCGTCAACCTCCCGCCATCACGCCGCAGGCGCACCGAAAGCCGGCGGGTGAGACCAGGCGCGCGGAAGCGCGACGCGCCGACGGCGGCAGAAGCGTCGGCGGCGGCAATGCCGGAGCCCGCCGTGCCGCCGACGCCCACGCCGCCGCCACCCTGCCCGCGCCCTGCCCGCGCCCGGGTCGCGCCTAAGCCCGCGACGCGTTGCCCCAGACGCGCGTCATGCATTCCGGGACGCACTTTCGGATCGACAGCCGAACAGGAGACGGCAGAATCTTCGCCACAAAATTTCTCTCCCCCCTTGACAGGTCGGCTTCACTGCCTATACTTATGAACAGTTGCTCATATGTTTGATTGATATGACAAAGGGAGCTGCCATGGAGAAGGAAGCCAAGAGCGCGGAACCGGACATGGGCGCGGGGCCGGGCGCCAAGTCGGGCGCGGGCGCCGAGCCGAAAGCGGACGCAAGGGCAGGCGGCGAAATGGAAGTTGGCGCGGGAGCGCGAACGGCCGCCGAATCGGGAGCAGGCGCAGGAGCGCCCTCTCCCCACGGCAACGCGCACCGCGCCGCCAACGTCGCGCCCGATCCCATGCCCGACGAGGAAATGCTGTACGACCTGGCCGACCTGTTCAAGGTTTTCGGCGACACCACCCGCATCAAGATCCTGTACGCCCTCATGGGCACGGAGCTGTGCGTGGCAGACATCGCCGACCTCGTCGGCGCCACGCAAAGCGCCGTGTCGCACCAGCTGCGCACGCTCAAGCAGGCGCGCCTGGTGAAGTTCCAACGCGACGGCAAGAACGTCATCTACGCGCTGTCGGACGACCACGTGTACACCATGCTCGCCCAGGGCATGACCCACATCTGCGAATAGCGGCAACCCCGCCACAAAGACGAACCGGAAAGGACACGCATCATGCGCAAGGCATTCAAACTCCAAGACCTCGACTGCGCGAACTGCGCCGCCAAGATGGAGAACGGCATCAAGAACATCGACGGCGTGCGCAGCGCCACCGTCAGCTTCATGACGCAGAAGCTGGTGCTGGAGGCCGACGACGACCGCTTCGACGCCGTGCTGGACGAGGCCGAACGCGTCTGCCGCAAGATAGAGCCCGACTGCACCATCCTGCGCTGAGCGACCAGCCCCCACCTCTGCGGAAGACAAAAAGGGCAGCCGGGCACGCTTCGACCCGCCGAACGAAAATCTCCGAACCGACCATCGAAGGATCCCCAGAAACATGAACAAGAAGCAGAAGAGAACGAGGAACCGCATCCTTTTGGCCATCGCGCTGTTCGTGGTCGCGTACGCGATAGCCGAGCTGCTGCCGCTGGCCGCCTGGTTCGGCAGCCAGACGACGGCGCTGTGGGTGGAATTCGCCCTGTTCCTGGTGCCCTACCTCATAGCCGGCTACGACGTGCTGCTGCGCGCGGCGAAGAACATCGGCCATGGCCAGGTGTTTGACGAGAACTTCCTCATGAGCGTCGCCACCATCGGCGCGTTCGCGTTGGTGCTGTTCCCCGACAGCGACCCACACATGGCCGAAGGCGCGGCCGTCATGCTGTTCTACCAGGTGGGCGAACTGTTCCAAAGCTACGCCGTGGGAAAGAGCCGCAAATCCATCGCCGACATGATGGACATTGCACCCGAATTCGCCAACGTCGAACGCGACGGGCAGCTGGTGCGGGTGGACCCGTACGAGGTGGCGGCCGGCGACGAGATCGTCGTCAAACCCGGCGAACGCGTGCCGCTTGACGGCGTGGTGGTCTCGGGCGCGAGCCAGCTGGACACCGCCGCCCTCACCGGCGAGTCGGTGCCGCGCGAGGTGCAGGCCGGCGACGAGATCATCTCGGGCTGCGTCAACCTGACCGGCCTCATCGCCGTGCGCGTGACCAAGCCGTACGGGCAGTCCACCGTGGCCCGCATCCTGGAGCTGGTGGAGAACGCGGCCGAGAAGAAGGCCAAGACTGAGAACTTCATCACCCGCTTCGCGCGCTACTACACGCCTGCCGTGGTGGGCATCGCCGTGCTGCTGGCCGTCATCCCGCCGCTGCTGTTCGGGCAGAGCTGGTCGGACTGGGTGCAGCGCGGACTCATCTTCCTGGTGGTGTCGTGCCCGTGCGCGCTCGTCATCAGCGTGCCGCTCTCGTTCTTCGGCGGCATCGGCGGGGCGTCGCGGCTGGGCATCCTGGTGAAGGGCAGCAACTACCTGGAAACGCTTTCGCATGCGGAAACCGTGGTGTTCGACAAGACGGGCACGCTCACCGACGGCTCCTTCAACGTGGTGGCCGTCCATCCGAATGCGGACATCGACGCGCAGCGGCTGCTGTCCATCGCGGCGCATGCCGAGGCGTACTCGAACCACCCCATCGCGCTTTCCGTCAAGCAGGCGTACAGCGGGCCCATCGACCAGCAGCGCATCGACGAGGTCGAGGAGCGCAGCGGCCACGGCGTGCAGGCGCGCATCGACGAGCACGTGGTGCTTGTGGGCAACGACAAGCTCATGAGCTCCTGCGGCATCGACTTCCACGACTGCGAACTGACGGGCACCATCCTGCACGTGTCGTTGGACGGCGAATACATCGGCCACATCGTCATAGCCGACGTCGTGAAGCCGGACGCGGCCGAGGCCATGGCCGCGCTGCGGGCGGCGGGCGTGAAGAAGACCGTCATGCTCACGGGCGACCGCGCCGACGTGGCGGCAGCCGTGGCAACCGAACTGGACATAGACGAGTACCGCGCCCAACTGCTGCCGCAGGACAAGGTGACCGAGGTGGAGAAGCTGCTGGAGGCGACGCATGCCGCAGGTTCCGGCAAAGGAAAGCTCGCCTTCGTGGGCGACGGCATCAACGACGCGCCCGTCCTCACGCGCGCCGACATCGGCATCGCCATGGGCGCCATGGGGTCGGACGCCGCCATCGAGGCCGCCGACGTGGTGCTCATGGACGACAAGCCGTCGAACATCGCCCGCGCCATCCACATAGCACGCAAGACCATGGGCATCGTGTGGCAGAACATCGTGTTCGCCTTGGGCGTGAAGCTGCTCGTGCTGGTGCTGGCCGCCGTAGGCGTCGCGAACATGTGGCTTGCGGTGTTCGCCGACGTGGGCGTGGCCGTGATAGCCATCCTGAACGCCATGCGCGCCATGAACGTGCATAAGTGACGCGGCGGAAACCGCCGACGGCGTGAGCGCCGCAAAGAGAAGCAGCGCAACGAGCGCCGCCCCCTGGGGGCGGCGCTTTCTTGTTTGGCAGCCGCGCATACGTGGTGCCGAATATCGGGACGGCGCTTTTCCGCTTCTTGGCGTTGCCCTCCGCTTGACGAGAACGACCGACGAAACGACCCGACGAACAGGGGTGCTGCACCATGCAAGGTTTCTGCTGTATTCCTGCTTGCTTTCCGCTTGAACAGCGACGGAATGCCGCTGGAAGCGGGTTGGAAAAAGGCTGCGCTTCGTGGATTGTTCCGTTGGGCGAAGGGCTTTATACTGCAACCAGCAAATGGAAGGAGCCGACGTGAAAAAGATGCAGATCGTCCTTGACGAAGAGAAGATCCGCCGGGAAGGGGCGTACGATCCGGCCTCCTTGCAAACCGCCGTGGACGATCTTCTGGTGGGTCGCTACGCCCTGGTGAAGGGCGACGACGGCTTCTATTACGAAAACGACCGGGAAGACGGGTTCTTCGGCTTCATGAGCTCGGCATTGATCTTGAAAGACCGCGATTGGTTCTTGGACAACGTCGACACCTGGCTCTGGTACAACAGCGACGACATGCCAGAACCCGACATGTTTTCGGTCGAGGATGCCAAAGAGTTCTTTTTGAGCAAGCGAGCGGAAGCCGTCTAAAATGGCTCGCGAGATCAAAGCTGTCAGACGGTTCAAAGCCGTCAACTTCGACCTGGATACCCAAAGCCTTCGAGAGCGATTCGGTGAGCAAAGCCGGCCGAAAGCTTACCGAACGATAGGCCGGTATCTCATGGATCGAGGTTTTGTGCATCGGCAAGGATCGGGATATCGGTCGACCGTCAAGCTATCCGATTTCGAGATAACCCTTATCGTCTCGCTCATGTATAAAGAACTGGCTTGGCTCCCAGATTGTGTTCGCACGCTCGACGTCACGAACATAGGCCAAGATTACGACATGGACTCAATAGCAAGGGAAAAGCTCGGTGACGTTTAGCTGCAAAGAAGCCTCGCTGGAGGACCACCTGCGGCCATGATCGACGGACGCGTCATTCCGTTTCAGCAAGACCTCAGCACAAGTTCGAAGGTCAGCCAGCAGGCGCCGTCACGGTCTTCTGCGTGCGCTCCCAAGGTGCCGCCCATGCGCTCGGCGAGCGAGCGGGCAATGGCCAGGCCCAAGCCGGAACTCTCGTGCGAGCGGGAGGCGTCCACGGTGTAGAACGGGTCGAACAGCCGGGCCACCTGCAAGGCCGAAAGCGACGCGGCATCGTTCGAAAACGTCACGGCCACGCAGTCGCCGCGACCGACGCCCCCGCCGACCGACGCTTCTCCCCCGCCCGGCTGCGCTCCCTCGCCCAGCCCCACGCCCGACTTTTCCCTATCCGCTTCGCAGCCACGCATTCCGCAGCCGCCCGCCTGCCCGCCTCGTTGTTCGCCACCTCCCGCTTCGCACCGTACGGCCACCGTCACCTCCAGCGTCGTCCGCGCGTACTTGCCGGCGTTGTGCAACAGGTTTTCCAACACGCGCTCGAGCGCGGCCGCGTCGGCAAGGGCGCACACCGGACGTTCGGGCACGGCCACGCGCACGTCCAGGCCACGCTCCTCCAACAGGCGGTAATGTTCGGCCACCGCTTCTCGCGCGAAACGGCCCACGTCCACAGACGCAGGCTCCAGCCGCTCGTCGTCGCCGCGCAGCCGGGAAAGCTCGTAGAACTGCGCCACCAGCCGCTGAAGGGAGTCGGCCTTGCGCCGCACGACGACGAGCGATTCCCGCGTTTCCGCATCCAGCGCGCTTTCGTCCACCAAGGCAAGATAGCCGCAGATGGACGTGAGCGGCGTGCGCAGGTCGTGGCTGATGTGCTCTATCTGCGCCTTCAGTTCGGCTTCGCGGCGAGAGTAGGCCACCGCCTGCCGCCGGATGCCCTCGAGCGCCCGGTTCACGGTTCCCAGCAGCGCTTCCAGATCGGCGTCGGGCCGCGGCAGCTTCACGATGCGGTTGTCTTCCAGATGCCCCACGATTTCCCGCAGCTCGCGATCGACCTGCCGCAGAGAGCGCCTGAGCAGCAGGTAGCGCACGGCAAACCACGTTGCGACGGCCAGCGCCAAAACGGCCACCAGCAGCAATGCCCACGTCGCTTCCGTCTCCGCCATGCGCCTTCCCTTCCCTGCCCCGTCCTACAGTTCGACCTTGTCCGCACGCCACAGGCCGACGCCAGCGAACGCCGCGATGCCGACGAATCCGGCGATCAGGCATTTCGCCAAGCCTGCCGGGGTGTCCCACAGGAAGGCGGCCAGCCCCGCCTGGTTGACGAACACCTCGTTCGCGAAGAAGTTCCATGGCAGCCAGCTGGCGAGCGCGGCCACTGGCTGGACGGCTTGCCCTATGAGCAGGAACACCTGGGGAACGAGCACCACCACGGCGAACCACGCAAAGAACGCATGGATCGTCCTCGGAAGGACCGCGAACACGGCCACCGCCAGAACGACGCACGCCACCGTGAACGGCAGCGCCGACGCCACGCCCCGCAGCAAGTAGCCCACCGACTCGGCCGCAGGGCCTTCCAGCAGCAACATGGCGCTGCCGATGTACACCGCTAGCACGACGGCCATGCTGGTCAGGCCGAGCACCACGGACACGATGCACTTCCCCACGAACAGCCCGCGGCGGGAAAGGCCGTACGCAAGCGCGTTCTTGAACGTGCCGTTCGCGCGGTCGTCGCCGAACAGCACCCACACGAGCAGCCCTGCCATGAGGAACAGCAGCCCCATCATGGAGACGAGGTTGCTGAGCGAGAACCGCACCGTCGAGTAGCGGAAGTTCGGCACATCCGCCATGGCCCACAAAATCACGTTGGCCGCCAGCACGATGGCGCAGAGCACGCCGGTGAACAGGTATATCTCGCGGCCATGCAGAATGCGGTACCATTCGCTTCTCAGATAGTTCAGCATCATGCCTCCCCCCTTTCTTTCAGCTCGAAATAGTACTGCTCGAGCGACATGCGGCGCAGCTCCAGCTTGCCGACGCCCAGGCCGTGCGCGCTCGCCAGGCCGCTGTACGCCTGGGCGTCATGCTGTGGGTCGAAGATGCGCACGCATCCGTCGGGAAGCACCTGGTAGCGTTCGTGTCCCAGTTCGCGCTCGAGCAAGGCCGTGTAGACGGCCACGTCCGACACGGCTATGTCCAGGCAGTCCTGGCACCGTTTCTGCAGCTCTTCGGCGCTCACCTGCTCCACCAGCCGGCCCCGGCGCAAGAACGCGTACTGGGTGGCAAGCTGCTCCAGTTCGGCCAGATGATGGCTGGAAAGCACGATGGTGATGCCCTTCTCGCGGTTGATCTGCTGCAGCAGCGTCCGCATCTCCACGATGCCGCTGGGGTCGAGGCCGCTCGCCGGCTCGTCCAGCACCAGGACCTCGGGCTCGCCCATGAGCGCCATCGCCAGGCCCAGACGCTGCTTCATGCCCATCGAGAGGTGCTTGCACGGACGGTTCTTCGCAGAGGCCAGGCCCACCGTGTCCAGCAGCTTCGGCACGGCGTCTTTTCCCGGCACCCCTTTCTGGATGCGGCAGCATTCGAGGTTCTTCTCCACGCTGAGGTTCGGGTAGAAGCCCGGCTGCTCGATGATGGCGCCCATGCGCGACCGCCGCCGCTCCAAGCCGCGCCGGTCGTGCGCATCGAACAGCCGCAGCTCGCCTTCCGTGGGGAAAGCAAGCCCGCACAGCAGCTTGAACAGGGTCGACTTCCCTGCCCCGTTGTCGCCCACCAGGCCGAACACGTCGCCGCGGCGCACCGTGAGGTTCACGTCGTCCAGCGCGGTCACGTCGCCATAGCGCTTCGCCAGCCCCCTTGTCTCTATCACCACGTCCATCGGATGGTTGCTTCCTTTCTCTTGAAGGACGGCCTGTCGGCAGGAAACGATACCGAAAAGCCCCGAAAGAAGTCCTCAAGGAAGGTTAAGGAAAGTCTAAAGATGCCGCGGCGCATCATGCCAGCTTGAAGCCGATGCCCCAGACGGTCTTGACGTACTCGTCCTGGGCGCCTGCGGCCGCCAGCTTCTTGCGGATGTTGCTCATATGCACGTTGACGGCGTTCTCCTCGCCGTAATAGCCGCTTTTCCACACGAGCTCGTAAAGCCGCTCGCGCGAGAACACCTTGTCGGGCTCGCGTATGAGGACGTGCAGGATGTCGAACTCGTGCGCGGTCAGCGCCACCTCCGCGTCCCCCAGCGTCACGCGACGTCGTGCGACGTCCAGCCGCAGGTCGCGATGGGCGTAGGTTTCGTCGAGGTCGGACGAGGAGGCGGCGGGCCCTGGGGAAGCTGAGCCCGCGCGCCGCAGCACCGCATGGATGCGCGCCGCCACTTCGTCGGGGTCGAACGGCTTGGTCACGTAGTCGTCGGCCCCCAGCTTGAGCATGTCCACCTTGTCCGAGGTGGACGCCTTCGCGGACACCACGACGATGGGCGTCCGCACGCCGCGTTCGCGCACCTGCCCCACGAACCCAGGGCCGTCCATGCCCGGCAGCATCATGTCGAGCAGAACCAGGTCGAACGTCGCGCGCTCCACCTGCAGGAGGGCCTCGGTGCCCGAGAACGCCGGCACGGCCTGGAACCCCTCGCGCGCGACGATCTTCGTCAGCAGCGCGTTGATGTCAGGATCGTCCTCCACGACCAGGATGGTTCCCGCACCCACGTTCGCCCCTTCCCCAAGCGCACCGTTCGCGCCTGCGTCACCGTCGCCGCCGTCCTGCCCATGATATCATTCCCCGACCAACCGATGCTTCGACGCCGTGCCCGAAACCGCAGGGCGCACGGAAAGAGAAGCCTGGGGGCCCGCAGGAGCCACCTTGGTCAATGCGCTTTCCGGGCATCGCCCGAGGAAGGATGGGTGGCTCGGCGAGACGTCCTACGAATCGAACTCCTGCACGAGGGTGATCATGTCTTGGCGGTTGCTCACTCCGAGCTTCTGGTAGATGCGGGAGGTATGGGTCTTCACGGTCCCTTCGGCAAGGAACAGGGTGTTCTGGATATACGTTCGATTCCTTCCCTGTGCCAACAGGACGAACACCTCGGTTTCGCGAGGCGACAGCCCATAGCTTTCGGCTATGCGGCAGAACAGCTCTTCCCCGCTCGAGGCATCCTGCGGCTTGCGGTCGGGCGCCTTCGGCTCGCCCGCCCTCCCCGAACGGAAGAGCAGCATCATGACCACAATGAAGAAGTACATTGCCAGCACGATCAGGATGCTGCTCAATTCCACCTTGTCCTGCAGAAGAAGCGCATAGGCGATCGAGAACACCCCGTACACCGAGTAGCCAATGCCCACCACCCGGTATGGATGGATGTTGAGGCTGCGGATGGAAAGCGCGATGAGTGCCCAATGGAACAGCTGAGAAAAAAGCTCGACGAACGTCGTGAGGATGTAGCTGGTCCATTCGGTGAGTCCCATCAGATGCCCAACCTGGGGGTCAAGAAGGAAGAAGCCGCCGAGTATCACCAGGAAGGGAGGCAGGAAGCGCGTGATCATGTCATCGCCCTGCTCCTCGACCAGCGTGATCCGCGCAAAGAAGATCATGAGCGCGATCACGACGAGGAACCCCAGGCCGTCGATGATGTTTTCCACCTCGTATTCGCTTCCCCAATAACCCATCTTGCTCAGGCCCCGCACGAGCGCGCGCAGCACCGGAAGCAGAATAAGGAGCACCAGCAGCACGCGGCGGTCGGGCTCGGGGACCTTCGGCAGCTCGGCCAGGTCAAGCGTTTCAGAAGACCGGTCGAGCGCCCGCTGCCCGACCGCGACCATCGCGAAACAGACGATCGGCGACGCAACCGCCACCGCCACATGCGCGGAAGCGGGTCCATACATATTGACAAGGCTGGTCAGAATGGTCTTGGCAACAAGGCTGGCGGCCAATATCATGACCACCGTCACATAGTCGTCTTCATAGGCGACCTCGCACACAAGATGGACGGCCAGCCAGCCATATCCCACCCCGATCAGGAACAGGCAGCCTGCACACAGGTAGCTGACCGGCAAGAACGGGACGGCTTCCGGAAAGGAGAACAGAACGGTCGCCACAATGGACACCGTCGCAACGCCCCCTCCGACCATCCTGTCGAAACGCTTGAGCACTCGGGGCAGGGCCATGTAGAAGGCCGTGGACAGCGTCAGTCCCGCAAGGAACAGCACGCGGGCGTTCGCGATCTCCTGAACGGCATCCGCGCTGGCGAAGAACCCCGACCCATGGCCCACCAAGTCAGACCATACGCTCAACAGCGCAAGTCCCGTCACCGTGCAGACGGGAAGCGTCCAATCCCGTATCTTCATGTCTCTGCGTTGCGCCATGCGCCTCCCCTTGCATCGATCGCAGAATAGCACAATGCCCGCAGCAGGCGGTGGCGACGAAGCCGGAATATGCACGGTTCAGGACACAATCATCCTTTTCGGGCACACGGATCGGCCGGTTTTAAGGCGTTTCGGGAGACGCTGCCGGAACACGCCTCGCCCTATGATCGGCACGATCCGTCATTCGGGATCCCGATGGAAACGATGAAAGGGGAACCATGGAACAGAAGACGAAACTCACGCGCCGTTCGTTCATTGGGGGCGCCGCTGCGCTCGCTGCCGGAGCGGCAGCGGGGCTCGCGGGCTGTGCCGCGAACGGGCAACAGGCCACCGAAGGGAAGGCAGGCACAACGGAAAGCTGGGACGAAGAGTTCGACGTCGTCGTGTGCGGCGCAGGGATCGCCGGACTTGCGGCGGCCATCACGGTGGCTGTCGAAGGCGACGGGGCATCGTGCCTGCTGATGGAGAAGGAGCCGTCGCCGAACGGCAACAGCCCGTTCTGTGCAGGCAGCATGCTCTACTGCGATGACGCGGACGCATTCATGACCTACCTGGACGCGATGATTGGAGACAGCACGCCCGACGACGTCAAGCGTGCCTTCGCCGAAGAACTCACCCACAACCTCACATGGCTCTACGATCTGGGAGCCAAGGAGGAATGGCTGGAGGTGGGCCCGCCCGACGACGTCAAACTTGGCGAGTGGCCTGAACTCCCCAACGACAACACCTATGGCCGCATCAAGTTCAAGACCGATGGCGACGGCCCGAAGCACGTGTTCCAGTTCTTCCTGGACACCATGCAGAGCCATGCCGACGCCGTGACCTACCGCACCTCGACGGCCATGGAGTCGCTTGTCCAAGACCCGCAGACGAAGACCATTCTGGGCGTCGTCGACACCGACGGCAAACGCTACAAGGCGAACAAGGGCGTCATCGTGTGCACCGGCGGATTCGAAAGCGACGCGGATATGCTGTACAACTACACGGGCGTGAAAGGCGTGTTCCCCTACGCCGGCAAGGCGAACACAGGCGACGGACATAGGGCCTGCATGAAGGTGGGCGCCGACTTCTGGCACATGGCCGGCGGAGCCCAGTACTGGATGGCCCTGCGCGACCTCGAGAACACGGAATTCGTCTCCACCGTGTGGAACTTCACCACGAAACAGCACGGCATCACCGTCGGCGTCAACGGGCGGAGGTTCTATCAGGACTACGACGCCTGCTCGTGCCCGACGACCCCCTATGCCGAGGCCGACTCCGACCCGAAGCTCAACGTGGGGTATCGCCATGGCATCACGCAGTTCGGCGGGAACTGGACGCATCTGCCCTTCCCCGAGAAGGCCTGGTTCGTGTTCGACGCGGAGGGCCTGGCCGCAGGGGCGTTTCCCGAAGACAAGTCGGCCGACCCCGTAGCCGACGGATGGGCTTTGAGCGCCGCCAGCATAGAAGAGCTTGCCGAAGCCATCGAAGTGCCGTCCGACGAGCTTGCCAAGACGGTCGGCCAATGGAACGACTATTGCGAACGCGGCGAGGACCTGGCATTCTACCGTCCTGCAGACACGCTGCAGCCGGTCAAGACGCCACCGTTCTACGCGATGGTCTGCGTGCCGGCCATGCTTAACACCGACGGAGGGCCGGTACGTGGCCCACACGCGGAAGTGCTCGATCCCTTTGGCGAGCCCATTCCCCATCTGTACACCGCCGGCGAGTTCGGATCGGTGTGGGGACACCTCTATCAGGGAACCGGCAACGTCGGCGAGTGCGCGGCGTTCGGTCGCATCTCGGCGCGAAGCGCCTTGGCCAACTAGCACAGGCCGAGAACTGGCGCTGCAAGGGGCGGCCCAATTTCCCGGCCGCCCCTTGGCTTCGATGGCGGCACGCTGTCTGTTCCATACGCGACGGCGCCTTCGTGTTGAAATGGATGATCCCTTTGCCGCCTGTGGCTACTTCCCCCGCTCGGACAGCAGCAGACCGGCGATGGTCAGAAGCACGCCCAGCACCACCAGGGGCGTGAGCGGCTCGCCGAGCACGGCGGCGGACGCCAGCACGGTGAGCGCCGGCACCAGATAGATGTAGAGGCTCGTCCTTACCGGACCCAGTTCGCGCACGGCCACGTTCCACGTGACGAAGCAGAGCGCACTGGCGCCGAGTCCCAGAAACGCCAGGTTGCCCCATACTTCAGGCAAGGCAAGCGCGACCCAGTCGGGCGAGAAGCCCAGGACGGGCAGCGCCGGCAGCATGAACAGCAGGCCCCAGACGAACGTGCGGCGCGTCACCAGGATGCTGTCGTAGCCGAAGCCGGAGAGCTTCTTCGTGACCAGCGAGTACACCGCCCACGTGGCCGCCGCCGCCAGCGCCAGCCCCACGCCCGCCAAGCCGGCGCCGCCGAGCAGGCCCGCATCCGCGTCTGCCGCACCGCCGGCGAACGTGACCAGGCACACTCCTGCCATGGCCACCACGAAACCGACGAAGAAGGGCGCATGCAGGCGCTCCTTCAGCACGATGGCCGACGCCAGGCCGGTGAACAGCGGCGCCGCCGCCACGACCACGCCCACGATGGAGGCCGTGGTGAACGTGAGCGCGATGTTCTCCAGCAGGTAGTACAGCGTGATGCCCGTCGCGCCCGCCAGCATGAACCAGCGTTCTTCCGCGAACCCGCGCACGTGCAGGCGGCGCGGCCTCAGCGCGGCCAACGCCACAAAGCCTATCACGAAGCGGAAGAACAGTATCTCCACTGGCGCGAAATGCACCAGCAGCACCTTCGTGGACACGAACGTGACCGCCCACACCAACACGGTGACCAGCGCAACCACGTGTCCGCGCACCAGCGGGCGGCGTCCTGCCGCGGCCGCGTCAACGAGCGCGTCCACGGCCGCATCTCCGAGCGCTTCCCCACCCGTGCCTGCCCCCGTTTCCGCGCCCGTTTCTCCAACGACTTCCATCAGTTCGCGTCCTCCATTGGCGCGCCCTCAGGCGAGCTTGCCCGCCCGAGCCAGCGCCTCGATGTCGGCCACCAGGGCGTCGACGTCTTCCGGCTTCGTGCTCCAGCTGGTGCAGAACCGCACACAGCTGTGCGCGCCGTCGATGCGCTGCTCGTATTCGAACACGTACTTCTTCGCCAGGTCGTCCAGCACGCGGTCGGGCATGACGACGAACTGCTGGTTCGTCGGGCTCTCGATGAAGAACGGCACGCCGGCCTGGGCGAACGCCGCCTTGATGCGCAGCGCCTGTTCGTCGGCTTGGCGGGCGATGGCCAGGTAGAGGGGCTCTTGGGCCGGGGCTTCCGAGGCACGCCCGTCGGTTGCCGGCGTGGGTTCGCCGGTGCTTTCGCCATTAGCCGGCTCGAACAGCGTCGCGAACTGCAGGCCCAGAAGCCAGCCTTTCGCCAGCATCGCGCCGTTCTGCTTCATGTTGCTGCGGAAGCCCTCGTGCAGGGCAGGGTTCGTGAGCACGATCGCTTCGCCGAAAAGCGCGCCGCACTTCGTGCCGCCCACGGTGAACGCGTCGGTCAGACGCGCAAGGTCGGCCATCGTCACGTCGGACTCCGGCGCGGCCAGGCCGTAGCTGAGGCGGGCGCCGTCCACGAACAGGTACAGCCCGTGTTCCCGGCACACGGCGGACAGGTCTTCCAGCTCGCGCTTCGAATACAGCGTGCCGAACTCGGAGGTGTAGGACAGGTAGACCATCTTGGGCTGCACGATGTGTTCGGGCACGGTGCTGGTCTCGAAGTCGCGCGCCACTTCTTCCACCTGCGCGGCCGCGATCTTGCCGTCGGTGCCGGGCAAAGCCTGGATCTTGTGGCCGACGTGCTCCACCGCGCCCGTCTCGTGTTCGTTGATGTGCCCCGTATCGGCACTGATGACACTCTGGTACGGTCGCAACGCCGAAGCGATCACCAGGAAGTTCGCCTGCGTGCCGCCCACCACGAAATGCACGGCGGCCTCCGGGGCTTCCGCCTGCGCGCGGATGGCCTGCGCCCCGCGCTCGCACCAAGCGTCCAGCCCGTAGCCGGGATGGCTCTCCGCGTTCGTCGCCACCAGCGCCTCGATGACGCGCGGGTGCGCCCCGCAGTTGTAGTCGTTGTTGAACCGTATCAACGTGCCGCCTCCTCAAACCTGCTTTCTCGACCGTTCGTATGGTACCCGAAAACCGGCCTGGGGAAAGGAAGGTTCGCAAGGATTGCGGAAGCCGCCATGCAAACGGAAGCGGCGCATTCGGAAGCCGCGGTCGCGGCGGCGGAGTGCCGACGACAGAGGCCGCAGGCAAAAGGGGACGCGCGGCGAGGCGGGCACCTCACCGCCAGGCAACGGATGGATGCCCGGCCGGCGCCATGGCGCGCGGCGGCGCAGCGCCCGTGGTACCGTGTCTCCCATGAGCAAGAAACGCCGAAACAACCAGCAGGCCGCCTCCGGCAACGCCACTTCCCCAACGCCCTCCAAGGCGAGGAAGGCCGTCGTCGTCGGCCGTTGGGGCATAGCGGTCGCCTTGGCCGTCGTGGTGGTGGCGGCGTCCGGCCTTGGCGGCCTGTCCGCCTTCGCGCGCGGCGTCGCCTGTGCGGCGCTGGCATTTTTGCTCGCCAACGCGCTCTGGCAGCACATGTCGTTGGAACGGGCAGGCGCGCTGGCCTTCGTATGCGCCGTTGCCGTGGGAATAGTCAGCGTGCTGGTGGGCCAGGCGGCCTTGCGGTCGGGCTTTTCCCCGTTCGACTGGGCGGCCGTCGTGGCGGGAGCCGCCATAGGGACCCTTGTCGCGCGTCCGATGCTCCGCAAGATCGACCGCCTCTCGAAATCCGCCGTGCCCTGAGCCGCCCTCTCCCTCGCGTCACGCGCGGCGCTTCGCCGCCTCCCGCACGTCACGCGCGGCGCGCACCCTTCCTCCGCGACGAGAAGGCAAGCCCGGCGGCGATGGCCGCGACCACGACCAGGCTCGTCCCCACCGCACAGACGCTTTGCAGGTGGAACAGCGGGATGCCCACCAGCATGCCGATGACGTACGGAACGAGCCATACCAGCCACACGACGGTGCTGAACCGATGGAACGCCGTGCGAGCCCGACCCGACCCTCGCACGTACACCCAGGTCGCCCACGTGGCATGCACGAGCATGAGGGCGATGGCCAGCATTCCCGAAATGCCGTGGATTCCGAATCCCGCCGCCTGCCCCCCAGCGGCCATGTTCGTCATGAGGGCCGTGCCCGTGGTGTCGAACACGAGCCCGCACCAGAAGCAAGCCAGATGGGATCGTCTGAGCGATCCGCTCTTCCGTTCGGAGAAGACTCCCACCGTGTAGAAAACCAATGCCAGCGTGATCGCCGCACTTGCCGCAACCAGTTCGATGTCCATGATGCTTCCTTTCTTGGCGCCTCTCCGGCACCGAGTCGTATTTCGCGGCGCTTTCCCCAGCGCCCCACCCCGCGTCCGCCTGGCGCCCGTCGGCACCACGGTGCGTCCTGTGCTTGCCTTGTCGCTGAATCCATTGTCCCTATGATGAACATTGTTCATATGAACAATGTTCATCATAGGCGGGCACGAAAGGACCGGCAAGGAGATTTCTCGCTCTTCACATCCTCTTCACCAACGCGCCTTCTTCCCGCCTTTACAATGAATGGTGTTCATGCGGGCTTGGCGCTATTTGGGCGCCTGCTCTGGGAAGGATTCTCATGGGAAGCGAAGCGACCATCAGCAAACAGCGCATTCTCGACGCGGCGTTCGCCTTGGCCATGAGCAAGGGGCTTGCGTCCTTGAGCATCCGTGCCGTCGCAGGCGCCTGCTCGGTGGCCGTTGGGACCATCTACAACTACTATCCGGCAAAGGGCGACCTGATTGCAGACGTGGTGGAACGATTCTGGAAGCAGGCCGTCACGGACGAGCTCATGCGGCCCTTCCCCGGCGAAGGCTTCGTCGAATTCTGCGAGCGTCTGTCCCACGAGCTTCACGGCATTTTCGGCGGATTCCGCGACACCTGGCTCGTCCAGATGGCCATGATGGACCGCCCGAGCCTGGAGGAAAGCCGCAGGAAGGAAGCGGCCTATTTCGAGCACGTGCGCGCGGGCCTCGAGGCCGTCCTCGCAAGCGACGCGCGCGTCGATCCGGGCGTGTTCGACGCCCAATTCACGCGCAGCGGCCTGTGCGCCTTCGTGTGGGAGTCGATCGTGGCCTCGCTTCGCCACGAAGAAGACCAGCAGAGCGCATTGTTTGCGCTGCTTCGGCACACGTTGTACCGCGCGTGAGCAAACCGCGCCGCCATTCGTTATAATTTCGCTCATCGTCTTTCAAGCGTCACGAGAACGACCACGGAAAAGAAGGAGCAGCCCCATGGATCCCAACAAGCGTCCCGACGACATGGTTCGCATCACCACCCCCGAACTGGCGCAGGCGTTCATCGACGAGCAGGTCGAGGCCATCCGCGCGCAGATCGGCGACAGACAGGTGCTTCTAGCCCTGTCCGGCGGCGTGGACTCGTCCGTGGTGGCCGCGCTGCTGATCAAGGCCATCGGCAAGCAGCTCATCTGCGTGCATGTGAACCACGGCCTCATGCGCAAGGGCGAAAGCGAGCAGGTGGTGGACGTGTTCCAGAACCAGATGGACGCGAACCTGGTGTACGTGGACGCGGTGGATCGCTTCCTCGACCTGCTTGACGGCGTGGCCGAGCCCGAGGCCAAGCGCAAGATCATCGGCGCCGAGTTCATCCGCGTGTTCGAGGAGGAGGCCCGCAAGGTCGGCGACGAGGTGAGCTTCCTCGCGCAGGGCACCATCTACCCCGACATCCTGGAATCCGACGGCGTGAAGGCGCACCACAACGTGGGCGGCCTGCCGGACGACCTGCAGTTCGAGCTGTGCGAGCCCGTGAAGCTGCTGTACAAGGACGAGGTGCGCGTCGTCGGGCGAGAGCTGGGGCTGCCCGAGTCCATGGTCGAGCGCCAGCCCTTCCCCGGCCCGGGACTCGGCGTGCGTTGCCTCGGCGCCATCACGCGTGACCGCCTGGAGGCGCTGCGCGAGGCCGACGCCATCCTGCGCGAGGAGTTCGCCGCGGCGGGCCTCGAAGGCAAGGTGTGGCAATACTTCGTGACCGTCCCCGATTTCCGCGCCACCGGCGTCCGCGACGGCGTGCGAGCCTTCGAGTGGCCCGCGATCATCCGCGCCGTGAACACCGTCGACGCCATGACCGCCGAGGTCCCCGAGCTCGAGTGGCCCCTGCTGAAGAAGATCACGGCCCGCATTTTGGCAGAGGTGCCGGGGATTTGCAGAGTGTGCTACGAC
>CAJFVW010000041.1 GCA_904420575.1 uncultured Gordonibacter sp.
CGTGAAGCTCGAGGACACCATCCGCTCGTTCGCCGAGATCCTCGACGGCAAGTGCGACCACATTCCCGAGCAGTGCTTCGTCTACAAAGGCGCCATCGAAGACGTGTACGCCGCGTACGACGAGATGCAGAAAAAGGAAGCGTAATGGCCGGGCTCGTGTGCGACATCGTGACGCCTGCGGCGAAGCTGTATTCCGACGACGCGTATATGGTGGTCGTGCCGGGCGTCGAGGGCGAGATGGGCTTTTTGCAGGGCCACGTGCCGCTGGTGTCGGTGCTTGCCGACGGCGTGGCGCGCATCCAGAACGAAAAGGACGGCGAGACCCAGCGCTTCGCCCTGCAGGGCGGCTACGTGGAGGTGACGGGCAAGAAGGTCATCATCCTGGCCGACCGTGCCCTGCCGGCGAGCGAGATCAACGCCGCCGAGGTGCGCGAGCAGCTGGCGGCGCTCGAGGCGAAGGCCGCCGAGCAGTCCGAGGAAGCCGTTGCGAAGACGACGCTCGCTGCCGACATCGACTGGTGCCACGTGCAGCTGCATGCCGTCGAAGCCGCCTGACCGTCTGACCGAAGCGACTGTCCGAGGTCGAGGCGTGCGTCAAGAACCACTGAAAAGCCCCCGCAAGGGGGCTTTTTCATGTCGAGGGCAGCTCAGGGAGGCCCCGCGAAGCGGGGACGAAGGATCCCTTGCGCTCTACGTTTCCGCAGGCGACTCTTCGTCGAGACTGATGCCTTCGATGGCGTCCAGCAGCTCCTCGCGGGAGCCGATGCCCATCTTCTTGTAGATGTTGTACGTGTGGGTCTTCACGGTGTGGCCGGAAATGTACAGCTTGTTCTGGATATGCTCGATGCCGCGGCCTTTCGCCAGCAGCATGAACACTTCCGTCTCGCGGGCGGAAAGTCCGGCCTCGCGGGCGACGGCGGCGCACCGTGCCCGCCAATGTCCCTGTTCGTGGCGTTCGGGTTCGGCTTCCGTTTCCGGTTCGGGCACAGAGGCCAGCGGCGCAACCGGCGCGAACGTGATGAACACGGCCAGAAGCACCACGAGCCCCAGCGCGGCCGTCGAGAGCATGGCGTAGTTCACCACGCCCGACACGCTGGCCAGAAGCCCGATGGCGTGTCCCAGCAGAAGTCCCAGGTACAGCACGGCCTGGCTGGTGGCCACCAGATGCACTGGCGACGCGCCGCGTTCCCTGGCAAGGGATATCGAGGCGTCCAGTCCCACGATCTCGAAGAACACGTAGCACGAAAGCAGCAGCAGGTTGCAGGCCGTGTACGCCAGCCCGTGCAAAAACGACATGGGGATGAGCGCGATGATGAGCACGGGGAACATGATGCGCAGCGAATCGGTCTGCAGCGCATGGTTCGCGAACCGCATGAGGAACGCGTAGGCCGTGCCGGAGCCCAAAAGCAGGAACACCGCCACGCCGGCATAAAGTGCCTCTTCGCCGGGAATCTGCGTGGTGGACCCGATGCCCAGCCCGAACACGATGCCGTATGCCGCGGATATGGCCAGGTATGCCGGCGCCAGCCGTGCGCGCTTGCGCGATTCCGCCAAGGGCACGAACGCCGCGGGCACCACGCTGGCGTCCTGCTCGACCATCTTGATAACGCCGAGGCTCAGAAGCGGGCTCACGCACAGAAGCCCGATGTTGAACGGGAAGGGCAGCAGGTCCAGCACCAGGTACGCCACACCGCCGAGCGCTGCCGAAACGGCCAGGCAGCACGGCAGGAACGGCCGGCCGAACGATGCCACAACCTCCATCCACAAAAGCAGGAGGCAGGCGAGCCCTGCGCCCGCCAGGCTCCACGCCACCAGGTCGAAGGCAAGCGGCATCGTCAGGCCGAACGAGAACGCCGTGAACGACGACACGGCGGCCACCACGGAAAACAGGCAGACGCCTCCCGTGAGGATGCGATGGCCCCGCTCGCTGGCCGCGAAGTCGCTCGCCTTGGCGGCCACCAGGCACACCGCCCCGGCACCCAGGAAGAACACCATGCGCAGGTACAGGTGGTACCACAGCTGGTCGATGTCGCCGTCCATGAAGGAGTTGCGCATGAGCATGGTGAAGAAGCACGACCAGAAAAGCGCCATCCCTATGGCAGCCGTGAAGAACAAAGGCGACCAAAGCTTCTGCGCGTTTGGTGCCTCGCCCTCTTGGACGTCTTCCCTGCAAGCTTCGTTGCCAAACTCATGATCAGGCATTTTGTCATCGCTGGTACTTTTTTCCATAGGGTCCCCCGGTAGCTTTCCATATGGTTCATGCGATGCCCGCCACGCTCATTCAGGGCAAAGGCTGATGGCGTTGATCATATCGGTTCTTTATGGTGGGGGCAAGATGCAAGGCATCAGAAAAGATCGGGCATCGACAAGACGAGGAGGCACAAGTATGGGTGAGCAGTACAGGATCGTCGACCACGAAAAGCCGTTCCAGTACAAGGAAGGCGATTTCGACGTCACGCGTGGCTGCGCTTGGACGGGACCTGGGTGTCACTTGGGCTGCGGCGTGGTCATGTACACCGACGCCGACGGCAAGCTGGTCAAGTGCGAAGGCGACCCGGAAGACCCGTGGACGAACGGCAGGCTGTGCATGCGCTGCCTGGACGTGCCCGAGGTGACGCATCACAAGGAACGCCTGCAGTTCCCCATGAAGCGCGACCCGAAGGACCGTGGGCTCGACAAGTGGGAGCGCATCTCGTGGGACGAGGCCTACGACCTCATCACCGAGAAGTTCATGGACATGAAGGAGAAGTACGGCGCCGAGTCCGTGGTGTTCGCTCAGGGAACCGGCCGTGACATCGCTGCGTACATCACGCGCCTGTGCTGGTCGTTCGGCAGCCCGAACTACACCGGCTTCCTCTCTGGACAGTGCTGCTACCTGCCGCGCATCGCCGGCATGGCCGCCACCACCGGCGCGCCCTGGATCCCCGACGCCGCCCAGCAGTTCCCCGAGCGCTACGACCATCCCGACTACGAAGTCCCCGAAGTCATGTTCATCTGGGGCAACTATCCTCTGAAGTCCAACATCGAAGGCTTCTACGGCCACTGGGTCATCGACCTCATGAAGCGCGGCATGAAGATCGTCACGGTGGACCCGAAGGTCACGTGGCTGGCCACCAAGTCCGAGCTGCATCTGCGCGTGCGCCCCGGCACCGACGCCGCCCTGGCCCTGGGCATGATGAAGGTCATCATCGACGAGGACCTGTACGACCACGAGTTCGTCGACAACTGGTGCTACGGCTTCGAAGAGCTGAAGGAGCGTGCGGACGAGTTCGACACGAAGCGCGTGTCCGAGATCACGTGGGTGCCCGAAGACAAGATCGTCGCGGCCGCCCGCATGCTGGGCAACGCCAAGAACTCCACGCTGCAGTGGGGCGTGGCCGTGGACATGACCCGCGAGGCCATGCCGGCCGGTCAGGCCATCCTGGCCCTCTGGGAGATCACGGGCAACATGGAGCGCCCGGGCGGCATGATCGTGGCGCCGGAGATCCTTTCCGTGGCCGGCGGCTGGGGCCGCGAGATCCTGGGGCCGGAGCAGGAGGCCAAGCGCATCGGCATCCAGGACTACCCGCTGTTCAACTTCGGCTTCGCCGTGTCGCAGCCTGACGAGACCGTCAAGACCATCGAGACGGGCGTCCCTTACGAGATCCATGGCGCCTGGCTGCAGACCACCAACCCCATCGCGTGCATGGGCGCCGACCCGCAGCGCCTGTACAACGCGCTGAACAAGCTGGACTTCATCGTGGTGGTCGACCTGTTCAAGACGCCCACCATCGCCGCCCTGGCCGACGTGGTGCTGCCGGCCTGCACGTTCCCCGAGCGCAACGGCATCGCCTTCGTGTCCGGCGCGCAGCGCGGTTCCACCATCAACAAGGTCACCGACGTGGGCGAGTGCCGCTCCGACATGCAGATCAACCTGGAACTGGGCAAGCGCTGGAATCCCGAGGCATGGCCGTGGGACAACGTGGACGAGATGTTCACCGACATGCTGAAGCCCACCGAGATGTCGTTCGAAGAGCTGCAGAGCGTCGCGCCGGCCTACCAGCCCATCGAGTACTACCGCTACGAGAAGGGCATGCTGCGCAAGGACGGCCAGCCCGGCTTCAACACCCCGACGGGCCGCATCGAGCTGTGGAGCAACTTCTACAACCAGGCCGGCCTCGACCCGCTGCCGTACTTCGAGGAGCCCGAGCCCGGCCCCGGTTCCACGCCCGAGCTCATGGAAGAGTTTCCGCTGGTCATGACGAGCGGTGCCCGTACCTGGAGCATGTTCCATTCCGAGCATCGCCAGATCGAGCGCATGCGCCATTACCATCCCTGGCCGATGATGGAGATCCATCCCGAGACGGCCGAGAAGTACGGCATCAAGGACGGCGACTGGGTGTGGATGGAAGGCCCGATGGGCCGCGCCAAGCGCAAGGCGAAGCTCACGCCCATCATGGACCGCCGCATCGTCTCGTGCGACCATGGCTGGTGGTTCCCCGAGGGCGACCCGGAGAAGTTCTACGACGTGTTCGACCTCAACATCAACAACACCATCCCGTGGATCCCGGGCAAGAGCGGCTTCGGATCGAACTACAAGAGCTTCATCTGCAAGGTCTACAAAGTGGAAGAGGGGGAATAAACCATGGCGAAGTACGGAATCCTGGTCGATGCGCAATGGTGCTCGGGCTGCCATAGCTGCGAGGTGGCCTGTCAGATGGAACATGGCCTGCCGGTGGGGCAGACCGGCATCAAGGTGGTCAAGATCGGCCCGTGGGTGATCGGCGACGAGGCCGACGAGAACTGGCAGTTCTCCTACCTTCCCATCCCCACGAAGCAGTGCGACACCTGCGCGGCGCGCCGCGGGTTGGGCAAGGTGCCCACCTGCGTGCAGCACTGCCAGTCGCAGTGCCTCGAGTTCGGCCGTGTGGAGGATCTGAACGCCAAGATGGACGAAAAGCAGAAGACGCTGTTCGTGGTGGCGTAACTGCCAACGAGGGGCGCCCGGAACGGCGCCCCTCGTTGGGGCGCGGCCACCGGCCCGCGCAAGGTTCTGCGTCAGCCTCTCTTGACTGTCCGGGCGACGGGGACGGAGGTGCCCAGTCGCTCAGACAGTCCTGAGGCCGCACGACAGCCCACCGGGCTGTCCGGCGACTGCGGAACTCGCTTTGTGGACACCTCCGTCCCCGTCGCCCTTCCTTGTGGTCAAGAAACGGCGACGGCCTATGAAAAGGGGATCACATGCATAGCAAGAAGTACTACATCGTGTACGGACTGTTCTTTTCGCTCATAGTTGCTGCGGTGCTTTGCCTGTGCCTGACCATCATGCAGGGCGTGCCGCACATCGACCCGGTGTTCTGTCTTATGAGCTTCGCCGTGGCCTTCGTCACGTCGTTCGTGGTCACTGCCGTTGTCCCGCTGGCGCGCATCGCGGCGGCCTGCGCGGTCTACTTCGACGCTCAGCCGGGATCGGTGGCGTTCCGTCTCATCCAGAACGTGTTCTTCAGCACGCTCATCATGTTTTTCTTAGGGCTAGTCATGACCGCCTTCATGACAGGCGTGGGCGAGACGCAGGCGCTGAACGCCATGACGGGCGAGATGATCGGCGTGAACCTGTTCGACCGCTTCGTGGCGCTGTGCCTGCAGTTCTGGCCGACCATCGTCATCGTAGCCTTCCTGTCCGACCCGGCAGCCGGCGGCTTGGCGAAGGTCCTCGTGAAGGAGCGTCCCGCCGATGAATCCGCGAAGGCGCCGAAAGAGGCGCCTGCCGCGTAAGCCCGTCCGGCTTTTCGCCGCGCTGGCCGCGCTGGCCGGCGCTGGGGCCGACGGTCCCGGCCGTGTCGGCGCGGTCTGGCCCCCGGCCGTGCGGGCCGGCGGCTTCTGTGGCAGGAGCGAGAGGCCTTGGCTTTGCCGGCTGGAAGAGTATGGTAGGATTGCAAGGGGCCGGCGCATGTCGGCCCCTTGGCCGTGAAGGGAGAGGTTCGTGCAGGAAAAGGTGGGGCAGGGGCCGAAGGCCGACGGGGCCGGTACGGGTGCCGCCGAGAAATCGCCGAAGAAGCATTCCATCGAAGAGGTCATCGACGCGGTTTCGGGCGCCACGTGGAACACCCGCAACCGCATCATGGAAGACCTGTTCAAAGAAGAATTGGCCGCCAGCGACGGCGGCATGCCCACGTTCGCCCCTCCGGGATCCTCGATCGAAAACGAACGGGGGAAATGAGGCAGGATTTCGGCGAACAAAAGGGGACGGATCCTTTGTCCTTGCTGGCAGAGCACCAAGGCGTTTGGTCGTTCTACAGGACAAAGGAACCGGCCCCTTTTTGTCCTTTTGTCCTGGCTGATGCGGTTCCTTTCAAAACTTGAGCCGAGCTAGTATGCTGCTGCCGACTCGCCCGCGCACGCGCTTTCGCGTCCGGATGTGCGCTTCTCACGAAAACCGGGCATCGGAGCTTTCCCGAAGCCGGGCGAGGCTTGGCGTCAAAGGGATTGGACGGAATTCCAAGAGGATTTGCTTTTCTTGGCGCGCGGTTTCCTGGACAATGGGGGAGACGGGAACGGCGACGGCGAAAGGAAGGGCGTGCTGGAAGAAAAACTGTCGAAGCTGCGGCGCAAGCAGGGCTTGAGCCAGCAGGAGGTGGCCGATGCGCTGGGCGTGTCGCGCCAGACCATATCGAATTGGGAGAGTGGTCAGGGTGCGCCGACGCTCGAAAAGGCGGCAGAGCTCGCGCGGCTCTACCACGTGGGACTCGACGACCTTGTGGCCGACGACGTGGAGGTGGTCACGGCGAGCATCGACACGCCGCCGGGCAAGGACCTGCACGTGCTGCGAGGGCTCGCAGGCACCACCTGCAAGGTGTTCTTCTCTGATGACGAGCTCATGCTGACGCTTGGTACAGGTCGTCCCGGCATGAAAGTGCTCGACGTGAGCGATGAGTGGGTGCGCATCGAGTACGAGCGCGCATCCGGCGTCGGCAAACGCCAGACGGTGGTGCAGCTGGTAGACGTGAACGCCATCGAGAGCTTCGTGATTGCAGGTGATGCCTCGTGAATGGATTTTTGCTGTTCGTAATTGCGGTCACGCTCATCTACATCGCGTACAAGATGCCGAAGAAGGAGAACATCCAGCGGGAAGAGGACGCGGCATCGAAGCAGGAGCGCATGGTGGCGCGGCAGCTGACCACGCTGCGGGGCGCGACCTGCGAGCTGGTCATGGCGAACACGTTCGTGACGTTCGAGGCGCAGGTGCTCGACTCCGACGACGAGTGGGTGCTTCTGCTGGTTCCGGGACGCAAGCAGGACGAGCGCAGGGTCGTCCGCATCTCGCAGATACGCGAAGTGCGCGAGCTTGCTTGAGCCGGCTGTCAGGCGCGCGAGGCTGTCGCCGACGCGGCCTCGACCGGAGCGTTACCAGGCGGCCCTTTGGTGATCCAGCCCAAGCAGGTACACGGCGTCTTCGCTTTCGCGGTACTCGTATATGATGAAAAAGGGTCTCACGGCGAGCTTTCTCACGCTGCCGCCATAGCTATCGAAGATGGATGCGGGTAGATTGTTCGAACCCAGTTCGGGGAAGTCGGAAAGCAGATCGGTGATGCCGAATATCTCCTTGCGTTTGCTCTCGAGTTCGACCTGCACGATGTCCTCGATGAAACCCTCGGTATACATCAGTTCAGGCATGGCCGTGCATTCTCTTTTCGACCTCGTCCATGGCTGCTTGCGTACCGCGGAACACGCGTCCTGCGGCAATGTCGGCGTGTCCGCGATTGACGAGGGCGGCCAAGCGGGCTTCGGATGCCGCGTCTTCGGCGACTTGCTGCATCATGCGTTCGAACACTTCCTCCGAGCAGAACACGTAGGCGCCCTTGCCGTTTTCGGTGATGCGCACGATGCCGGCTTGCGCTGCTTTCTTCACTTCGCCCTGTTGCTTCTGCAAGGCCGTCACGGGATAGATCGCGTCCATGGGCACTCCTTTCGTTATTGATGGAAGAATAGCATAAAGGAAGATTATTTCATATATTTATCTATATGAAATAACTAAGCACAGGGACGAGGGTGTCCTGGCCGCATTGCCCGGTGATTTCGGTGCCCTGATTGATCGGCGGATATCGAAGTGGCGCTTTTGTCGCATTGCACGCGGAGGGGACGAGAAGAACCATCCTTTTCTCTGCGGCCGAGATGGCAACCTGGGGGCTTTCGGAGGGTGGAGCGGCTATAATGGTCGGCATGTGCTTGTCGAAAGGGGAGTCCTCATGATCGTGCTTGCCATTGTCCTTGCCGTCATCGTCGTGCTGGCCGTCGTGCTGGTGGTGAACGCGGTGCGGCTCAAGCCCACGCCGGTCGCCGACCCGCTTCCGCCCTCGGACGTGCGTGGCGACGACGCCGCGGTCGAGCGCTTCCAGGAGATGTTGCGCTGCCCCACGGTGTGGGGCCTGCACGACCCGGATGCCGACCGCAGCGCGTTCGACGGATTCGTCCCGCTGCTGCGCCGCCTGTATCCGCGCGTGTTCGACAGCCTGGAACTGGAGCTGATCGACGGCTACGGCATTTCGCTTCTGTGGAAGGGCGCCGACCGGGAGCTTGCGCCGGTGGTGCTCATGGCGCACCACGACGTGGTGAGCGCGGACGCTGCCGAGTGGACGCACGGCCCCTTCGCGGCCGAGATCGCCGACGGCGCCATCTACGCGCGCGGCGCGGTGGACACGAAGTGCATCTGGGCGGGCCTTTTGGAGGCGACCGAGCACCTGCTGGCGGAAGGCTACGTGCCGCCGCGCGACGTGTACCTGTTCTCGTCGAACACCGAGGAGGACGGCGGCGACACCACGCCGCACTTCGTGGAGCTGCTGCAGCAGCGCGGGCGCGTGCCGTATATGGTGCTGGACGAGGGCGGCGCGGTCATCGACAACCCGCCGCTCGGCGTGAAGGGTCAGTTCGCCGTCGTGGGCGTGGCCGAGAAGGGCATCTTCAACGCGCGCATCGCCACGAGCGCCGAGGGCGGCCATGCGGCCACGCCCTCGCTCGAGGACGCCACGGCGAAGCTGGTGGCCGGCCTGGACGCGCTCCAGAAAAACCCGCCCGCCTCGAAGCTGTCCGCCCCGGTGGCGGCCATGCTGCGCGAGCTGGCGGCGCGCGGCGGCTTCGGCCTGCGCCTCGTGTTCGGCAACCTGTGGCTCTTCCGCCCGCTCGTCATCCGCATCATGCAGGGCGGTTCGGAGACGGCCGCCATGGTGCGCACCACCTACGCGCTCACGCAGCTGGAAGGCAGTCCGGCGCACAACGTCATCCCCAAGCAGGCGCGCGCCACGGTGAACGTGCAGGTCGACCCCGGCGAGACGGTGGACGCGGCCTGCCAGCGCATCAAGGACCGCTTCGACGACCGCACCACCTACGAGTTGTTCGAGGTGAGCGAGCCGTCGCCCATCGCGCCCTTCGACGGGGACCCCGCGTTCGACTACCTGCGGCGCGTCATCGCGAGCGTGTACCCGACGGCCGGCATTGCGCCCTACGTGCAGACGAGCTGCAGCGATGCGCGCCACTTCCACCGCGTGTGCCCGCGCACGTACCGCTTCGCGGGCATCCTGTTCGCGGGCGACTCGCGCTCGCGCATCCACGGGCAGGACGAGCGCCTCGACGTGGAGGCCTATAAGCGCGGCGTCGGGTTCTACACGGAGTTCATCAGGCATCTCGACCGGTTGGGGAAGTGAGGCACCATGGCTGAGGCGAAGGCCGCGGGGGCGGCGAAGCAGGGCAGGCAGGGGAGGTTCTTCTACGGCTGGTGGATCGTCGCGGGCGGCTTCCTCATCATGTCGACGTGCTACACGGTGTTCGTGAACTGCATCCCGCTGTTCCAGACGCACATCGTGGAGGAACTGGGCATCACGGTGGGGCAGTTCAACACGGGCGTGTCCATCACCACGGTGGTGGCGGTGTTTGCGTCGCTCGTGATCGGGCGGCTCACCGACAAGTGCAGCGCGCGCGTGCTGGGTGCGGCCACGGTGCTTACCAGCTCGGTGGTGCTGGTGGGGCTTTCGTTCATCACGGCGGTGTGGCAGCTGTACGTGCTGTGCATCATTGCGGGCATGGTGGTGGTGGCCGGCACGCGCCTTCTGGTGTCGGTGCTCATCTCGAACTGGTTCACGCTCAAGCGCGGCCTGGCCGTGTCCATCGCGCTCGCGGGGTCGGGCGTGGGCGGCATCGTGCTCTCGCCGGTGACCAGCGCCATGATCGTGAGTTCGGGCTGGCGCGCGGCATTCTTGCTCCTGGCCGTGATCTGCCTGGTGGCGTCGCTGCCGCTGGCCGTGCTCACGTTCCGCACGCGCCCGAGCGACAAGGGTCTGGAACCCTACGGCGCGGGCCAGCTGGAGCAGGCGAAGGCCGACCGCTCGCCCGATGCGCCCGTGACGGTGGCCATCGGCTGGAAGGTGCTGCGCACAAGCGCGTGCTTCTGGATGCTCGTCGTCGGGTTCATCATGATGGGCATCACGAACGGCGCCGTCATCACGAACTCCATCGCCAACATGACCTCGGTGGTGGTGGACGGCGTGGAGGTGGTGTCCGGCGGGCACTCGACCATCTGGGCGGGCAGCGTGTGGTCGTTCTACCTGGCCGTGGTCATCGTGGCCAAGGTGTCGCTGGGCGCCATCTACGACCGCTGGGGCCTGCGCATGGGCACGCTCCTGGGCACGGTGACGTCCGTGGCGGCGGGCATCGCGCTCTGCTTTCCCGCCACTGACGTGGGGCCGATTTTGGCGTGCCTGTTCTTCGGGTTCGCCACGTGCATGGGCACGGTGGCACCGCCGGTGATGGTGGTGAAGGAGTACGGGAAGAAGGACCTCGGCACGGTGACGGGCATCGTGACCGCGTTCGAGATGCTGGGCGCGGCCATCGGCTCCGTGGTGTCGGGCGTGATGTTCGACGCGTATCTGTCGTTCGTGCCGGTGTGGATCATGGTGATCGTGGCGAGCGTGCTCATGGGCGCGACGCTGTTGGCGTCCGTGCCCATGGCACGGCGGCTGGTGGAGCGGCGCCGTGCCGCAGGTGCGCCGGAGCTGGATGCGGAAGGCTTCGAGATCGAGCCGACGGGCCCGGCGGCGTAGCCTTCCCGCTTCGCCGGCAGCCTCGCGCGCGTCCCTGTCTGCGCCCCGCCCAAGCAGGCGGGGCGCAGTCGCGTTTCCCGGCGTTCTCCTTCTGAAATCCATCGTTTGTTCGCGGTGTTTCGGAAGCAAAACTTTCTCGTTGCTGCTAGAATGGCAACGACACCAAACGCGCCGCACGCTTTCCAAACACACTACCGAGCGCATGACTCACGGACAAGAGGCACAAGATATGGCATTCGTTCATCTGCACAATCACACCGAGTATTCCCTGCTCGACGGCCACACGCACATCTACGACATGGTGAAGCGCGCCGCCGATCTGGACATGCCTGCGGTGGCCATCACCGACCACGGCGTCATGTCCGGCGTGCCGCAGCTGTGCGAGATGTGCGAGAAGGTGGAAGCCGAGACGGGCAAGCACGTCAAGCCCATCTACGGCTGCGAGGTGTACTTCACCACCGACGAGGAGCTGCGCAAGGACACGAAGCCCAAGCTCTTCCACCTGCTTCTGCTGGCCAAGACGAACGAGGGCTACCACAACCTGGTGAAGCTGGTCAGCGAATCGCACGTCGACAACTTCTACTACAAGCCGCGCACCACGTTCAGCATGCTGCAGAAGTACGGCCGCGGCATCATCGGCTCGTCGGCATGCATCGCGGGCATCATCCCGAAGCTGCTCGACAACGGCCAGTTCGACGATGCGGTAGAGTGGGCCAAGAAGTTCGCAGGCTGCTTCGAGCCGGGCGACTTCTACATCGAGCTGCAGAACCAGGGCATCCGCACGGACGCCGGCTACACGCAGACCGAGCTCAACCACATGCTCACGGACGTGGCCAAGGCCGCCGGCCTCAAGACCATCGCCACGAACGACTTCCACTACCTCACGCGCGAGGACGCGAAGGCGCAGGACTACCTGCTGTGCATCAGCACGGGCGCGGCCGTGAACGACGCGAACCGCATGCGCTTCGAGAACGACCAGTTCTACATGAAGTCCGAGGAAGAAATGCGCGAGGCGCTCAAGGACTTCCCGGAAGCGTGCGACACCACGGTCGAGGTGGCCGAGAAGTGCGACGTGGTGCTGGAGCGCGACTCCATCCTGCCGCGCTTCCCCTTGCCCGAGGGCGAGACGGAGGAGAGCTACTTCCGCAGGCGCGTGCAGGAGGGCCTGGTCAAGCACTACGGCGACCCGGTGCCGCCCGAGGCGCAGGAACGCGCCGACTACGAGATGAGCGTCATCGTCCAGCAGGGCTTTCCCGCGTACTTCCTCATCGTGCAGGAGTACATCGAATGGGCGCGCAGCCAGGGCATCGGCGTGGGCCCGGGCCGTGGCTCGGCCGCAGGCGCCATCGTGGCGTACGCCCTGGACATCACCGCCCTGGACCCGCTTTCCAACGGCCTGCTGTTCGAACGCTTCCTCTCGCCCGAACGCGTGGAGATGCCCGATATCGACGTCGACTTCGAGCAGGGCCGCCGAGAAGAGGTCATCAACCACATCAAGGACGTGTACGGCGAGGACCACGTGTCCCAGGTCATCACGTTCGGCACGCTGCAGGCCAAGAACGCCGTGCGCGACGCCGCACGCGTGCTGGACTACCCGTACAACACCGGCGACCGCATCTGCAAGATGATCGGCGACGAGCTGGGCATCACCATCGACAAGGCGCTGGCCACCAATCCCGACCTCAAGAAGGCGTACGAGTCCGAAGAGGACGTGAAGCAGGTCATCGACGCGGCGAAGTCCCTCGAAGGGCACGTGCGCGGCGAGGGCGTGCACGCGTGCGCCACCATCATCTGCCGCGACCCCATGGCCGACCACGTGCCCATGAAGCGCGACACCAAGGGCGGCGGCATCATCACCCAGTAC
>CAJFVW010000042.1 GCA_904420575.1 uncultured Gordonibacter sp.
GTTCACCAGGTAGGCGTGGATGTGCTCGCCGAGCGTCTCGCGCATGAGGTCGGACGCCGCGAACAGCTCCACGGCCTCGCCCAGGCTCTCCGGCAGCGTGCTCATGCCCTGCGCGCGCAGGTCCTGGCGCGACAGGCAGAACAGGTCCTGGTCTTCAGTGGGAGGCTGCAGCTCCAGCCCGTCCTCGATGCCCTTGAGCCCCGCCGCCAGCATGACGGCGAAGGCCAGGTAGGGGTTCGCGGCCGGGTCGGGGCTGCGCAGCTCGACGCGGCACGCCACCTCGCGGTCCGGCCGGTAGCGCGGAATGCGCACGAGCGTGGAGCGGTTGCGCGCGCCCCACGACAGGTACGTGGGGGCCTCGCCGCCCGCCACCAGGCGCTTGTAGGAGTTCACGTACTGGTTGGTGACCGCACAGAACTCCGGCGCGTACTTCAGCAGGCCCGCAATGTAGTGCTTGGCCACCTTCGACAGGTTGTAGCCCAAAGGGTCGTCCGCGTCGAAGAACGCGTTGTTGCCGTCGAGGTCGAACAGGCTCTGGTGCACGTGCATGCCGCTCCCGGGGGCGTCGGCCATGGGCTTGGGCATGAAGGAGGCGTGCACCCCGTGCTTCAGGGCGATCTCCTTCACCACCAGCTTGTAGGTCATCACCGCGTCGGCCATGGAGAGCGCGTCGGTGAAGCGCAGGTCGATCTCGTGCTGCGAGGGGCCGTTCTCGTGATGCGAGTATTCCACAGGGATGCCCATCTTCTCCAGCGTGAGCACCGTGTCGCGCCGCAGGTCGCTCGCGTAGTCGAGCGACGTGAGGTCGAAGTAGCCCCCACGGTCGAGCACCTCGGTGCCCTCCGCGTCCTTGAAGTAGAAGTATTCCAGCTCGGGGCCGACGTTGAAGACATAGCCCATCTTCGCCGCCTTCTCCACCGTGCGCGCCAGCACGTGCCGCGGGTCTCCCTCGAAGGGCGCGCCGTCGGGCGTGCGGATGCTGCAGAACATGCGCGCCACCGCATTGTGCTCGGGCCGCCAGGGCAGCACCTGGAACGTGCCGGCGTCGGGGAACGCCAGCATGTCGGATTCCTGGGTGCGGCAGAATCCCTCGACGCAGCTGCCGTCGAAGCCCATGCCGTCGGTGAAGGCGTCTTCCAGCTCGCTGGGAATGACGGCGAACGACTTCATGGTGCCCAGCACGTCGGTGAACCAGAAGCGCACGAAGTGCACGTCGCGGCCCTTGATGGTCTTCAGCACGAAGTCTTGGTCCGGGTTGAGGGGCATGACGGGTCCTTTCTCTCTCAAACTGCCATTATACGCGACCGTGTTTCGGATGCGTTACGCACGCACGGGAAGGAGAGCGGCAGGGGGGCGCGCCCGTCGCGCACGCGTGGCGCGCCCGGGCTGCAGGGAAAGGCGTCGGCGTGCGCGCGGCCTGCGTCCGCTGCGCACGTGGCGCCCCGAAGTGCGGGCGAAGGTCGTCGCCATGCGCGCGAGATCCCGCGCCCGCCGTCCGTTGATAACGGTTTGCTTACGAATCCACGGTACCATGACCCGTTTGATTATAGTAATGAGCCGCTGCGCCACCCCCACACCCAACTGAAACCGACCACGAGGGAGGCGCGATGAGGAGGGGACTCGACATGATGGCCGAAAACGCCGAACTGCTCGAACGTCACGGAATCGACTACGCAGGCGCCATCGAGCGTTTCGGAGGAAACGCGGCGCTGTACGAACGGCTCGCCTGCAAGTACGTAAACGATCCCCATTTCGAAAGCCTTGCGGCCGCCCTCCGGCAGGGCGATGCCGAAACCGCCTATCACGAGGCGCATTCGTTGAAAGGCGTGGCAGGCAACCTTTCGTTCGCGGACTTGTACCAAGCCGCCTCCGCCCTCTCGGACGTTCTGCACGACGGCGACCTGGCCGCCGCGCGCACCGCCTTCCCTTCCGTGCGCGAGGCCCACGAGCGCGTGATCGACGCGCTGGTCCAGCTGACCGAACGCTGAGGCGCCACAAGAGGCCGCCTTGCGCCCATCACGCCCGCCGGAGCCCACCTGCTCGATCAGCCTTGGCGAGACCCCGGCAGGCGTCTGGCGCGCCACCAAGCCGGCCACCTGCCCGCCTCTGGCAGGAAGACGCCACCTGCAGACACGCTCCTCTCGACAAAGGGATGCCCTTCCATGATGAGACCAAACCTGGGAACCTGGTTTTTGAAAGCACGCGTCGTCGTCGGACGCCCGGCCGGGCGTCCGAACGCCTCGCCCTTCGACCCGCGCACGATCGCCCGGGCCGTCGGCGCTGCGTACCAGGCGCTCGAGGCCGCCATGGCCGCACACGACGTCAACAGCGCGCATCTCGCCGCCTGCAGCCTCGAGGACGCCTCCGCGCGCTTCGCCTTCGACGACATGAGGCGCGCGAGCACCTGCCTGCGCGAGGCGCTCGACGAGGGCGACATGGCGGCAGCACTGGTGTTCATGCCGCCTCTGCGCGAAGCCATCACCAGCCTGGCCGCCACGCTCCTGCGCTTGGAGCGCGAAGGGCAAAAAGAGCGAGCCTAGCCTGCCCGAACAGCCCCTCCCCGCCTGCAGGCCTTCACGGGCGAAGCAGACGACTCAGAAAGCCCAAGCGTCCCTCCCCGCAAGAAGGCAACGGAGTCGACGCCAAAGACGTCACTTCGCCTTCCAGTATGCCACGGACCGGTGGCAGCGCCGGTCCTCTTCCGGCGGAAGCTGGAGATAGTCGCCGTACAGGTTCTTCAGGACCAGGTCCCATTCGGCCGGGACGGGCAGGTCCAGATGCTCGAAGGGCAGGTAGGCCTTCTCCTCGAACCAAGAGCTCTCGAACAGGGAAACCGATTCCTCGACGCAAGCCACGAAACGCGTCTCGCCGAACCCGAACCGCACCGTGTCGAGGTCGTCGCAGACGTCGGACACGAACGTCTCGTACCCCCGCAGCTCCGCATAGGGCTTGAGCACCACCTTGCCAGCCGTCACCAGGGGGTTCTTCGCGCGCACCAGCCGGCCTTTCGAAAGCCCCAAAAGCACGAAGTCCTTGCGCCAGCGCTTGCGCATCCGCCTGCGGGCAGCTTCGTCGTCGGAAGCGGGGACCAACGGAAAGATGTCCAGACAGACCCCCTCGTCGACGTAGGACAGATCGAAGTCCTCGAACAGGATGGTGCGGGAGTCGCACAGCTTGGCGAAGGGGCGCGCATAGCCACGGTCGATCTCGAACGCGTTCAAGTAGGCATCCCTTATCGCTGTTGGATTCTGCCGAAGCAGCTCGACAAGGCGCAGATAGTCATGCTGCGGCATGGCGATGTCAATGTCGTCGTCCCAGGGAATGAAACCCTTATGTCGCACCGCGCCCAGAAGCGTGCCCCAGAAAAGCCAGTAGGTAAGGCCGTTCTCCCGTGCAAACGCGTCGAACTTCTCGAGAAGCCCCAGCTCTATCTCGCACCGCTCGTCCTTGGTGATGAGCGGCTTGCCCTCGTAGTCTGCTTTCGCCTGCATATCCCAATCCCTTCGCAACGCAAGCAATGTCTCTCGACCATTCTACCTGCAAGCACCCGAAATGGCCACGACTCTAGCCGCAGACGCCAACCGGACACGCGCAACCCCTCCCCGAAACCAACCGCACAGCCCGCTTGCCGTCGTACGGCGTCAGAACGATGGCAGCATGCCCACTTCGAACCGAACGGGGTCAGACGGGCCTCCGTAGACCGGAAGCAAGACGGCATTGCTGTCTTGCGCGATGGCTGGACGAGAATAGCCCGGCGCAACGCCAAGAAGAGCGATTCGATCCTCGTTAAGGTCGAAGGCGTACATTTCGGCATGCTCTGTCTGCGATCCCGAACCCCAGACGAGCCATTCTTCGTTCATCGAGGCAACCACCGTCGGAGCTTCCACATGCAACCACGCAACGGATGTGGCAAAGGAATCGTCCCATACACCTATGTACGATCCAGCCGTGCTCTCGTCGGAAGAAAACGCGACGGCGCATTTGTCTCCATGCGCCCAAACGCCTGACACTCGCCAAGAGGAACCGTCCGGAACGATGGAAAGCAACGTGGTCTCTTCTCCTGCGGCAAGGAGGGAAACCTCGGAAAAGCCGAGCGGCTCGCCATCTTCGGCAGCTCGCTTCGCAAACAGGACGCCGCCGTCCACCGCAGCCGGGTAGCCACCTTCGGCAACAATGCCGCAACCCGACCCAGACAACTCGCACGAAACCACGACCGCTCTCCAGGCATCGCCGTCCTGCATGGCAGTCGAGAAATACACGTCTTCTTCGTTCATCGTGGGAACGACATCACCGTACGCCTGAAACGTCGTACGGCCGTCTATGTCCTGCGAGGTGCCCAACGTCCGCACTTCCCCCCTTTCGGCATCCCAAACCTGAAGGCGCCAGTCATCGGCAAACATTTGGGCGGTCTCGCCCACCAAAGACGAACGCCACACCACGCGATCCGCATTGCCCGAACCGTCTTGGGGTTCGTAGTATCGAAGAGGGTCGTCGGGCAGCTGCTCCAACGTCTCTACGCCGTCCTCTTTCAAAAGGGCGGCGGCATACGAAGCCACATCATCCGCATCGTCGGAATGCGAGCCGAACACGGTGTTTCCGTCAAGGGGAAATGAGCCTATGTCGGAATAATCTCCTCCGAACGACCAGGCATCCTCGAGGAACGTCTCTTCTGCGGAGTCGGCGACCTCAATGACAGGAGCATCGGAAACCACCCCTTCTATGCCGAAAGGAAGCAGGCCGTCTTCATACGAAGCCGTTTCGTCAACGATGCCCGCGGTCTCCTTTTCGGGACTTCCGACAGAGCCTCCCGAACAACCTGACAGCAGCGCGCTCGCACAACAGGTGGCAAGGACGGCAGTCGCCATCCTGCCACCAAGCCCGCGAATTACGGCAAACCTTTCGCACATGTCATATGCCCCGTTCTCTCGTCACGTCTTTAACGCAAGTACACGAAACGATAGGGCGTGATGTACGTCGCCGTGAATTCCCGCAGGCTGGGATACCAGAACTTCTGGGAAGACGCCGACCAGACGCCCGCCCACGGATCCGCGATGTAGACAGCGTCCGTAGCCGTGTCGTAGCCATCAACCACCATGAAGTGGCCCATGCTCGAATTGCCATGCCCGTTGTAGTGTGGCCCGCCACGACGCTCGTACGTGTGCACCACGGTAGGATAGCCCGTCGAGAACGCGCTCATGACGGCATTGTGCACCTGATCGTATGAAGGGCTGGCAATCGATTGGTAGGCATCCCACCCGAGCCAGTTGTTCAAAGCGTTGCGGAAACCGGAGCTGTCGGTGCCGGAACTGTCAACCCCCATATAGAGAGCGAGATTGTCCATGGTCAGAGAAGTCCCGCTTTCCGAAGTGCGTGCGCCGAGGTGGTTGAGAACCATGTAGCCGGAAGCAGGGCCGCAGTAGTAGCCGTTGGGCTGACCCGCCCATTCGATGTCAAGGTACATCGCGGTGCCCTCTTGCCGGTAGAATTTCGGGTCCACCTTCACGTCCGCCAGGGGGAAGTACACCTTGGTCTCGCCCCTCCAGAACCAGCCCCACGTGCGCGCGGCGTCCCA
>CAJFVW010000043.1 GCA_904420575.1 uncultured Gordonibacter sp.
ATCTCGGAATGGTTGATGCAGGTCCAGTCGGACGTGTCGGCCGGGTCGATGGTGTAGTACTGGTATTTCGAAACAGGGTTGGGAATGGCATCGACGCCCGAGGGGCCCACGGACATGAGGAAGGGTCCGCCCTGTCCGGAACCGACGTTCGACGTGACCACGTGGCCCACCATGGCTCCGTATTTCCCGACGTTGCCCGTCATCCACCCCACCGTGAGGAACGCCTGGGCGAACTGGTCGCCGCGCGACGTGCGCGCCGGGGCGCGGCTGCACGTGAGCGCCATGGGCTTGGTGGTGGCCATCTCGTAGGCGAGGGCCTTGATGACGTCCACGTCCACGCCGCATATCTCGCTTGCCCATTCGGCCGTCTTGGGCGTGCCGTCGTAGGTGCCCAGCACGTAGTCCTTGAAGCTGCCTTGCGGATCGGCGCCTTCGGGCATGTGGTCCGCGTCGAAGCCCACCGTGTACCGGTCGAGGAATTCCTGGTCATGCAGATCGTTCGTGATCATCTCATGCGCGATGGCAAGCAGCAGGGCCGCGTCGGTGCAGGGACGGATGCCGATGAACTGGTCTGCGAGGACCTTGGCGGAGTCGTGATAGATGGGGTCGATGACGATCACCTTCGCGCCGCGCCGCTTCGCCTCCAAGAACGTGAGGATGGGGTTGCCCTGGCTCGACCAGACGGGATTGTGCCCCCACAGGACGATGAGCTTGGAGGCCAGGTATTCGTACCGGTCGGACAGCGTGAGCGCGTGGCGCGGCCAGCCGCCGCCCACCATTTTCTGAGACGTCCAGTAGAAGCCGCCCGACGACCAGCACGACCACATGGTGGTCGACCCGCCAATGGCGTTGAAGAACCGGCCCGGGCCGCTGCGCTCGGAAGAAAGGATGGCGGTGTTGCCATAGGCGTCGACGATGCGCTTGATTTCGGCCGCCGTCAGGTCGAGCGCCTCTTCCCAGCTGATGCGCACCCACTCGTCGCAGCCGCGGAGCGAACGGTCTCCGCCGCCGGGCTCCCAGTGCTTGCGCTTGAGGGGGTACTTCAGGCGGTCGGCGCCGAACACCAGCTTGCGCATGGAACGCCCGCGGAAGCATCCGCGCTGCTGCGGGGCATCGAAGGTGTCGTCTCCCGTGACGTCGGTGCGGTCGCACTTGACCACGCCGTCTTCCACGTACACCTGGTTCACGCAGTTGCCGCCGCAGTCGAACCAGCACGAGGCGTTCTTCCATGCACCTTTCATTTCGTAGGTCTGCGCAGGATGGCCCTGCTCTTTTTTCTCTTCCTTTTCGGCCGGCTGGCAGCCCACCAGCCCTGCCGCTGCCATGGCGCCTGCGGCAGCCGCACTCCACTTCATGAAGCTTCGCCTGCTCAGGCTAGATTTGTCTGAACTCATGCAACCCTCCTTGTCGTGAGGCTTCCCCTCTGCCCACCATTAAACAGGCATTCCCCTCAGACCTCCATTTATTATCGGTTACAAACTATTGAGATTTGTTAATCGATGACGGAAGGCTTCTCGCTTGCGATTATAGCAACGCGCCGGCAGCAGCCAGCCTGCCGAAAAAACGGGGCATGCACGCGCCGCGCCGACTTCGTAGGCGAATCCGCTACAATGCATGACCTACCCAATTGCGGCAAGCAAAGCACGAGGAACCAAGCGCAAGGAGAACTTTTGCAGACAGAGCAGAGCCAAACGCACGAAAACGCGGCGGACCAATCCCTCGACCCCGTCTTCCAGCAGGAGCAGCAGCACCTCGCGGTCACGTACGCGAAGCTGCAGGAGCTGGGGCGCGCCCTCGTGCGCCGGATGGAAAAGACGCGCGAGGCGGCGGCCCAGGACAAGCGGTCTATGTCGGAGGAACTGGCGCCCAACTTCGCCACGTACGCCGACGCGATGGAAACCTACGCGGACTTCGCGGCCATGAACCGCGTGATCGACGCGTACAACCTGGCGCAGGATGCAGACGCCGAGCAGCTTGAGAGAATCCAGCTGCTGCTCAAGCAGCCGTACTTCGCGAAAGTCGCCCTGCAGTTCAAGCCCGGGCAGGAGCCCAAGGAACTCTACATCGGCACGGCGGGCATCTCGGACGAGTCGTACCGCCGCCTTGTCGTGGACTGGCGCTCTCCCGTGGCCGAGGTGTACTACAACCAGGACAACGGCCCCACGTCCTACGTGGCCGATGGGCGCACCATCGACGTGGACCTCAAGCTGCGCCGCCAGTTCGACATCGAAGAAGACCGCCTGAACGCCTACTTCGACACCACCGTGGCCATCCAGGACTCGCTCTTGCTCGCATCGCTCTCGAAGCGCCGCACGGCGCAGATGCAGGCCATCACGGCCACCATCCAGAAGGAGCAGAACCAGGTGGTGCGTCACGAGGACGTGCCCGTGCTGCTGGTGAGCGGCATCGCGGGCAGCGGCAAGACGTCGGTGCTGCTGCAGCGCATCGCGTATTTGTTCTACCAGAACCGCGGCAGCCTCGATACGAGCGAGGTCTTCCTCGTCTCGCCGAACCCGGTGTTCCAGCACTACATCGCCAGCGTGCTGCCGGACCTGGGCGAACGCAATCCGGAAAGCCTCACCTGGGACGAGTTCGCACGCGGCCTGCTGCCGCCCGACCGGGGCGTCGGCGAGGCCGACGTGCCGCTTGAGGCCCTCAGGCGCATCGACGCGGCCGTGGCCGGCTTCGAATTCGACGCTAACGACTTCCGCGACATCCGCGTGGGCGATGTGCGCCTGATCTCGGCCGACTCCGTCCGCAAGCTCGCCGACAAGCTGCGCCGCATCCCCGCGGGCCCCCACCGCGTCACGCTCATGCGCGAGGAGCTGCATACCCGCCTGGAGGCCCGCCTTGCGCAGATGGCCGGCACCGACGAGACGCTGGACGAGCTTTCCGCCCTCGACCTGGACGAGCAGCTGCGTATCTTCCACGAGGCCATCGCGCCGGCCGACGAGCAGGAGGAGCGCTCCTTCGCGCTGCGCTTCGTGCGCGACCGGTACGCAGAGGCGTTCGCCGCCGTGGAGAACGACGACTGGCTGCGCATCGACCGCATCGGCATGCGCCTGCTCGGCACGGACGGCCTCGCGCCCGTCGAGTGGCTCTACCTGAAGATGGCGCTCACGGGCCTTGGCAACCCGGACGCCGAGTACGTGATGATCGACGAGGTGCAGGACTACACCGCCGCCCAGCTGGCCGTGCTGGCGCGCTACTTCCGACGCGCACACTTCTTGCTGCTCGGCGATCCGAACCAGGCCATCGCGGCCGGCACCGCCACGTTCGACGAGGTCCGCGCCGTGTTCGAGGCCGCGCACGGGCCCGTGGAAGAATGCCGCCTCATGACCAGCTACCGCTCGACGCCCGAGATCACGGAACTGTTCGCCAGCCTGCTGGATGACGAGGAACGCGCAAGCATCTCATCCATCCAACGTGCGGACACGCCGCCGACCATCCTCTCCTGCCCCGACGAGACGTCCTATGCGACCGCCCTGCGCGAGGCCGTGGACGCGGCACACGCCGGCGACGGCCTCGCCGCCGTCATCGTGCCGTGGAAGCACGAGGCCAAGCGAATCCAGAAGCTGCTCGGCGACGGTGCGCCCGCGCTCGTGGACGACACGGCCACGCTGCCGGCGAACAGCGTCGTGCTCATCACGCTCAAGCTGGCGAAGGGCCTCGAGTTCGACCGGGTCGTCGTGCCGGACGCGTCCGCACGCATCTTCCCCGAGGGCGACCCGCTCGCACGCCGCCGCCTGTACACCACGCTTTCACGCGCCACACGCGAACTGACCGTCCTCGCCCGCGGCGACCTGACCCCGCTGCTGAAAGACTGATGCAGCAAGGCCGTGCTTTCCGCCGTCGAGCCTACGGATGCGCGGCAGCCGGTTCGCCGCTTGCCGCGCGAACCTTCGACAGCCTGATCACGGCCTGCATCTTCCGCAAGGTTGGTAGCCGAGGGCTTCGGCTTCCTCCACGGTGCCGTCCCAGCCTTGCAGATTGTGGCTTTTCGCGTCTTCCACCGACGGGCACGTGGGAACGTGGATGCGCCGCGTGTTGGCGTTGAGCACGTAGACGTGCTGGGTGGCGTCGAACGCGTTCTCTGCGCCAGCGTCGCCTGCCACGCCGCCGCCCGCACCGGCGCCTTCCCCCGTCGCCGCGCTGCTGTCCTCCCCTGCGCTGCCCGCACCTTCGTCCATCGTCCCGTCGGACCAGTTCTCGCCCGTGGCGTAGTCGATGACGACCCCCGGCTGCACGTTGTAGGCGAACACGTTGAAGCATATGCCCGCCCCCTCGTCTTCCATCGACCACGCTTCCATCTGCACGCCACGCGCCACCAGGTCGTCTCCGTCGTAGACGGGCGTCACGCGCAGCAGCACGTGGTTTCCCGTCGCCTCGATGTAGTCGCCCATCCGCTCTTCGAATGGAAGCATGCCCTGGGTGTTGAAGTAGCGCGTGCCCGTGATGAGGTTGCGCTCGTTCGCGTCTTCGCCGCTCAGGTGGTGGGCTATGAGGTGGCAGCGGTTGTACAGGCTCTCGCCGTCCACCCAGGCGTACCGAGACGTGCGCCAACCGCTCGGATGGACGCTGCCGATGTCGCCGCGCTCCTGCGTCGGCATGGTCTCGAAGCCCACGCAGGCGAACGCGCCGGTCGTCCTGCCCAGGTGATCGAGCGGCTCGTACTCCTCGAACGCATGGGAGGCCAAGGCGCGGTCGGCCTCGGTGAACGAGGGGCGGTTGCCTTCCAGCTCGACGTACGGCTCACCCGCATACGCCGGAAGGTCGGCCAGGGAATGCCAGTCGACGGCGCTTCCCTGCGCGCTTTGTGCCTGCCCGGCGGAACCTGTCCCACCCGGCAAGAACCCGCCGGCATTCTGCGCGACGCCGAAAAAGGCGGCCGCCGCCAGGACGCACGCCAGCACTGCGACGGCGGCGCCGCGCACCGCCTTGGCCTTCCGCATCAGTTTCGACATCCCCTTGGGCCACATCTCTCTCACCGCAGCAGCTCTTCTTTCCTCGTCTTGTGCGCCCACACACGCCTCCTGCGCCCTCGCGCGCTTCCTGCGAAAGGATACCAGCATTCGGCGCGGCGCGCACCGCCTTTCGCCCCAAGGATTGAGGAGGCCGCAGGCGACGTCATGCGCTATCATGCATGTCAGCGAAAAACCACCGCCCGCGTGCGGGCGCAGCAAGGAGGATTCCGTGATCAAAGACATCATCAAGGACGAAACGCTGCTTTCCCAGCCGTGCAAGGCCGCCACTGCCGAAGACGAGCAGGTCGCCCAAGACCTCGTCGACACATTGCAGTCCCGCGACGACGCCGCCTGTCTGGCCGCCAACCAGATAGGCGTCGCCAAGGCCGTGGTGGCCTACCTGGACGAAGACGACAAGCCGCACGTCATGTACAACCCCGTGCTCAAGAAGGCCCTGCGCCCCACCAAGACCGTCGAGGCATGCCTTTCCCGCGATGACGAAACCAAGGTGACCCGCTTCGAGTGGATCACGGTGACCTACGAAGAGCTGGCGGACGGCGCGCTCGTGCCCCGCAAGAAAACCTTCGAAGGTTGGACCGCCGAGCTCGTCCAACACATGATCGACCACTGCAAAGGCAAGCTCGTCTGACGCCTTCGCCCGTGCAAGGAAGCGCCGCCATGAGAACGTTCGTCGCATTGGAGTTGCCGGAACGCTTCGCCATCGAAACGGCGGCGCTTTCCCACAAGCTGGAGACGACGCTGGAAGGGCGCTTCCTCCCGCCTTGCACGCACCACCTGACGCTGGCCTTTTTGGGCGAGGTCGGCGAGCCGGAGGTCGCCGCCGCCATCGACGCCTTGGAAGAGGCCTGCGCGGGCACTTCCCCGCTTCTCCTGCGCAGCGACGGCCTGGGAAAGTTCGGCCGCGCGAACGATGCGACGCTGTGGTTGGGCGTCGCATCGACGCCGCAGCTCGAACGGCTGGCGCGCGACGTGCGCGAAGGGCTGACCGCGCGCGGCGTCGCCTTCGACCCCAAGCCGTTCAAGCCGCATGTCACGCTTGCGCGCCGCGTGCGCATTCCCCGGGCGAGCCTGCCGCCTTTGACCTTCCCTGACGACGACCAGGCTTCGACGGCCACGCTGTTCAAAAGCACGCTCGGCCGCGAGGGCGCCACCTACAAGGCCCTGCACACGGTAGAGCTGGCAGGCTGAACGGAACCAACCTGGATCAGCCGCGTCCGTCCTCGCCGCCACGCCCGCCGTCGCGTTAGTCCTCGCCCTCGCCGTCGCCCTCGGGCACGACGGGCGCCGTGCCCGCCTCGCGCAGCTCCTCGAACTTGGCCTGCATGGTGGGATTGCCGCGCACCAGGCGCTTCACGGTGAGCGCTTCGGCCTTGTCGTTCGCCAGACGCAGGTTGCGCTCGGAGCCCAGCAGGTTCTCCTTCGTCTTCTGCAAGTGTTCGATGGTCTTGTCGATCTCCTCGATGGCCTTGGCGAAGCGGTCGCTGGCCAGCCGGTAGTTGCGCCCGAACTTGTCCTTGAAGTCCTCCAGGCTCTCCTCGAAGTTCGTGACGTCGATGTTCTGGCGACGCATGAGCGCGACCTGGCTCTTGTACTCAAGCGCGCCCAGCGCGGCGTTGCGCAGAAGCGTGATCATGGGGATGAAGAACTGCGGGCGGATGACGTACATCTTGTCATAGGCGTAGGAAACGTCCACGATGCCCTGGTTGTACAGCTCGCTTTCCGGTTCCAGCAGGCTCACCAGCACGGCGTATTCGCAGCCTTTGTCGCGCCGGTCCTTGTCGAGCTTCTTGAAATGGTCCTCATTGCGCTTGCGGTGCACCGATTCGTCGGCCTCGTTCTTCATCTCGAACATGATGGAGACCACCTCCACGCCCTCTTCGTTGAGCTCGCGGTAGATGTAGTCGCCCTTCGTGCCGCCGCTCGCGTCGTTGTCCTTGTTGAACTGCGCGTGCCGGAACGCCGTGGCACGCAGCTGGTTGAACGCCACCTCGCAGTGCTGCTCCAGGCTTTCGCCGAGCATCTTGACGGAAAGCTTCGCCTTCATGTCGCGGATGCGCTCGATCTCGCGCTCGCGGTCCGCGATGAGCTCGTCCTTGGCCTTCAGCTTCTCGGCAAGCTCGGCCTGATGCTGGGCGCGCAGGCGCTCGTTTTCGGCCTTGGCCTGTTCGCACGTCATGCGCAGCTCGTCTCGCTGCCGCTCGATGGCGCGCAGCTCGTCTTTGGCGGCGTCCTGCGCCTGAGCGGCCGCCAGCTTCTTCTCCGCGTCGAGCGACCGGTCGAGCGCGGCAAGCCGCCCTTGCAGCTCCGCAACCTGGGCGTCGCGCTGCGCAGCCGCCGTCTTGGCCGCGGCCTCCAGTTCCGCGATGCGCCGCTCGCGCGCGGAGAGGTCGGCCTGCGCCTGGTTGCGGGCCTGCGCCAGCGCCAGCGCCACCGCCTGCTCCCTCTCCGCCTCCATGAGCTGCGCGCGTTCCTCCACGGCTCGGGCGAACTCCGCGTCGCGCACCTGCCGCACGATGTCGGCGAACCCCGATTCGTCGACCTTGAACACGGTCCCGCACTGCGGGCACTTGATCTCGTTCACCGGAAAACCTCCCTTTCGGCCCCGCCCCATCGGTTTTGGCCATTATCGCACATGCCTCTTGTTTGGGTGTCCCTAATTGCGTACATACGTTTTCTTTTTATGCGGTATCCTTCGTCCCCGAAGAGAAGCAAGCCGCACAAGGAGAAGCCGCCATGCACACCTGTACCGCCATATTCCCTTTCGCATCCACCGAGCGCCGCACGCCCGTCGCCGCCACCGAGGCGTTCGCCCGGCTCTTCCGCGCCTGGTGCGCCGATGCCCGCAGCATCTCCGACGAAGGAGCCCGCAAGGCGCGCGACCTTGCAGGGACGCACGTCGCCGACGTGCTGTCGCTCTGGGACGGGCATGCGGGATCGTGGCTGCGCGACTCGCCGACCATCCTGCGATTGGAAACATGCGATGTGGTGGCGTTCGCCATGCGGTCGCCGTACCTCGCGCCGTACTTCGGCTGCGTGGAAACCGACGCGCCCCTGGCCACGTTCGCGCCACCCGCTTCCGGCCAGCCGGACGAAGCCGCCGACGCGTCAGGCGGCGAAGGGGAGCAAGGGTTCGTTTGGAAGAGCCTGCGCCCCTGCTCCTACGCGATCGGGCGGCAGCTGCGCGACATCGAGTTCGAACAGGACGCCGAAGGAAGGGTCCTCGCCCTGGTCGCGCTGCTCGACGACGGCGGCTCGCTGCGCATCGTCAGCTCGGGCGTGCAGTGCCTTCCCCGCCCGAAGGATCCGGCCCGTACGCGCTAACGATCTTTTGGAGGTAGCCGGCGTACTCCCGCGCGAGCCGCTGTGGCTTCAGGATGCGCACGCGGTCGCCGAACTGCGCCAGCCATCCGAAGAACACGGGGCTTTTCATGACCGTCGCCCGCACGCGCGCCGCGCCGTCGTCCATCGGCACCGACTGAACGTCGCGCCCGAACCGGTCGATCACGGCGCCCATGGCGCCGGCCGCCACCAGAAGCTCCACGGAAACCGGCTCGCCCGCGTACATGCCGAACGCATGGCTTTCCAAGTCGCGCGCGTCGAAGCCCGCGACGAGCTCGTTGCGGCAGGCAGGCTGATCGGTCACCTCGATCTTGTCCATGCGGTCGACGCGGTAATGGGCGAGCGCCCCGTGTTTCTCGTTGTAGGCGACCAGGTAGTAGAAGCCGTCGGCGTATATCAGCTGCACGGGCGTTTCGGTATAGAACGCGCCGTCGTGCTGCAGGACCTTCTTCTTCGCCGCGTCGTACTGGAAATAGAGGAAGGTGATCTTGCGACGCCGGGCAAGCGCTTCCTGAATGCGGTCCACGTTGTGGAACACCGACTCGTTCTGGCTCTTGATGCGCCCTTCCACGTGCAGCCGCTTGTCAAGGAGCGCCCGCTGCCGCACCGACGCGAGCTGCTTGACGCTGCGCACGAGGGCGTCGCTCTTGCGCTGGGTGAGGAAGCGAGAGCTCTGCACCGCGTCCACCAGAAGCAGCAGTTCGGGCAAGGCGAAGTCGCGGTTTTCCAGCGCGTACTCGACCGGGGACCGCTGGTACGTGCGTATGTCCAGGCCGAACTCGCGCAACGCCTCGATGTCGCGGTAGACCGACTTGCGCTCGGCGGTCACGCCCTCCTCTTCCAGCCGCTCCAGTATCTGCGTCATCGTGAGGCCCTGCTCGGAGTCGGTCTCTTCCTGCAGCATCCTCATCAGGTACAGCAACTTGAGCTTCTGTCGGTTCACGGCCATGGCGTCTCCTTGCGAAAGCGGACGGGCGTTTCCGCAAGTATACCGCACATTTCTTCAGGCTGTACCACTTGCAGGACAGCCGAGGACGCCGAACCCGCTATGATGGCGTCTATCGGAACGAAAGCCCGAAGGAGAAGCCATGTACGAACCGTCGCGCCACCTTGTAACCTGTCACATCGCGGGATTCCAGCACCACGAGGGGGCACTGGCCCTCAAGGACATGAAGCCCGGCAAGAAGCTTTCCCTGGTGCCCGAGCCAGACAACCCCTTCGACGCCGAGGCCGTCGCACTTTACTACAAAGGACGCAAGGTCGGCTACGTGCCGTCAAGCGAGAACAGCCTCCCCTTCCGCCTGATGTACTTCGCACACGACGCCGTCGAGGCGCGCATCCTTCAGGTCGACCCCGAAGCCGCCCCCTGGCAGCAGGTGCGCTTCGGCCTCTACCTCAAAGACAAGCGAGCGGCGCGCGAGAGCGCCCGCGACTTCCGTCGAGCCCGTTGAGGAACGTCCATGGGTGCCAAGGAATCCGCCGAAACCAGACGAGAACTGCCCAGGCGTTGGCGGCTCGTCGTCGTTTGCGGCCAAGGCTCCTTGTGCTACCATGCTGGTGCGCCCTTGCAAGGGCACACCAGCATCGACGACGCAAAGGAGGTGAGGCGCATGTCCAGGAAGCGCAAGCGCACCGGCCGGCCCCGGCCCGCGGGGACACATGCCGGCAAGCCGGCGGCGGCACGGGCGAACGTCGTGTGGCGCCAGACGGCCGAAGAGGCCACGCTGGCGCACAAGCCGCGGTTCAACGGCTATGCCTGCGGGCATGGCGCGCACGGCGACGCCAAGTACAACCGCGCGAAGGAAAAGCGCGCATGGCGCGAACGCGGCGGACAGGAAGGAGCCTCTCGGGGCTCCTTCCCTTTTCTCGTCGCCGATTGAACGCGCGGCGCGTTTCCGCAAGCACGTAGCACAGCCTGAAGGAATGTGCCACGTGCAGGGCACTCGCAACACGGGGACGCCCGGAGCAGCCGGACGTCCCCTCTCGCATCCCGTTCAACGCACGCGCACGCTACGAAACCGTGAACAGGAGCGTCGCGGCGAGCGGAGATACCAGGTCGTCGGCAGTCCGGGCACGCACCGTCATGCGATAGTCCCCGGCCTCGTCAAAGGACGTCGAGAACTGCCAGTTCACCCATTTGTCGGCCGTGGCACCCGTCGTTTCGCACGTCGTCCAGGTACGGCCGTCGTCGAAGGAGAGTTCCAGAGCGGCAATCGGGCTTCCCAGATCGTCCGCCACGCCTTCGAACGTGATCTCGTCGCCAACTGAGAAGGTGCATCCATCGGCATAGTTCATGATGTTGACTTTGTTGCGGTAGCACGGATCCACCTGCTGAACACCGGGTTCCGCATCCTCGCGCGTCAACTCGATGTCGGTGATGTTGCGCGTGAAGTAGCGGGCCACCGTTTCGGGCATCCACAACTGCAGGCTCGACCCCTCGTCGGCGGTCCTCAGCTCTTGCCCGTTTACCTGATACACGAGCATCGCGTTCTTCTCGAGCGCATAACGCAAGGGAAGCGGCTGGCCGAAGCCGTCGGCACCGTAGGCCGTAACCGTGTTCACGCCCTCTTCGAGATCGGCCATTTCGATGACCGAAGAGAGCGGCACGCCGAGCACCGCCGCCTGGCCGAACGGGGCGCCCGTTGCGCACGAGCACGCCATGAGCGTCTCTTCGCTCGCGTCCTCTGAAAGCGATCTGACGTCCACCGTGAACTCTTTCTCGATATGGCCGCCTACGTTCACGTAGTAGTTCGCGACTCCTTCGGCGTCAGCCGTCAGTTCGACCGCCGGCTTCGAACACATGGACGTCAGCGTGGCCCCGAAAATGTTGAACAGCTCGTCGCTTGGCGTCGTTCCCGCTTGGTTGAACGTGAACGTTCCCTGCACGTTCGATGCCCGCACGTAGCCCGAATCATCCTCCAGATCGAGCCACGACGCATCGACCTGGATGCCGTTCCGCGCATGCGTCGTGCCCTGCGGAGCGTCCGAAGCGTCGGCAGCACCGGGATTCGTCGCATTGAGCGCCAGGCCGGCTCCCGAAAAGAGCAGCATGGTTCCCGCCACG
>CAJFVW010000044.1 GCA_904420575.1 uncultured Gordonibacter sp.
GGGCATCAACATGTACGCGCTGTTCGTGGCCGACACGGCCGACTTCGGCGTCGCCCGCATCTTCTGCGACACGCCGCAGGCCGCGGCCGACGCGCTGACGGCGGCCGGCTACCGCGCGGCGGTGACGCCGGTGCTGGGCGTGCGCGTGCCCGACGAGCCCGGCGGGCTGGCTTCCTTGCTGGAGTTCTTGGACGAGGCCGGCGAGAACGTCGAGTACGGCTACTGCTTCGACGCGAACGACGGCACGGCGGTGGACGTGCTCAAGGTTGACGGCGGCGAAGGCATCGAAGGGCGGCTGACCGAGGCGGGCTTCCAGCTGGTGAAGCCGGAAGAGATCTATGAACTGGACCGCTAGGCAAAGACGCGGTGCCGGCACGGCCGGACTCCCGTCCGCGCGCCCGCCGGCCGATCCGCCCCATCCGCGCACGTGGGGCGGCCTGCGCACGCGGATGGCGGCGGGCCTGGTGGCGTTGGCGCTCGCCTGCTTCGGCGTGGCGGCGCCCCTGTCCGTGCCCGCGCATGCGGACGTGCGCAAGGCCGACGTGGTCATGGGCCAGACGGTGGACGCGCGGGGCCTGGCCGTGGCGCAGTGCCCCAACGTCGCCGCCGAGTACGTCTACCTCACCGACGACGAGGGCACCGTCTACTTTGAGCGCAACGCGCAGGCGCCGACCCAGATCGCCTCCATCACGAAGATCATGACGGCCATCGTGGCTTTGGAGAACGCCCCGCTGGACACGCAGGTGGTCGTGAGCGGCAACGCGGCCTCGGTGGGCGAGTCCTCCGCCGATCTGCAGGAAGGCGACGTGCTCACCCTGGAGGAGGCCTTGAGCGCGCTGCTGGTGCCCTCGGGCAACGACGCCGCGGTGGCCATTGCCGAGACGGTGGGCGCGCTCATGGACCCGGAGGGAGGCTACGACGCCTTCATCGCGGCAATGAACGCCAAGGCGGCCGAGCTCGGCTGCGTGGACACCGTGTTCACCAATCCCCACGGGCTCGACTATGGCAGGTTCGAAGGCGACCTGCACAGCTGCGCGGCCGACGTAGCGCTCATGGCGCGCCATGCGATGAAGGACGACACGTTCCGCGCCATCGTCGCGCAGGACGTCGCGAACATCGACGTGACCGGCGAGGACGGCACGCACCGCGTGGTGGAACTGCATTCGACCGACACGCTCATCGGCACCTACGAAGGCGCGTGCGGCATCAAGACGGGCCTCACCGACCGGGCAGGCGCTTCGTTCGCGGGCGCTTGCACGCGCGACGGCCGGACGCTCTACGCGGTCGTCATCAACTCCACGTCCGAGGAGCAGCGCTTCGCGGACGCGACGGCGCTGTACGACTGGGTCTTCGAGCACGAGGTCGACTATCCTCTTGCGCACAGCCCCCAGACGACGACGGCGACGCTGCAGGGCCAGACCCGGCAGGTGCCCGTGATCGCCGAGGTGGCCCATGCCGGCTGGATCGACGCCACGGTGAAGGTCACGCTGGCCGATCCGGATGCGAGCGTGAAGGTGTTCGACCTGAACGGCAACGTGAGCCAGTCGCTCGCGCTTGACGAGCTGACCGGCGACGTGCGCGCCGGCGACAAGGTGGGCACCATCACCTTCAAGCAGCGCAACAACGTGGTGGCGACCATGGACCTGGTGGCATGCGAGGACCAGGCCGCTCCCAACCTGCTGGAGGGCATCGGGGTGTGGTGGGACCGCCTGTTCCGCGGATTCTCGGGCCAGCAGCAGGTGGCGCAGACGGTCACCTTGAACGAGACCCCGCTCGTCAACGACAAGACGCAAGCCGCGGTCGCCTAGGGCTACACTGGTCTGCGCGACAACAAAGGCGCGCCGTCGCCGCGGCAACCCGGCCGTGCGGCGCACCGCCCGTTCGAAGGTGAGGAAACAGCCATGAGCGAAAACTGCCCCGTGTGCGGAAACCCGGTCAACCCCGGCGACGCCCTGTGCCCGTCGTGCGGTTTCAAGCTGTTGGGGTCCACCCAGCGCTTCGCCCCGGTGACGCTGGGGGACGAGGCCATCGCCGCGCCTGTCAAGGGTCCCGGCCGTGCAGCTCTGCGCGTGGTGCGCGGCCCGCAGACGGGCACGACGTTCGCGCTCGACGACGACCTGCTGTCGATCGGCCGATCGCCCCAGTGCGGGGTGTTCCTGAACGACATGACCGTGTCGCGCCAGCACGCCACCATCATGCGCACCGAGAAGGGACGCCTCATCACCGACGAGCATTCCTTCAACGGCGTGTGGGTGAACAACGAGAACGTCGACGCGCATCTGCTCCAGGCGGGCGACATCATCCAGATAGGTGCGTTCTGCCTGCTATACCAGGAAGAATGAGGTTTTTCGGCACGGAGGCGAGGTCGGCATGCGCACGCGCTGCGCGACGGCGCGCAGCAAAGCGACGAGAGCACGACGAGAGGCAGCACATGGAACTGATGAGTGGCAACGAAGCCATCGCCCAAGGGGCGTGGGAAGCGGGCGCGCGCGTGGGAGTGGCCTATCCAGGCACCCCCTCGACCGAGACGCTCGAGGAGTTCGCGCGCAAGGAAGGCGTGTACGCCGAGTGGTGCGTGAACGAGAAGGTGGCGGTGGAAGTGGGCATCGGGGCATCTGCCGCTGGCGCGCGGGTGCTTGCCACCATGAAGCACGTCGGCGTGAACGTGGCGGCCGACCCGCTGTTCACGGCCGCCTACACCGGCGTGGGCGGGGGCATGGTGATCCTGGCCGCCGACGATCCCGGCATGTACTCGTCGCAGAACGAGCAGGACTCGCACTACTACGCACAGGCGGCGCACGTCCCCATGCTCGATCCGTCCGATGCGGACGAGGCGCTGCGCTTCACGCGCGAGGCCTACGAGCTTTCCGAGCGCTTCGACGTGCCGGTCTTCGTGCGCTCGTCGGTGCGCATCTCGCACACCAAGACCCCCGTGGAGCCGGGGCCGCGCGCGGAGGTCCCGCTTGTCCCGTACGAGACGAACCCGGCCAAGTGGGTCATGATGCCGGCCTTCGCCAAGCCTCGGCGCAAGGTGCAGCTCGAACGTATCGAGGCGCTGAAGGCGTGGGCCGAGGACTGTCCCTACAACCGGATGGAGCGACGCGGCGTCGCCGTGGGCGTGGTGTGCGCCGGCTCGGCCTACCAGCATGTCGTGGAGGCGCTCCCCGACGCCTCGGTGTTCAAGCTGGGCTGCACGTGGCCCTTGCCGGCCCGCCGCCTGCGCGACTTCGCGGCGTCGGTGGACGCGCTCTACGTGGTCGAAGAGGCCTCCGAGTACCTGACCGAGGCCGTGCAGGCGCTGGGCATCGAAGTGTCGGCGTTCCCGGCCGGGCTGCCGCGCGACGGCGAACTCACGCCCGGGCTGGTGCGCGCCGCGTTCGGCCTGGAGGCGCCCGCCCACGCGGAGGCCCCTGCCGACCTGCCGGCCCGCCCGCCGGCGCTGTGCCCCGGCTGCCCGCACCGGCTGGTGTTCAAGGAGCTCACCCGCATCAAGGCCATCGTCACGGGCGACATCGGCTGCTACACGCTCGGCGCGCTGCCGCCGCTTTCGGCCATGGACACGTGCGTGGACATGGGCGCGTCGGTCTCGATGGCGCACGGCTTCGAGCTGGCGCTCGCCGGCACCGAGCACCGCCCCGTGGTGGCGGTCATCGGCGACTCGACGTTCGCCCACTCGGGGCTGAGTTCGCTCGTCTCCACCGTGTACAACCAGGGATCGGGCACGGTGTGCGTGCTCGACAACCGCACGACGGCCATGACGGGCCGCCAGGGCAACCCGTTCAACGGCGAGACGTTGCAGAAGCGGCCGAGCCGCGAGCTGGATTTGGAGGGCGTCGTGTGCGCGCTCGGCGTGGAGGACGTGCGCACGGTCGATCCCTACGACCTGAAGGCCGTGCGGACCGCGCTCAAGGAGGCCGCGGCCTCCGATGCGCTCACCGTGCTGGTGTTCCGCCGCCCGTGCGTGCTGCTGGACCGCGTGCGCGAGGAGCCTTATGCGGTCGGCGACGCCTGCACGGCCTGCGGCGTGTGCACGACGCTGGGCTGCCCGGCCATCGCGAAGGACCCCGAGACCGGGCGCGCGTCCATCGACGCCGGCCTGTGCATCGGCTGCGGCCAATGCGCCCAGTACTGCGCTTTCGGAGCCATTTTAGGTCCCACCGTTCTGACGAACGGCGGAACTGCCGACGCTGCGGCTTCCCCCAGCACCCAATCGATCCCGGACACCGGGGAAAACCTCGCTGACTTTGGCGGACCTGCATCGAAAAAAGGAGGCGCGCATGAGTAACGTGACCACGGTCCTTCTGTGCGGCGTCGGCGGACAGGGCACGGTGCTGGCGGCCGACCTGCTGGCGCGCGCCGCCATGGCGGCAGGACGCGTCGTCAAGGTGTCGGAGATCCATGGCATGGCCCAGCGTGGCGGCGCCGTGACGACGGTCGTGCGCTTCGGCGACGAGGTGCGCTCCATGGTGACCGACCCCGGCTGCGCGGACGTGGTGGTGTCCTTCGAGACCACCGAGGCCCTGCGCAACCTGCCGTTCCTCAAGGAGGGAGGCCGCCTGCTGGTGGCCGACGAGGCCATCAAGCCCTTGCCCGTGACCACGGGCAAGGCGTCCATGCCGCAGGCCGCGCGCGAACGGCTGGCATCGCTCGGCGCGGCGCTCATCCCGGCCACCGAGCTGGCGCGCGAGGCCGGCACGGCCAAGGCGGGCAACGTGGTGCTGCTGGGCGCGCTTTCCACCGCGCTCGGCTTCGCGCCCGAGGTGTGGGAAGAGGTCATCGTCCGACGCGTGCCGCCCAAGACCGTGGAGGCCAACCTGGCCGCTTTCCGCGCCGGCGCGGCGTTCGCCTCCGGCCAGGCGAAGGAGGCGGCGCGATGAGCGTGTCGCAGATCAGCGTCTTCCTGGAAAGCAAGCCGGGGCATCTGCGGCGGGTCCTCGACTCCTTCGAGGAGGCCGGCGTGAGCGTGCGGGGCTACAGCGCGTCGGACACGGGGGACTACGGCATCGTGCGCTTCATCGTAGACGACCCTGACGCCGCCCTGGCCGTGCTGCAGGGACAGGGAGCGGCCGCCACGAAGACCGAGGTGCTGTGCGTGCGGCTGGACGACCGCCCGGGCGAGCTCGCCCGGGTCATGGGCGTCATGGCGGACTGCGGCATCAACGTGTCCTACAGCTACTCGCTCATCTCCACCTACATCGCCCTGTCGGTGAAGGACCTGGCGCGGGCGGAGGAACTGCTGGCCCACGAGCCGGTGGAGCTCATCGGGCAGGACAGCCTTGCGCAGCCCTTCGGCGCCGCGGAGGCGTCGCCCGCAGCCGAAGGCGGGAGGTGAGGCGGATGGCCGACCTGACCGTCAAGGGCGCCGCGCTCGCGGCCGTGGCGGCCGGCGACTTCGCCGACCTGCCCATCCACGACCCCGCCGTCGAATGCGCCTCGCGCGAGCAGATCCGCGCCGTCCAGCTGGAGAAGCTGAAGGCCCAGGTGGCCTGGACATACGAGCGCGTGCCGTGGTACCGCGCCCGCATGGACGAGCTCGGCGTGGCGCCGGACGACGTCCGCACGCTCGAGGACGTGCGGAAGCTTCCGTTCACGGACAAGGCCGTGCTGCGCGAAACGTTCCCCTACGGCCTGTTCGCCGTGCCAATGGACGAGGTGGTGGAACTGCACGCGTCGTCGGGCACGACCGGCAAGCCCATCGTGGTGGGCTACAACGCCCACGACATGGACGTGTGGAGCGACTGCATCGCGCGCCTGGCCCAGATGGCCGGCGTGGTGCCGGGCGACCGGGCGCAGATGGCGTTCGGCTACGGCATGTTCACCGGCGGCTTCGGCCTGCACTACGGGCTGCAGAAGCTCGGCTGCATGATGATCCCGGCCGGCTCGGGGAACACCGAGCGGCATATCGCCATGATCGAGGACTACGGCACCACGGTGCTCATCGCCACGCCTTCCTACGCGCTGCACGTGTGCGAGGTGGGCGAGCGCATGGGCTTCGACTGGGAGTCGTCCACGCTGCGCGTGGGCCTGTTCGGCGGCGAGCCGTGCCCGCCCGGCCTCAAGGCCGAGATCGAGGCCCGTATGCACATCGTGTGCACCGACAACTACGGCCTCACCGAGGTCATGGGGCCGGGCGTGTCCGGCGAGTGCTTGGCCGCGCGCGACATGCAGCACATCGCGGAGGACCATTTCCTGTGGGAGGTGGTCGATCCCGAAACGGGCGAGCCCGTGCCGGAAGGCGCCATGGGCGAACTGGTGCTCACGCCGCTCGACAAGCAGGCCATCCCGGTGCTGCGCTACCGCACGCACGACCTGACGCGCGTCGTCTGCGAGCCGTGCGCCTGCGGCCGCACGACGGCACGCATGCAGAAGGTGCGCGCGCGTTCGGACGACATGCTCATCATACGCGGCACGAACGTGTTCCCCAGCCAGGTGGAGGACGTGCTCGCCGGCATCGAGGGCGTCACGCCGCACTACCGCATCGTCGTGGAGACCGTGGGCGGCCTAGACCGCATGACCGTGCACGTGGAGCTCAAGCCGGAGGCGTTCTCCGACTCCTACGAGGAGATGGACGCGTTCCGCGCCGCCATCGCCGAGAAGCTGAAGGGCGTGCTTTTGGTGGGCGTGCGGGTGAAGCTCGTCGAGCCCGGCGGCATCGAGCGCACGACCGGCAAGGCCAAGCATGTCGAAGACCTGCGCAAGAAGTAGACAGGGTGTCACGGGCGGACGTTTTCGCGGTCTTGTCGCGACGCGTTTTGCGGAAAGCCGCTTGTGCACCTGCGGGACGGCCGCGAACGATGGAGGCTCCTTGCACCGCTGCGTTCCGCTGCTCGCTTCGCTCGTGCGCGGCACTGTCTCATGCTTTTGGATAGAACAGGAACAGTGTCCGGAAAGCGCCGCAAGGGGCCTTCGCCATGCGCGGCCTGCTTGGGGCCGCCTCATGAGGAAGACGAACCTGCGAGACGGGGCGGGGTATCGCACGCGCACGTCGACAACGACACAGCTGCCCGGTTCGCTGCGTCGCAAAAAATCGATTTATTGTCTCGGATCGCGTTTTGTGTATGGGTTTGCGATGTCGTAAACCGGCTCTTCTTTTTGCGAACTGGGGTTACGCAGACAACGAACCGGCTTGACGTCATCTTGGAAGCCAAAACCCATACACAAAACGCGATCCGAGACAATTCGAGAGGTTTTCGGCGAAGGGAGGGCGGGACATGGAAGTGGTCGGGCGGTTCGCGCCTTCGCCGACGGGGCGCATGCATGCGGGCAACGTGTTCGCGGCGCTGGTCGCCTGGCTGGTGGCGAAGGCGCAGGGCGGACGCATGGTGCTGCGCATCGAGGACTTGGACGCGCAGCGCTCCAAGCGGGAGTACGTCGACGCAGTGCAGCGCGACTTCGAACGGCTGGGGCTCACCTGGGACGAGGGCCCCTTCTTCCAGCACGACCGCGAAGAGGCCTATCGGGCGGCCTTCGACGCGCTCGCGGCGCGGGGGCTCGTGTATCCCTGCTTCTGCACGCGGGCCGACCTGCATGCGGCGTCTGCCCCTCACCGGGGCGAGAAGCCGGTGTATCCGGGCACTTGCCGCGGCCTTTCGGACGAAGAGCGCGCACGGCGCGTGGCGGCGGGACGCACGCCTGCGCAGAGGCTCGCCGTGCCCGACCGCGACGTCGCCTTGCAAGACCTGGTGCAGGGCTCCTACCGGCAGAACCTTGCGCGCGAATGCGGCGACTTTTTGGTGCGCCGGTCGGACGGGGCGTTCGCCTATCAGCTGGCAGTGGTGGTGGACGACGCCGAGCAGGGCGTGAACTCGGTGGTGCGCGGCGTGGACCTGCTGTGTTCGACGCCGCAGCAGATGCACCTGCAAGACCTGCTGGGCCTGCCGCACCCCGTCTACACGCACGTGCCGCTCGTCGTGGCCGAGCGCGGCCGGCGCCTGTCCAAGCGTGACCACGACGCCGCCTTGGACGCCCTGCTTGAGCGGTTCAAGACGCCCGAAGGCGTCATCGGCCACATAGCGGGCATCACCGGGCTCGCAGCCTCCTGCGATCCCGCCACTCCCGAAGAACTCCTGCAAGACTTTGACCTTGCGGCGCTGCCGACGACGTTTCCCGACCTCGTGCAGGTCCGCTGGGAATAGAAGGGCCCTGGCCGGCCTGCTGCGTTGCTGTGTCCTATGAGGAAGCGGCCTTCGCGAGGGGGATTACCACGAGGTAGATTGCGAGCATGCCGCCGAGTATGACCAGGCACACGAGCGCCTGCTTGCGCTCGAACCTGACGTTCTCGGCTTGAGACGGGTCGGCTGCGACGAGTTCGTCCTGCTCCTTGCGGGCGCGGCGGTTCGACCACACGACCAGCCAAATACAAGGAACCAGAATCAAGGCGATGGCGGCCGTTATGAGGACGGGGCGGATCAGGTGCGCCTGGTCGCCCGCCAGCACGGGCAAGGCCGTGGTTGCGGCCAAAAGAAGGATGGCCATGCAGCAGCAGGCCATGACGACGGCCGTATGGCGGCCGAGGTCGCGCTGGTAGGGGGTCTGCATCTCATCTTTGGCGACGAAGTTGTTGCCCGCGATGAAGTTGAGCCACTTGCCTTGCCAGAACTTCCAACCCAAAAGAGCGAACAGGGCGAACATCGCCAGGCAGAACACGCCGCCCACGAACCTGCCGGGATCATCCATGTCGCCTCCTGCCGCCATGCCTTCTTCTCGCTCCATCATACCATGCCCGCCCTCGCCGCCGTCGCGGGGGGGGGGGCTTCCATCCTGTGTGCCGAATCGGTGGGCGGCAGAATAACGGATGACTGCCATGTCCGCGGCCCTTCGTTTGGCCGAACATGGCACGAATTGGAAGTCATGCACGGGTTTTCATACGCTGGCATCGAGAGGACCCGCTGTTTCCCCAGGTCGCGTTCTTTGGTGTCAGCCTCGATTCAGTAAAAACCGTACATAGGTTTCATTTTGTGCCAACTTGAGGCCGACAGGCTGCAATCGAGTGCCTACACGGTGACCACGACGCCGCTTGCCAGGATGGCAGCGGCGTAGAATGCGCCCAGGGCGACGTTCACGCCGCATATCTGCGCCATCGCGCCGATGCGCGAGGCGGGAACGAGCGGGTTCTTCAGCAGCGCGTTCACCAGCGGGTAGGCCGCCAGCAGCATGAACGGCATCACGACGAGCCCGTTCGTGAAGAAGCCGGCCACGATCACCACGATGGCGGCGATCCACGCGAACACGAGCGCGTGGTAGAGCGAGCGCGCTTGCGGGCGGCCCAGCAGCACGGGCAGCGTGCGGCGGCCCGCACAGGCGTCCTTCTCCACGTCGCACGTGTTGTTCGTGAGCATGACGAGCCCCACGCCGATGATGGTGGGCACGGCCCACAGGAGCGCGCGCAGGTCGAACACGCCGGTGAGCGCCTGGTAGCAGGCGAGCGGGATGAGGCCGCCCATCACGCCGCCGCTCACCAGCTCGCCGATGGGCAGATACGACAGCGGCGTCTTGCCTGCCGAGTACAGGACCACGAACAGCGCCCCCACGATGCCGATGGCCAGCGGGATCCACCCCGCGACCCAGATGACGTACGCTCCCAGCGCGAACGCCGCCACCAGAAAGCCGATGGCCAGCGCCAGCGCCGCGCGCGGGTTCACGTTGTTGTACACCAGCACGGCGTCGGTGGGGTCCACGTTGTCGTCGGCGGAGTCCGTGCCCTTCACGTAGTCGTAGTAGTCGTTGAACGTGTTCACGGCCGCCTGCATGAGCACGCAGATGACCAGCAGCACGCACGCCATGGCCACCGAGATCCCGGGGGAGGTGACGGCCGCCGCCGACGCGGCCACGAGAGCGGGCAGGATGGCCGCCACCCAGGTGTGGGGCGCCGCCAGCTGCACGGCCATGCGGGGCGTGAGATGCCCGTAGCCTTCCTTCGCCTGGTCCGGTTCCTCGCCTGTCGCTTCGCGCGCGTCTGCGCTCATGCCCCGTTTCCTTTCCCTTGCCCGTAGCGGTTGCGTCGGCGCGGCAGCCACGTGGGCGGCGCCGGCTTGAACCGCTTGATCGTCTCGTTCTTGAGGATGCCGCCGAGCGACCCCAGCGTCTGCCAGATGAAGCTCTTCGTCTCGGCGTCCAGCTTCGTGCCCTTGCCCAGCATCACGCGCGTGTTCGCGAACAGCTGCTCCTGGAACTCGGCCCACGAGTTGGCCTCGGTGGCGGCGAACAGCTCGTAGATGGCGTCGATGAACCGTTCGCGCTCCTCGGGCGTCTTGCTGCGCAGCCATGTGTCCAAGGCTTCGTCGAAGAACACGGCCGAGGGATTGAGTGCGTCCTGGTACAGAAAGTCGTCGCCGTCGGTCTGCCAGGTGAACGGCTCGTGCTGGAACACCGACAGCGCCGAGGACACCACCACGCGGTAGTCCGCCCGCCGCTCCAAGATCATCCCGAACGCCGAGGACTCCGGCACCGTCTTGTGCAGAAGCGCCGCGAAGCGCGCGTCATCGATGCGCGGCGACGGGTCGTCCAGAAACGAGGGGCCGTCGTGGTTGTAGACGCCGGCCAGGCGCGAGAACGCGCCCTCGTCCACGGTGAGCGCCGCGTACTCGGCGAGGTTGCCGCCCTTGGAGTGCCCGCCCAGCACAAGCGGCCCGCCGAAGGCCGACGCCACGCCCGAGGCGTAGGCCGTGGCCGCGCGCTGGGACGGGATGACGCTCTTGAAGCACAGGTTGAAGTCTTCCTTCCAGCCGGCGAAGCTGCCGTCGGTGCCGCGGAAGGCCAGGTACGCCGTTTCGCCGTCGGCCGTGGGGAAGGCGAGCGTCACGGCGGAGAACTGCTTCTCCACCGCTTCGGACACCTCGTTCGCGTAGAACGACACGCGCACGTCGCGCATGCGGCGGCTTGCGGACAGCACGTGCAGGAAGGCGCGCGTGTCCTTGGCGTCCTCCATCCAGCTGCTGGCCGTGAGCGCCTTCCAGTCCGAAAGCATCACCACGTCGTGGAGCAGGACGCTGCCGTCGGGGGAGGCGGGCATGCAGGGGGCCGTCTCGTAGTTGAGGTAGGCCAGCGTGGCGAACACGAGCGAGTCCACCGGGTTAAACGGTGATTCCGCGAAGGTTCGCTGCTCTTTCGCCATATACGCTACGATATTCCTCATGCCGCCATTGTAGCCGATCGGGAAGGACGGGGCCTCGGACCATGCGGGTTTGCACGCCAATCACCATACGCTATGCCGAAACGGACATGATGGGCATCGTGTACCACGCGAACTACCTTCTGTACTTCGAGGACGCGCGCACCGCGTTTTTGGAAGCGGTCGGGTACCCGTACAAGAAGATCGAGGAGGCGGGCTACCTCTCGCCGGTGGTGGGCTTCGCGGTGGACTACGGCGAGCCTTTGCGCTATGGCGACGTGGCCGTGGTGCGCACGCGCGTGGCGTCGTCGCGGCCGACGAAGACCGTCTACGCCTACGAGGTGTTCAGGCAGGGCCAGGACCTGGACACGGCGCCTCCCTGCTGCACGGGACGGAGCACCCACTGCCTCGTGGACGCGAAGACGTTCAAGCCCGTGAACATGAAGCGCGCCATCCCCGAACTGTACGCACGCTACGCCGAGGTGCTCGAGCCCGATGACGATGCGGTCGCAGGCGCGCGCCGCTGAGGGGCCGCCGTGGACCTTGCCATCCTCGAATTCGTGCAGGAGCACTTGCGCGGGCCCGCGCTCGACGCCGTCATGCTTGCGGCCACGCATCTGGGCGACCTCGCCATCGTGTGGTTCTTGGCGGCCGCCGTGCTGGCGGCGCAGCCGAAGCGGCGCGTGTACGGCATCGCCGTGGCCGTGGCGGTGCTCGCGACGGCGGCGCTTGGCATGCTGGTGCTGAAGCCCTTGTTCGGCCGCGTGCGCCCGTTCGAGGCGACGGGCTTCATGGGCCTGCTCATCCCGCCTCCCGGCGGCTCGTCGTTCCCTTCGAACCATTCCATGGTGTCGTTCGCCGCCGCCACGGCGATATGCTGCCTGCCGAAGGGGGGCCGTGGCGTGACCGCCGCCAAGGCCGGCGCCGTGACGGTCGCGGCGCTCATCGCCTTCTCGCGCGTCTATCTCTACGTGCACTATCCCACCGACATCCTGGCCGGCGCCGCCATCGGCGTCGCCTTGGGCCTGGCGTCGGTCTGGGCCGTCAAGGGCATAGGGGAGCGACTGGGGAGGCGAAAGGCCTGACGCGCCGACGGCTTCCCCGACGGCCCTCTGGCAGCCCTCTGCCGGCCCCTTATGAAGCCGCCTTCTTGCGGGTCGTGCCGCTTCGCTTCGCGGAAGGTTTCGGATCCTCGTCGGCGCGGCCAGCGCTGGCCGCGCGTTTGCGGGCGGGCGCGGGCTTGGCGGCGGCGTCCTTCTCGCCCTCCTGCTCCTTCAGGCTGGCAGACAGGGCGTCCATGAGGTCGATGATGTTGCTCGGCCGCTCTGCCGGACGTTCGGTCACCACGGCCTTGCCGGCTATCTTGCTCTGGATGAGGTCCATGAGCTTTTCCTGGTAGGCGTTCTTGAAGCGGGCGGGGTCGAAGGGTTCGGTCATGCTGTCGATGAGCCGCTTCGCCATGTCCAGCTCGGGCTCGGCCACGTCGGGGTGTTGCACGGTCTTGGGGATGTCCTTCACCTCGCTGGCGTAGTGCAGGGTGATCATGACCAGGTCGTCGCCGTACGGCATGATGGCGACGGGCGTTTCGGAGTTCCCCAGCACCGTGGTGCCGATGGCCACCTTGTTCTCGGCCAGCATGGCCTGGCGCAGCAGTTCGAGCGCGCGCTCGCCGCCGGGCTGGGCGACTATCTGGTAGGGCTTCTCGAAGAAGATGGGCGATATCTCGTCGGCGTCCGCGAACTGGACGATCTTCATGGAGCGGTCGGCTTCGGACTTGATGGATTCCAGCTCCTCGTCGGTCACCACCACGTACTTGCCCTTTTCGTACTGGTAGCCCTTCACGATGTCGTCGGGGCCCAGCTCGCGCTTGCAGTCGGGGCACGTCTTGACGTAGCGCACGCGCTTCATGCTGTCCTTCGCCAGCTGGTTGAACCGCACGGCATCGTCCTGCGTGGCGGCGAACAGCTCGACGGGTATGTACACGAGCCCGAACGCGATGGCTCCTTTTCTGCCTGCCATGGCAGCTCCTTTCGCTCAGGGCGTCCAGCATACGATGCGCGGCTTCCGCGCGGCGGCGCGGCGGCGGGCAGAATCCGAAGCGAAGAGGTGCCGTAACAGTGGCGTTGTCGAGGAAGCGCGGTGCGTGGCAGCCTCGCCGAGAGAA